>NZ_SMKH01000185.1 GCF_004348515.1 Actinomadura sp. KC345 | reverse complement strand
GCGCCAGTGGGCGGGGCTCGGGTTGTTGGCACTGCCGACGGTGCTGCTCGGGCTCGATGTCACGGTGCTCTACCTCGTGCTGCCGAGCATGGCGGCCGACCTGGGCCCGTCGGGAACCCAGACGTTGTGGATCATGGACGTCTACGGGTTCCTGATCGCCGGGTTCCTGATCACGATGGGCACCCTCGGAGACCGGATCGGGCGGCGGCGGCTGCTGATGGCCGGCATGGCGGCGTTCGCGACGGCGTCGCTCCTCGCGGCCTTCGCCCCCAGCGCGGAGCTGCTGATCGCGGCACGGGCGCTGCTCGGCGTCGCCGGTGCGACGCTGATGCCCTCGACGCTGTCATTGATCACGAACATGTTCCCCGATGCGCGACAACGTGCGCTGGCGATCGGGGTGTGGGCGACGATGTTCGCCTTGGGCATGGCGGCCGGTCCCGTGGTGGGCGGCGTGCTCGTCGACGAGTTCTGGTGGGGTGCGGCGTTCCTGCTGGCCGTGCCGGTCGCCGTCGTCGTGCTGGCCGGTGCGCGGACACTGCTTCCGGAGTACGCCGCCGCCGACGCGGGAAGGCTGGACTTCGTCAGCGTCGCCCTGTCGCTGCTGGCGATCCTCCCGGGAATCTACGCGGTGAAGCACACCGCCGCCCACGGACCCGAACTGCCCACGGTGATCCCGTTCGCGGTCGGTGTCGCGGCCGGCGCGGTGTTCGTGCGCAGGCAGCGCCGGCTCGCCTCCCCGCTGCTGGACGTCGGTCTGTTCGCCGACCGGGCCTTCTCCGCCGCGCTGGCGGTCCTCCTCATCGGGCTGGTCGGCGTGGGCGGCGCCATGTATCTGGTCACCCAGTACCTCCAGCTGGTCGAGAACCTGTCCCCGGCGGTGGCCGGGCTGTGGACGGGCGCACCGGCGCTGGCGATGTTCGCCGCCGCCATCGGCGCGCCGCTCGTCGCCCGGCGGGTACGTCCCGGTCTCGTCATGGCGGTCACCCTGGTGCTCTCGATGATCGGCTACGTGCTGCTCGGTACGGCCGGCACCGGCGACGCGGCGCGCGTGGTCACCGGTTTCGCCTTCGCCTACCTCGGCCTCGGCGCGATCGCCGCGCTCGGGACCGACATGGTCGTCGGCGCCGCGCCCGCGTCGAAGTCCGGATCGGCCGCCGCGATGTCCGAGACCGTGCAGGAACTCGGCCTCGCCGCAGGTGTCGCCCTCCTGGGAAGCCTCACCACCGCGCTCTACAGCGCCCGCATGGTCGCGCCGGCGGGGGTGTCGCACGCCGTCGGCGACCGCGTGACCGGCAGCCTCAGCGGAGCCCTTTCGGTCGCCGAGGACGCGCCGGTCGATGTCGTACTGGCACGGGAGACGTTCACCACCGGGCTGAACATCGCCTCTCTCGTCGCAGGCGTCGCGGTCCTGGCCGCGACGGTGCTGTGCCTGGCCGCCCTGCGGCACGTGCGCCCGCTCGGCGCGGACGAGCGCGCGGACGCCGAGGAGAAGGAGCCGGCTCGACTACCCTGAGGGGCACGGGAGGGCGCATGGACGACCAGGGCGACAGCACGGCCGACGGGCGCAGAGCCCGGGGACACAGACGCCGCGCCGAGATCATCGGCGCCGCCCTCGCCGTCGTCCAGCGCGACGGAACCGCCGGGGTCACCCACCGCACCGTCGCCAGGGAAGCCGGGATCCCCACCAGCCTGACCACCTACTATTTCGCCACGCTCGACGACCTGCTCGTCGCCGCCCTGACCAGCGTCGCCGACGAGTACACCGCGCGCATCCGCCAGATCGTCGACGGTCCGGGCGACAAGCTGCGCGAGCTGGCCGAGCTGATCGCCGAGTCCGCGGGGCCCGGCCGCGAACGCGCGCTGGCCGAACGCGAGCTGTCCACGATGGCCGCCCGCCGTCCCGCGCTCCAGCCCGTGGCCCGCCGCTGGCGCGAGGACATCGCCGCCCTCGCCGCCGGCCTCACCGACGACCCGCGGGCGATCGCCGCCCTCGTCGCGGCATCCGACGGCCTGTGCACCGCGATCCTCATCGACAACGCCCCGGCCGAGCCCGGCCACGTCCACGGCGTGCTCGCCCAGGCCCTCGGCGTCCACCGAACCGAGACGGCCTCCTCGCACTGACCCGCCGGCCGCGCCGACGCGGCGGCGGGTCCGGTGAAGCCTGGTGCCCGGCCCGCGGATGAGGGAAGGCCGGGCCGGGCACGCCCCGGTCAGGCCCTGATGGTCACGCAGGGCAGGCCGACGCTGCGGCCGTCCAGCCAGCCCTCACCGCAGAGCCGCGTACCGGACGGGAAGTGCCGCTGCGGGTAGACGTAGCCGCGGTAGGTGGTGAACTTGCCGACCGTCTCGGTCTTGGTCCTGGCGCTCCAGCCGTTGGTGGTCCAGACCCTGCCGGTGACGGTCCCGCCGAGGCTGCTCGACCAGACGTTCAACTCGACCCGGCCCAGGTAGGTGCCGGTGTCGTAGGTCTCGATGCAGACCCAGTTGTTGCACCACTCGCCCGCGGCCTGGGCCGGAACACCGGCCACGACCGTGGCGCCGGTCGCCGCGGCGGTCGCGGCCAGCGTGACGCCTATTCTCTTGATCGCCTTCTTGCCGATTCGCACGGAGGTCCCTTCTCTGGACGTCGACTCCGTGCGGCAGTCCAGCAGGCACCGTCTTCACCGCCGCTTCACCACGGCTTCGCGCACCGGACGAGGCCCGGCACGCCCCCACTGGTCAGGCGGTGGCCTCGATCTCCTCGCGGGTCAGGACCGGGTCGCAGGTCGCGGGCGCGGTGGAGATGAAGGGGCTCGCCTTCTTGCCGGCCGCGCGGGTCTGGGCCTGGCGGTATTCCGGGAGGGGGCCGGTCGCCTCGTAGAGGCCGTTGAGGGCCGTCCAGAGGGCGGTGCGGCGGAGGCGGAGGGCGACCGGGTTGGGCGGCCGGTAGAGGGCCAGCTTCTGGGCCCACCTCGGCAGCATGTCGCGGGCCGCCCAGTCCATGAACTCGCTGCCGGGCTCCCAGGGCTTGGCCTTGCTGTCGCGCAGGTTGGGACCGGTGGCGAACGCCTTGATGGGAGTGAGGGCCAGGCGCGGCAGGTAGGACTCCAGGCACTCGGCGGTCTCGGCCTTGGTGGCCGGGAGGTCGGTACCCCCTAGGGCTTCGCCGACGCGGACGAACTCGCGGTAGTAGCGGTCGATGTCGTGCAAGGGGCGGCGGTGGTAGCGCTCGTGCGCGGTGGCGAGGCCCCATACGACGGTGGCGTAGTTCCAGCGGAGCCATTCGGGGTCGTCGGCGTCGTAGGCGAGGCCGTCGGGGCGGGTGCCCTTGACCGTGTGGTGCATGGCCCGGACGGTGCGCGCCAGCTTCTCCGCCGTCTCGGTGGAGCCGTAGGCGGTGCCGATGAAGAACGAGATGGAGTGGGCGAGGCGCACCGCGCCGCCTTCGGGGTCGATGTTCCCGGTGGGGACGCCGTCGACGCGTTCGGCCAGGCGGGAGTGGTCGTAGCCCATCCAGCTGATGCTGGGGTCCAGGCCCTCGATGTAGGCGGCGCTCACCAGGCCGAGGATCAGCGTGGGCAGGTGCGAGTGGACGTACCAGACCGCGCTGCCGGGGCCGAACCAGCCGGGGTCGCCCGCCGGGCCGGCGAAGTCGAGGCCCTTGAAGAACCTGGACCGGATGTCGGCGTCGAAGGACTGCTCGAAACGCTTGGCGATGAGGTTGTTCCTGGGGGGCATCGGGAGACTCCACTTCTGGGTACGCCTGTAGCCAGAATAAGTGATTGGTTACAGCCGTGTCCAGACATGGGATTGCTATCGTGTCCGCCATGGCGAACGTCCGGACGACGGCCTCCGGCCGGTGGGCCGGAGTGCCCGTGGCCAGGCGGAAGGACGAGCGGCGCGAGATGCTCGTGCGGGCCGCGTTCGCGTTGTTCGGGGAGCAGGGCGAGGGCGCGCTGACGGTACGGGCGGTGTGCCGGAACGCCGAGCTGCACACCCGGTACTTCTACGAGAACTTCGCCGATACCGACGAGCTTCTGGCCGCCGTCTACGACCAGCAGGCGGCGGCGCTCGGGGATGTCCTCGCCCGGTCGCTGGACGACGCCTCCCCCGATCCGGAGGCCCGCAGCCGCGCCGGCATCCGCGGCGTGCTGCGGTTCATCACCGACGACCCGCGGCGGGGACGCGTCCTGTTCTTCGAGGCGCGGGGGAACGAGGTGCTGGCCACCCGGCGGCGGGCGGCGCAGACGGCACTTCTGGAAGCGCTCGTCGCGATGGGCAGCGAGCCCAGGCTCCCGGTCGTCATCGCCGCGACCATGTTCACCGGGGCCATGACCGAGCTGGCGCAGCAGTGGGCGGACGGACGGCTGGGAAAGGATCTCGACGCGGTCGTCGAGCAGGCCGTCGAGCTGTCGATGGCCATGCACGCGTCGGCCGCGCGCCGCCTGCCGCGCGGCGGGCCCGGAGGCTAGGCGGCCTCCTGGCGGGCGGGGCCGGCGGTGACGCGGCGGGCGAAGACGCCGATCTCCTTGATGGCGGCCAGCTCCCGGCAGACATCGGCGAAGACCTGGAAGACGTGCATCTGCCCTTCCAGATCTGCAGCGTGCAGGGCACGTCCGCGGCGCCGAGCCGCTCGGCCATCAGCTCGGCGTCGGCGCGGAGCACCTCGATCGAGCCGGCCTGGATGAGCGTGGGCGGCAGGCCGCCGAGGCCGGCGCGGACGGGGCACAGCCACGGGTCGGTGTACTCGGCGTCCGGGAAGCAGGCGCGGACCATGTCCCACAGGCGCGGCGCCGGGATGAACGGGTCGAGCGGGGTGTTGGCGTGCGCGATCTTGGCGTCGATGTCCAGGTCGGTGAAGGGCGACAGGGCGGCGATGCCGGCGGGGCGGGGCAGCCCGTCGCGGAGCGCGTACAGGGGCGCCATGAAGGCGAGGTAGCCGCCCGCCGAGTCGCCGCCCACCACGATGCCGTCCGCGTCGTGGCCCTGGTCGAGCAGCCACCGGTAGGAGTCCACGCAGTCGGCGATGGACTCCCGGATCGTGACCTTGGGTTGCATGCGGTAGGCGACCGACAGCACCGGCATGCCCGCGGCCTGGGAGATGCGGGCGATCATCCGGCGGTGGGCGCGCAGCCGCCGCGCCGCCCACGCGGCCGCCCGAGCCGGCCGCCCGCATCCCGCGCGCTCCTCCACCGTCGGTGTGATCGGCATCCACGCCCCCCTCTCCCGGCCCGGCGAGACTACCAAGTAAGCGCTCAGGTACAAAGTACCGGGGCGCACCGCCGAATTAATCTGCGCGTGCCGAAATTATGGAGCGTCCATAATTTCGGCACGCCGCGAATCAAGAAATCCGGTGCTGGATTAGTTGCCGATATCCCGCCACTGCGGACGGGTCAGTGTTGGCGGAACCATTCCGCTGCTGTTCACACAACTGAGAAACATGAAGGGCGGGGATCGTCAATGATGGCGATATGCAGTACGACCGGCGACCTGGCTGTTCCAACGGATACAGAGCTGGAGACTCTCGTGTTCGGTGGCCCGGTCGTTCCGGACACACCTCCGGCTGCTCCGTTCATGCTCGAATGCCCGCAGTGCGGATCGAGCAACTTCGAGCAGTACGCGGAGTCGCGTGATGGGCGCAACGTCTACTACTGGCGCTGCCGGGACTGCGGGTATGACACCCATCCCTGAACACCGGCATTGTCAGCGGGCTTAGGCGCGCGACCGCGTTAACAGTGCGGCCCTCCACTCACTTCTAAAGTGAGTGGAGGGCCGTATCCACATGCCGCGGCCGCTACGCCGTCGAAGGCGGGCATCCCGCCGCAAGCGCCCTCGTGCCGTGGCCACCCGATACGACAAGCTCTCCGTCCGCTACCAAGCCTTCCTCGAAATCACCGCCATCTATGAACGGCTGCATCTGCCGAAACACGCCCTAGGTGTGGAGGGCCTCGTCCGGGGCGCCGGTGGACACGCGGGTGAAGCGAACGGTCAGGCCCTCGCGTTCCGGGGCGCAGCAGTAAGGGCCGGCCTTGGCGGGGACGTCCACCGGGAAGGGCGCCAGGCGGATCATCTGCCAGGGGTCGTCGCCGGCGCGGGCACGGACGGTCACGGCGTCGCCGCTGCGGCTGGCCCGGACGGTGATCTCGCGGCCGGCCCACGGAACGGGTCCCGACGACCAGTCGGAGACGCCGCGGGTGACGACCGCGCCGAGCTGGAGTTCGCCGTCGCAGTACTCGGCGCCCGCTTTGATCCAGGTGGTCTCGTCCAGGTAGAGCAGCAGGCCGGCCTGGTCGAACTGGTGGTCGTAGTCGGCGATGAAGGAGACCTCGACGGCGGCCTCGGGGCCGAGGGGCGACAGCAGCGCGTGGCCGCCGTCGCGGTCGTATCCGTAGGACGTCGTCCGCCAGAAGTCGCTGCCCTTCGCGGCGGTGACGAGGAGGGCGGAGCCGTCGTGGTCCGCGGCCGGGGGCGGATTGAGCCATTCACCGGTGATCACTCGACGGAATCTACGGGAAGGGTGGGGTTATCTCCACCCTCGCCAAGGGGGCTTCCTTCCGCCGATCGGGATGCTGGGCCCAGTGCCCCGGGAAGTGTCGGACGCGAAGGTTGTTATGGAAACGGAGACGACCGGCACTGGGAGGACGAACGATGGCGAGCAGCGTGGCGATGCGGAGCCGGATGCGGAGCCGGATGCGGAGCCGGATGCGGAGCCGGATGCGGAGCCGGATGCGGAGCCGGATGCGGAGCCGGATGCGGAGCCGGATGCGGCCGCTCGCCATCGAAGCGGGGCTCCTGGTGGTCCTGTTCGCCTTCTACAAGTGGGGGCGGACGGTGTTCGACCACGGCCCCGGCGAGGCGATGAGCAATGCGGCGCGGCTGTGGGAGTTCCAGCGGTCCTGGCTGCCGAGCGAGGTGGAGTTCCAGCAGTGGGCGCTCGGGTGGGACCACACGGCCGTCCTGGCGAACGTGTATTACGTGGGCATGCACTTTTCCGGGACGGCCGCGCTCCTGGTCTGGCTCTACCTGCGGCATCGGTCGTCCTACGGCCGGGTGAGGAACGAGCTGGTGGCGCTGACCGGCGCCGGGCTGCTCGTGCACGTGCTGTTCCCCCTGGCCCCGCCGCGGCTGGCCGGCATCGGCGCGGTGGACACCATGATGAGCGTCGGGCCGTCGGCCTACCCCGCGCCGGGCGCGGACGGGATCGCCAACCAGTACGCGGCCATGCCGTCGCTGCACGTCGGGTGGGCCATCCTCGTCGCCGTCGCGGTGGTGCGGGTGTCGCGGAGCCGGTGGCGGTGGGTCATCGCCATGCACGCGCCGGTCACGGTGCTCGTGGTGGTCGTGACGGCGAACCACTACTGGATCGACGGTCTCGTCGCGGCCGCCCTGCTGGCCGGTGCGATGGCGCTGGTTTCGCTCTTCGAGCGCGTGCGGCGTCACATAGGGCAGGGTGGGGGCCATGCTGCCGACGCACACGAGTTCCGAGGAGCCGGACGTCCCCGTGGCGGTCCTGCCGGTCGGGAGCCACGAGCAGCACGGCCCCTTCCTGCCGCTCGCGACGGACACGGTGATCGCCTGCACGATCGCGCGGGAGATCGCGAAGACCCACCCGGTACGGACGCTCCCTCCTCTGACGATCTCGTGCTCGCATGAGCACGCGGCCTGGCCGGGGACGGTGAGCATCTCGGCGGCGACCCTGCACGCGGTGGTGCGGGACGTCGCCGAGTCGCTGCGCGGGTCCGGGGTGCCGAAGCTGGTCCTGGTGAACGGGCACGGAGGGAACTACGTGCTGGGCAACGTCGTCCAGGAGGCGCGCGGCGACATGGCGCTGTTCCCCGGCCCGGACGAGTGGGCCGAGGCACGGGAGGCGGCGGGCATCGAGACGTCGCACGACAGCGACATGCACGCCGGCGAGCTGGAGACGTCGATCCTCCTGCACGCGCACCCGGAGCTCGTGCGAAGCGGCTACGAGACCGCCGACCACCTCGCCGACGACCGGCGTCACCTGCTCACGGCCGGGATGTCCCCCTACACCGCCTCGGGGGTCATCGGCCGGCCGTCACTGGCCGGCGCCGGCAAGGGCCGGGACGCCCTGCGGAGCCTGGTCGCGGCGTTCGGGGACTGCCTCGCGGCGCTTCACGAGCAGGGCCACCGCACCGGGCAGGCAGGCGACGAACGTGAGCACCCCGTACACGACGGACACGGTGAGGCCCTGCGCTGAGCCGAGCCCGGCGGCGCCGAACGCGACGGCGAGGACGGCCTCGCGGGGACCCCAGCCGCCGACGTTCACCGGCAGCACCATCACCAGGAGCGCCAGCAGCAGCAGGGGCACCAGGGTGAGGAGCGGCGCCGTCGAGCCGGCGAGGCGGGCGGCGACGACGAACAGGGCCAGGTGCCCGGCCAGTGCGGTGAGGGACAGCCCCACGATGGCGGGCCAGACGTCCAGGACGGCGCGCGTGTCGGCGAACATGGCGGACAGCGCGCGGTGGCGCCACCGAGCCAGAACGAGCAGCACGCTCAGCGCCACCGCGAGCGCGACCAGCACCGGGGTCATGACCGGCGCCATGGCCGACAGCACGGCGGGCTGGGTGAACAGGACGGCGCCCCCCACGATGACCGGCACGATCTGCCCCGCCACCCGTTCGAGGAACACCGCCCGCACACCGCGGGCGACGTCACCGGACCGGTGGCCGTGGCTCACCGCGCGGTGGACGTCCCCGAGGACGCCCGCGGGCAGCACCGCGTTCAGGAACTGGGCCCGGTAGTAGTCGGACACGGCTCCCGCCATGGGCAGGTGCAGGCCGAGGCGCCGGGCGACCAGGCACCACCGGGCCGCGCTGAGCACGGTCGTCACCAGCCCGACGGCGAGCGCGATGAGGACGGCCCGCACGTCGATGGCCTGGAGCGCGTCCACGAACGCGTCGGTGCTGTGCCACCACAGGAGCGCGCCGAGAATGCCCAGCCCGATGAGCAGGCGCAGCCAGGGCCAGAGCTTCGTCACCCAGGATCTCGTCACGCGGAACTCCCGGGGAGGACGAGCATGTCGAGATGGTGGACCTCGACGATGAGGCTCCCGGCGGCGCACTCGTCGAGGCGCCGGCGCAGGTAGCCGTCCGCGGCCGGGCCCAGGCCAGGACTCTGCTCGACGGCGGCGGCGACCCAGCCGCGCAGCCACTCGGCGGTCAGCGCGGCCTGCCCGGGGCCGAGCCGCCACGGGCTGGGGCGCGTCCGCACGGAAGCGCCGCGCCGCCCGAACGCCTCGGTCGCGGCGGCGACCGCGTCCGGTCCGAGGAGGCCGTCCCGGCGCTGGTGGGCGTCGAACGCGGCGGCGATCTCCGCGTCGAGCGGGTCGGGCGGGGACAGCCGGACCCGCCCGACGACCGACAGGGTCAGCAGCGCCGGGCAGCCCGCGGCGGCGGCGATGGCCTCGACCTCGGCGGCGGTCAGGACGTCCAGCAGCGCGGACGCGGTGACCAGCGACGCGCCGACCAGGTCGGAGGCGCGCAGCGATTCGAGGCCGCCCCCGCGGGTCTCGATCGTCGCGGGCCGGCCGTCGGCGGTGACGTAGGCGTTCTTGCGGGCCAGGTCGAGCAGCTCGGGGTCGTGGTCGTGCAGGATCCAGTGCTGCGGACCGCGCAGCCGCCCGGACAGCCAGCGCCCCAGGGCGCCGGTTCCGCAGCCGAGGTCCCAGATGACCAGCGGCTCGTCCGGTGCGAGCGCGTCCCGCAGCGGGCCGAGCAGCTCCGAGGCGCGGGCGGCGGCGTCGGCGCTCTCCCGCAGCGCCAGCCACGAGGAATCGAAACTCGAAGTACCAGAACTCATCGGATCTCCCTGCGCAGGCGGGACAGGACGAGGGCCGTCCGGCGGGCGGTGTCGTCCCAGCCGGGAAGCATGCCGCGGCGGAGCCGGGCGGCGGCGCGCAGCCGGCTCCGCAGGTCGGCCTCCACCAGCCAGCGGCGCAGCGCGCCGCCCAGCGCGGCGGGATCGTCGGGCGGGACCAGCAGCCCCGGGACGGTGCCCGAGGGGTCCCAGCCGAGCGTGTCGGGGACGCCGTCCACGGAGGTCGCGAGCACCGGGATGCCGCGCGCGAGGGCCTCGGTCACCACCATCCCGTACGTTTCGGCACGGGACGCCAGGACGAGGAGGTCGGCTCCGGCGTAGGCGTCGTCGAGCCGCTTGCCGACCAGCGGTCCCTCCAGGTGGACGCGGTCGCCGAGGCCGTGCCGGCCGATCAGCCGGTGCAGGCGCGTCACGTACTCGGGGTCGCGGCGCAGCGGGCCGACGATCTCGCAGTGCCACGGCAGGTGCGCGACGCCGGCCAGGGCCTCGACCAGGATGTCGTGGCCCTTGCGCGGTGTCACGGACGCCACCGACAGCAGGCGGGTCGCCCCGTCGGTCCCGGACGCGAGCGACGCGGGATCGGTCCCCGGGGCGACGGCGTGGACGCGGGACGGCTCCAGGCCGTGGTGGGCGATGAGGTGGTCCCTGGCCCACGGGCTCGTCGCCACCACGGCCCCGGCCGCCTCCAGCACCGCGCGCTCGCCCGCGTTGAGGTCGACCTGCCCGGGTTCGTCGGCCAGCGGGAGGTGGACGAGGACGGCGAGCCTCAGCCGGCCCGCCTCGGGGACGACGACCTCGGGGACGCCGCACGCCACGAGGCCGTCCAGCAGGACGACGGCCTCGTCGGGCAGCGCGGCGAGCGACCGGGCGAGGCCCGTCCGGGCGGCGCGGTCGGGGCGCGGCCACGCCCCCGGCGCCGCCAGTTCCCGGACGGTGCGCCCCGACGCCGCCAGCCCCTCGGACAGCCGCCGGTCGTAGTGGTTGCCGCCGCTCGGCACGTCGGTGTCGTCGATGTCCCCCGGGACGACGAACCAGATCTCGCGGCCGCTCACAGCACGCGCTCGTAACTGGCCCAGGCGACGTGGGACTCCTGGAGCGTCACCGCGATGCCGGACAGGCCGCGCGCGTTCTCGCCGAGCGCGCCCGCGTGGACACGGTCGGCGAGCCGGTCGGCGATGACCTTGGCGAGGAACTCCGTCGAGGTGTTGACCCCGGCGAAGTCCGGCTCGTCGTCCAGGTTGCGGTAGTTCAGCGCGCCCAGGACCTCACCCAGCTCGCTGGTGGCGAGCCCGATGTCGACGACGATGCCGTCGGAGTCCAGGTCGGCCCGGCGGAACGTCGCGTCCACCACGTACGTCGCGCCGTGCAGCCGCTGCGCGGGACCGAAGACCTCGCCGCGGAAGCTGTGGGCGATCATCACGTGGTCACGGACGGTGATGCCGAACAAGGTCGTCCTCCATGGGGTCGGGGCGGATCTCCCGGATCCGTCAGTAGGTGATTCGGTGGCAGAGCGCGGGAAGTTCACCGTTCGCGAGGCGCGGCATGACCTGCGGCAGGTCCCCGAAGCCGCTCTCACCGGTGATCAGCACGTCGTACGCGGGGCTCGCGAGCAGCCGCAGCGCCAGCCCCAGCCGGTCGGCGAACGTGCGCCGCGACCGGCGGGCCGGCGGCACGGCCCCGACCTGGCTGGCGCGGACGGTCAGCCGCCGCGAATGGAAGAACTCCCCCAGCGGGACGCCGACCCGCCGGTCGCCGTACCAGCTCAGCTCCATGACCTCCCCCTCCGGCGCCAGCAGTTCCAGGGACCGGGCCAGGCCCGACTCGGTGGCGCTGGCATGGACCACCAGGTCGCAGCCCCCCTCGGCCTCGTCGGGGGACGCGAACCGGACGCCGAGCGCCCGCGCCACTTCGGCACGGGCGGGGTCGGTGTCGACCAGCTGGACGTCGCAGCCGGGGAACCCCGCGAGGACCCCGGCGACCGAGCAGCCGACCATCCCGGCGCCGACCACGGCGATGCGGTCGCCGACCAGCGGCGCCGCGTCCCACAGCGCGTTCACGGCGGTCTCCACGGTCCCGGCGAGGACGGCGCGCTCCGGCGGGACACCGTCCGGGACGGGGCTGACCGCGCTCGCCGGGACGACGTACCGGGTCTGGTGCGGGTAGAGGCAGAAGACCGTGCGGCCCAGCAGCTCGGACGGGCCGTGCTCGACCACGCCGACGTTCAGGTAGCCGTACTTGACCGGCCCCGGGAACGTCCCGTCCTGGAACGGCGCCCGCATGATCGCGTGCTGGTTCGGGGGGACGCCGCCGCGGAAGACGATCGACTCCGTCCCCCGGCTGACCCCGGAGAAGACCGTCCGGACCAGGACCTCGCCCGGCCCCGGCTCCGGCAGGGAGACCGCACGGATCTCCCCCTTACCGGGCGACCGGATCCAGAACGCGCTGGCGTCCCGCTCCATCCGTGCTCCTCCCCCGACGTTCCCGACGTTCCCGGCGCGCCCTGCTCCGGCCTCCCCGCCGGCTCTCGTGCCGCCGCGCGAACAGCCACGCGACGTCCCGTCCGAACGACCACACCAGCAGCGCGAGCGCCGCCGCCACGAGCGCGCCCGCATGCGGGACGACGCCCGCCGCGGCCACCGTCAGCGCCACGCCCTGCACCACCGCGACAGCCTTGCGCGCGATGCTCGGCCGCAGGTCCCCGCGCAGCCACGGTGCCGCCCACGCCGCCGCGCCGAACACGTACCGCATGGCACCGATCGCCAGCACCCACGCCCCGGCGGACCACGCGACCTGCACGCTCAGCACCAGGACGAGGAGGGCGTCGACCTCCATGTCGAACCGTGCGCCGAGCTTGGACGCCGTCCCGGTGCGCCGGGCGACCCGCCCGTCCACCCCGTCCAGGACGAGCGCCACCGACGCCAGCGCGACCAGCGCCCACGTGTGTCCGTCACCCATGAGATGCCCCGCGACCAGGGCCGCGACACCGCCCGTGAGCACAACGCGCGCGAGCGTGACGTGATCGGCGGGGCCGAGCGCCCGCCTCCGGCCGAACGCCGCGGTGAGGACGGCCCACGAGGCCAGCGCGTACCCGACGCCCACGGCGACGCCGGCGGCCCCCGGCCGCAGCACCGCCAGCAGGGCGAACTGGACGGCGACCGCCGCCGCCAGCTCGGGCCCCCGGGTCAGCCGCTTCGCGCGCGGCGGCCCGGCGGTGTACCAGACGCCCGGTGGAGCCGTCCGCATCGGCCGAGCGATCGGTCGCGGCCGCGTGACCGCCATCGGCCGCGTCATCCGTGGACCTCGCTGACCGGCGCCTCGCCGAGGGGGGCGGTGTCGAGCTGGGGGAGGTCGTGGCCGAGACGGTCGCGCTTGGCGGTGAGGTAGCGGACGTTGTCGTCGCTGACCGGGACGAGGAGCGGCACGCGCGCCGCGATGGCGACGCCGTAGGACTCCAGCGCGCTCACCTTGACCGGGTTGTTCGACAGCAGCCGCACCGACCGGACCCCGAGGTGCCGCAGGACGCGCGCCGCGGGCCCGTAGTCGCGGACGTCCACCGGCAGGCCGATGGCCGTGGCGGAGTCGACGGTGTCGAGTCCCTGGTCGTCCTGCAGGATGTGGGTGCGGACCTTCGCCACCAACCCGATCCCCCGCCCCTCGTGCCCGCGCAGGTACACCAGGACGCCGGCGCCCTCGCGGACGATCGCGTCCAGCGCCGCGCCGAGCTGGTCACCGCACTCGCAGCGCGTGGCGGCGAAGATGTCGCCGGTCATGCATTCGGAGTGCATCCGGACGAGCACGTTCTCCCGGCCCCTGATGTCGCCCCGGACGAGCGCCATGTGCTCGTGCCCGTCGACCGGGTCCCGGAACGCGACGGCGCGGAACACGCCGCGCCTCGTCCGGAGATCCGCCTCCGCGATGTCCTTCTGGTCGATGCCCTGGTCCCGCATCGCTCCCCTTCCTCGGCTACGCGATCACCCGTGGTACGTGGCGGACGCACCAGGTGGTCGCGTTGAACGGTCCGTATAACCCGTGGCACGGAGGGGAGGCACCGCAGGGTTCAGCGTAGGCGGGTTCGGACTACGAGGTCGTGCACGGCGCGGAAGTTCGCGGGATGTTCTGGGAGGTCGCTGCGGTCGCGTTCCTCCTTGAGGCGTGCGGTGAGCGCGGCCGTGTCGGCCTGGAGACGGGACGGGGCGGGCGCGTCCCCGGGCAGCGCACCGTGTTCGGCGGCGCGCTTCGCCTCGATCAGGTCGGCCAAGTAGGGCGGCCCGTCGCCGGTGAGGCGCGTCAGGTCGGCCTCGACCTCGCCTGAACGCATCAGGTGGATGCCCGTCAGCAGGATCCGGAACGTGTAGAGGAGCGGCTTCAGCTCGTTCGTCTCCTCGAACGCCTTCCACTGGGACCGCGCGAAACCCAGGTAGTGGTACGCGTGGTTGAAGGTGAGCAGTCCCGGGACGAGTTCCTTGAGTTCCTCGTGGACCGGCGACGTGGTGATCACGAGCGGCGACATGACCTGTTCCAGGACGTACCCGTTGCGCCGCAGAAGGAGGGTGCAGAACTTGGCCAGGTCGTGGGTGACGATGTCGGCCTCCACGTCCTCGTGGTCCCACATGAGCGTGACGGTCTCGTCTCCCGTCCGCAGGCCGACGATCTCTTCGAGAGGCAGCAGGTGGACGCCGCGCAGGTCGACGTCGGAGTCCTCTGAGGGAAACCCGTACAGGTGGGCGCCGCTGACCGTGACGAACGCGCGGGGGTAGGGGTGGCCGGCCGCGAAACGGTCGAGCAGGCCTTCGGGGAGGTTCACCAGTCAATGCTCCGGCGTCGTATGGAGATCAGGAGGTTCTCGATCCTCGCGCGGTCGGGCTCGGGGGGCAGCGGGCTGCGGTCCGCGGCGGAGTCCAGGTCGGTGGTGAGGGCGGCGCGCCAGGTCTCGATCTCGTCCCAGGCGACCTCGCCGCGGCGGACGGCGAGGAGCCGGTCGCGCAGGTCGCCGACGTCCACGCGCGGCTCGCCGTGCCGGACGCAGTGGAGGCCGCTGACGAGGAGGCGCAGCATGTGCATGACGTGCTTCCAGCGGGGCGCGCCGCCGTTGCGCAAGTCGCCTTCGAGCTTGCGGAACTGCGCCTCCGCGTAGCGGAGGAACGTGCGGTGCACCCGACGGGACAGGAAGGCGGACCGGACGGCCAGAAGCTCCTCGCCGACCGGGGTGACCTTCTCGACCAGCGGCGACCACAGGCACTCCAGGACGGTCGGGTTGGCGGCCAGCGCCAGCTCGCAGAACCGCTCCAGCTCCCAGGAGAACTGCTCGGGCAGCGGGCCGTCCAGGTGGGTGGGCGGCTTGGTGAAACGCCAGAACAGCGGCGCCGGCGCCGCATAGACGCCGCGCCGGTCGACGTCGCTGTCGCCGGTCGCCAGCCCGTAGGCCCGCGACCCGGTCACGACCGCCAGGATCGTGTGGTCCCGGACGAGGCCGAGCGCGCCGTCGTTCACGCTGTCGTTCACGGGGGAAGCCTGGCGCAGGGGTCGGGGACGTGTCGACCTGGTTTGTCCCGGGGCTGTAAAGAGTTACAGATCGGCCACAGACTTGCAGAAAGTTTCTGCAAGCTGTTTACGAAGCTGAAAGGCGTTGCTAG
>NZ_SMKH01000184.1 GCF_004348515.1 Actinomadura sp. KC345 | reverse complement strand
CAGCTGATGTGGGGGGCGATCTCGTCGGCGGCGCCGGAGCCGTAGGCGGCGGCGAAGCGGTCGAGGAACGCCTGGCGGGCGAGCGTGTACTCCTGCGGCCCGCCGACCCCGAGGGCGTACGCGGCGATGGTGTTGCCGACCTGGGCGGCGCGCTCCAGGGACAGCTGCCAGCCGAGGGTCGTCAGGAACCCGGCGCGGAACGCGTCGCCGACGCCGGTCGGGTCGACGATGGAGTCGACGGAGACGCAGGGGACGTGCACCCCTTCCTCGCCCTTCCGGTCGATGGTGACGCCCTTGTCGCCGAGAGTGGTGACGCGGACGCCGACGCGGGAGAGGATGTCCTCGCTGGACCAGCCGGTCTTCTCCTCGCAGAGCGCCTTCTCGTACTCGTTGGTGAACAGGTAGGAGGCACCGTCGATGAGGCGGCGCACCTCCGCGCCGTCCATGCGGGCGAGCTGCTGGGACGGGTCCGCGGCGAACGGGATGCCGCGGTCGCGGCACTCGTCGGTGTGCCGCAGCATCGCCTCGGGGTCGTTCGGGCTGATCAGCACCATCCCGAGGCCGCCGACGCGGTCGGCCACCGGCTGCAGCTCGATCTCCCTGGCCTCGCTCATCGCGCCCGCGTAGAAGGTGGCGATCTGGTTCTGGTCCTGGTCGGTGTTGCACAGGAACCGGGCGGTGTGCCGCAGTTCCGACACGTGCACCGAGGCGGTGTCGACACCGTGCCGGTCGAGCCAGGAGCGGTAGTCGGCGAAGTCGTCCCCGACCGAGCCCACCAGGATCGATTCCTTGCCGAGGCTGGCCATGCCGAAGCAGATGTTGCCGGCCACGCCGCCGCGCCGGATCTCGAGCTCGTCCACCAGGAACGACAGCGACACGCGGTCGAGCTGGTCGGGCAGTAGCTGGTCGGTGAACCTTCCGGGGAAGGTCATCAGATGGTCGGTCGCGATGGAGCCTGTCACGGCGATGCGCACGGAGTCGCTCTCCTCGTCGTGGTCGTCCGGCTGTTCACCGGCTGTTTCGAACCCGGAAAGCGTAACCCCCCGCCGCACCGAGGATCACGACCGGAGTACCTCCGGCAACCGGAAAGAGGCGGCCGGGAAAGGTTTCCGGCCGCCTCTCACGGGGTCCCGGCTCAGTTGAAGGAGTCGCCGCAGGCGCAGGAACCCGACGCGTTCGGGTTGTCGATCGTGAAGCCCTGCTTCTCGATCGAGTCGACGAAGTCGATGGTGGCGCCGGTGAGATAGGGCGCGCTCATCCGGTCGACGCGCACGGCCAGGCCGCCGAAGTCCTGGATCTGGTCGCCGTCCTGCTGCCGCTCGTCGAAGAAGAGCTGGTAGATCAGGCCGGAGCAGCCGCCCGGCTGCACCGCGACACGCAGCGCGAGGTCGTCGCGGCCCTCCTGCTCGAGCAGGCCTCTGGCCTTCTCGGCGGCAGCGTCGGTGAGGACGACGCCCTGCGTGGTCTCCTGCGTGGTCTCACCTGAAACCGTCATGTGTTCAGCTCCCGGGTCTCGCTAACGCCGCGCGGGGCGGCGGGCTGTCGCTTGTCCGAGGACGCGTACGCCCCTTCCCGTAGGACAACGTACCTCGCCACATGGCCATTCCGCTTATCCGTCCCTTCTAACGCTAGGCGACGGTGCGGTCTACGTCACATCCCGGGCGGGCCGGGGATGTGCCATCATTAGTCGTCAAAGCGACGATAAGCCCCGTCGTGAAGGGAGCCCGCCGTGACCACCCAACTGCTGCTGCTCGGAGGCGGCGCCGACCCGGCCAGCGAACGCGGCGTGGACTGCCCCGGCGAGCTGCCGCCGGCCTCCGACCCCGCGCTGGTCGAGCGCGCCCGCGCCGCCAAGGCCGCCCTCGGCGAGAGGGTGTTCGTGCTCGGCCACCACTACCAGCGGGACGAGGTGATCCAGTTCGCGGACGTCACCGGCGACTCGTTCAAGCTGGCCCAGAAGGCGGCGGCACGGCCCGAGGCGTCCTACGTCGTGTTCTGCGGCGTCCACTTCATGGCGGAGTCGGCCGACATCCTGACCGCGCCCCACCAGCAGGTGATCCTGCCCGACCTCGGCGCGGGCTGCTCGATGGCCGACATGGCCACCTTCGACCAGGTCGAGGAGTGCTGGGAGGTCCTGGAGGACGCGGGCATCGCCGACGACGTGGTCCCGGTCACCTACATGAACTCGTCGGCCGACATCAAGGCGTTCGTCGGACGGCACGGCGGTGTGGTGTGCACCTCGTCCAACGCCAAGCGCGCTCTGGACTGGGCCTACGGCAAGGGCGAGGCAGGTTCGGGCGGTGGAAACAAGAAGGTCCTGTTCCTGCCCGACCAGCACCTCGGCCGCAACACCGCGGTCCTGCAGATGGGCTTCTCCCTGGACGACTGCGTGGTCTACAGCCCGCACCGCCGCGGGGGCGGCCTGACTCCGCGGCAGTTGCAGGACGCCAAGATGATCCTCTGGCGCGGCCACTGCTCGGTGCACGGCCGGTTCAGCCTGGACTCGGTGAACGAGGTCAGGGAGCGCGTCCCCGGAGTGAACGTCCTGGTGCACCCGGAGTGCCGGCACGAGGTCGTCACCGCCGCGGACGAGGTCGGCTCGACCGAGTACATCATCGAGGCGATCGAGGCGGCCGAGCCGGGATCGTCCTGGGCCATCGGCACCGAGCTGAACCTGGTCCGGCGGCTGGCGAACGCGCACCCGGACAAGAACGTCATGTTCCTCGACAAGACCGTCTGCTACTGCTCGACGATGAACCGCATCGACCTTCCTCACCTGGTGCTGTCGCTGGAGACGCTGGCCCGCGGCGACGTGGAGAACGTCATCCAGGTGGACGAGGACACCGCCCGCCACGCCCGCACCGCCCTCGACCGAATGCTCGCGCTTTAGCTCACTGGCGATCTTCCGGTGAGGCTCGCCTCCGGCGTCGCCTCACCGGTCAGGTCGCGCGCTCGGGTGCGTGGCCGGGGTCGTTTCAGGTGACGCCGGGGGCGTCCCAGACGGGGAACCAGCGGGCCGTGTCCGGTTCCATGGTGAGGTCGTCGGCGAGGGCGTCTCGGGCCTGGGTCTCGACGAGGTTGTTGCGGCGGCGCGTCCCCGGCTCGCCGGTCTCACCGGGGACGCGCGGGGCGAACGGGTAGAAGGTCCCGCGGCCCGGCGCATGGACCAGGAGCAGCCGCTGCGGCCCGTCCCCCCGGCGGAAGCCGGCCACCGTGCACAGCAGGTACGGCCCGTATCCGGCGGCGGTCAGCGTGGCGTTGACCATGTGCAGGTCGGAGACCAGCCGCTCGAACGCGTCCGGCGGCCGGGTGACGTGCGCCCAGGCCCAGCCGTGCGGGCCCGCGCTCAGCCCCGTCTCGCGGGTCTCGTCGCCGTGCAGCAGCCGGACGACGTCCCGCTGCGCACGGTCGAACGCGCCGAACGGACCGCCCTCCACGAGGCGGTGGCAGACGGCGCCCGTACCGTCCGGGGCGAAGCCCGTCGCGGCCTCCAGCGCCGGTGCGGCGGCGGGCAGCTCGAACAGCCGGTCCAGGTCGGGCATGCCGGGCGTGTACCGTCCGAGCAGCCCGTCCAGGATCCCCACGTCAGCCGCCGCTCGCGAGCCGCCAGGAGATGGCCGACAGCCGCTCGGTGCGCGCCTCCAGCGTCGGATGGCTGGACAGCAGGCCGTCCACGCTCCCGCCGCGCGCCCCGACCACGCACAGGGCGCTCACCGGGCGCAGCGCCCGCAGATCGTTCCGGGACGCGTCCCGCAGGCCGTCGCTGATCTTGCCCAGGGCGGACGCGAGGTCGGCGGGACGCCCGGTCAGCAGCGCGCCCGTGGAGTCGGCGCACAGCTCACGGTGCCGCGACAGAGCGAGCCCGACCAGCGTCCCGACGCCGTGGAGCACCGCCGCCGCCACCCCGAGCGGCAGCAGGACCACCCCGCCCGCCACGGCCGCGACGCGTCCGGCGCCGTACTTGTCCCGGCCGGTCACGAGGCCCGTCCACCAGCCGAGGAACAGGCCCGCGCACAGGCCGGGGAACGCGGCGACCGCCCCGACGAGCACGTCCCGGTTGGCGACGTGCGCCGTCTCGTGGGCGAGGACGGCCGCGAGCTCGGCCGGTTCGAGGCGCGAGCGCAGCCCGGCGGTGACGCACACCACCGCCGAGCCGGGGCCCGACCCGGCGGCGAACGCGTTGGGCATCTCCAGCGGGGAGACGGCGAGGCGGGGCTTGGGCAGGCCGGACGACATGCACAGCCGGTCAAGGACGGCGTGCAGCTCCGGCTCCTCGTCGGAGCCGACCGGGCGCGCGTCCATCGCGTACAGCGCCAGCCGGTCCGCCGCCCGGGCCGAGACGACCGCGAGGGCCACCGCGGCGGCCGCCGCGGCCGCGCCCCACACCGGACCGGCGAGGAACGCGGGCAGCACGGCGGCCGTGTACACGAGCGCGACCAGGGCCGCCGTGGCGAGCATCCGCCAGGTCAGCCCGGAGTCGGGTGCGTCACGGGAGGGCGCCATGGCCCGACGCTAGCCCGGCCGGGTACGGCGTTCAGCGTCTTATGACACAAAACCCGGATACGAGATGGTTACGACCGGGAGATCACAGGCCCGGGGCGCCCCAGACGGGGAACCAGCGGGCGAGGTCGTCCTCGAACGCCAGGTCGGCGCCGACCGCGCCGCGCACCTGGAGTTCGAGCGCGTTGTCGCGCTTGTCAGCCGGGAGCGGGGCGAACGGGTAGAACGTGCCGCGCTTGTAGAGGTAGACGAGGGCGAGGCGCTGCCCGTCGGGCCCGCGGAAGCCCGCCAGCGAGCACAGCAGGTGCGGGCCGAACCCGCCGGACTCCAGCGTCGCGTTCACCGCGTGCAGGTCGGTGACGAGGTCGGGCAGCTCCTCGGGGCTGTGCTTGGCGAGCAGCCAGGTGTAGCCGTAGGAGTCCGTGCTGATCTCGACCTTGGGTCCCTCGTCGGCGTCCAGCAGCTCCTGGACATCGCGCTGCAGCCGCGCGAACGCCCCGCCCTCCGCGGCGCGGAAGCACACCGAGCCGAGTCCGGTCGGGGTGAACCCCGTCGCGGCCTCCAGCGTGATGGCCGCCGTCGACAGCCCGAAGATCCGGTCCAGGTCGGGCTTGACCGGCTTGGAGCGGCCGAGCAACGTGTCCAGGAAACCCACGGATCAGACTCCCCTGCTGAGCTGTTCGGAGATCTTCGAGAGCTGGGCGAGCCGCTTGTCCAGCGGCGGGTGCGTCGAGAACAGCGCCGAGACGCTGACGCCCCGGCCGAGCGCCGGCGTGAAGAAGAACGCGTTGAACGCCTGCGCGGACCTCAGGTCGTTGGTCGGGATCCGCGCGATCTCCCCGCTGACCTTCGTCAGCGCGCTGGCGAGCGCGGAGGGGCGGCCGGTCAGCAGCGCTGCGGCCCGGTCGGCCGACAGCTCCCGGTAGCGCGACAGCGCCCGGGTGAGCAGGAAGCTGATCGCGTAGGCCAGGGCGCTGGCCGCGACCACGGCCAGCAGGATCAGGCCGGTGTTCTGGTCGTTGCTCCGGCGCCCGAAACCGCCCCACAGCCCGATGTGCAGCCCGAACCGGGTGATCAGGCCGGCGCAGATGCCGAGGAACGAGGCGATCGTCATGACCGCGACGTCCTTGTGCGCGACGTGCGCCATCTCGTGCGCGAGGACGCCCTCCAGCTCGACCGGGTCGAGCCGGCGCAGCAGCCCGGTGGTGACGCAGACGACGGCCCTCTTCTGGTTGCGCCCGGTGGCGAACGCGTTCGGCACGTCGGTGTCGGCGATCGCGACCCTGGGCTTCGGGGCGTCCGACAGCGCGATGATCCGGTCGATGACGCCGTGCAGCTCCGGCGCCTCCTCCGGGGAGACGATCTTGCCGTGCATGGCGAACAGCGTCATCTTGTCGGAGAAGAAGTACTGGGCGAGCAGGAACAGGCCCGCCACGGCCAGCGCGACGAAGGCCCACTCGGGCACGAAGACGAAGAACGCCCCCACGAAGACGACGTAGACCAACCCCAGCAGGAACATCGTCACGAGCATGCGCGACGTCAGCCCCCGGTCGGAGGCGTAGCGCGTACTGGCCATGCGGCCACCCCCTGTTTGTTCCCCGATTCGTTATTCAGTTGTCATAACGCACGAGACCCGGATTTTGTGCCTGATTGCCCAGTTCGGCCGGGGGGAGGCCGCCGGGTCCCGTGCGTGTCAGTCGGGAATCAGGCCCTCGTCCCCGAGCATCGAGCGCACCTCGTCGATGTGCGCGTCCGACGGCGGAAGGATGAGCTCGGACGGCGCCAGGCTGTCCGGCGGAAGCGGCTTGCCCACCTTGCGGACGTTCTCCAGCAGCGCGTGCAGCGCGGCGCGGAAGGTCGCCTCGTCGCCCGACTCGATCGCCGACTCGAGTTCGTCGTCGAGCGTGTTGAGGGCGGACAGGTCCTCGTCGGCCACGTCCAGCTGACCCTCGCCCATCAGGCGGACGATCACTGGGCACCCCCGGGGTTCTGCGGCCACTGGGCCTGCTGGGGGGTGTCCTGCTGCTGCGGCTGCGCGGTCGGGCTGCCCTCGTTCAGCTGCTTGGGCGCGGGGCCCTGGCCGAGTTCGGCCTTGAGCCGCTCCAGCTCCATGTCGACGCCGGGGCCGGAGCCCATCCGGTCCAGCTCGGCCTGGATGTCGTCCTTGGGACCGGAGAAGTCCTCCAGGGCGCCCGAGGCCAGCAGCTCGTCGATCGCGCCGGCGCGCGCCTTCATGGTGTCGGTCTTCTCCTCGGCGCGCTGGATCGCCAGGCCGACGTCGCCCATCTCCTCGGAGATGCCGGAGAACGCCTCGTTGACCTTGGTCTGCGCCTCGGCCGCCGTGTAGGTCGCCTTGATCGTCTCCTTGCGGGTGCGGAAGGAGTCCACCTTGGCCTGGAGCCGCTGGGAGGCGAGCGTGAGCTTCTCCTCCTCGCCCTGCAGCTGCTGGTACTGGACGCGCAGGTCGTTCAGCTGGCTCTCCAGCCCGGACCGGCGGGTCAGCGCCTCGCGGGCGAGGTCCTCACGGCCGACCTGCAGCGCTTTCTTGCCCTGGTCGGTCAGCTTCTCCTGCTGCTGTTCAAGCTGGTTGATCTGCAGCTCGAGACGCTTGCGCGAGGTGGCGACGTCGGCGACCCCGCGACGGACCTTCTGCAGCATCTCCAGCTGTCGCTGGTAGGAGTAATCGAGGGTCTCACGAGGATCCTCCGCCCGGTCCAACGCCTTGTTGGCCTTGGCCTTGAAGATCATCGACATTCTTTTCATCACGCTCATCGCGCGGCGCCGGTCCCTTCGTGCTGTCGCCTCAGTCGTGAACTGGGCTCAATGACCACTGCTGGGGTTCTTATCACCCTACGCGTTAACGCGCGAGGCAGCCACGATGTTCGCAGCCCGGTAGGCTGATCCTGTGTTCAAGCGTCGTACCCCTGAGGCCCCGGCGAATCCTCCTCAGGTAGTAAAGCCGGGAGGCAAGGGCCGCCCCACGCCCAAGCGCAGGGATGCCGAGAAACTCCGCCGGCAGCCGATCACCGCACCGGCCACCCGCAAGGAGGCCTACAAGAAGCTGCGGGAGAAGCAGGCCACCGACCGCGCCAAGGTCCGGCAGGGCATGGCCAAGGGCGACGAGGCGCACCTCCTCAAGCGGGACAAGGGCCCGGTGCGCAAGCTCGCGCGCGACTACGTCGACTCGCGGCGGACGTTCGGCTCCTACCTCATGTACGCCATGTTCGCGATCGTGCTGCTGAGCATGATGCCGATTCCGGTCGCCCGGCTGCTGGTGCTGTTCGCGCCGCCGCTGCTGCTCTTCGTCGTGTTCGCCGAGGGCATCATGCTGAGCCGCGGGATCAAGAGGCTCGCCGCCGAGCGCTACCCCGAGGAGAGCGCCAAGGGCGTCGGCATGTACGCGGCGATGCGCGCCATGCAGATCCGGCGGCTGCGGATCCCCAACCCGCAGGTGAAGATCGGCGAGAAGGAGAAGGTCTGACCGGCCGGCCCCCGGCCCGCTCCTCCTGCTCGACACGGGCCCGATCAGCGGCGGGCTAGGGTCGGGAGCCATGGAGTTCCGAAACCTGGGCCGGAGCGGTCTGAAGATCAGCGAGATCGCGTACGGCAACTGGCTCACCCACGGCTCCCAGGTCGAGGAGGACGCGGCACGCGCGTGCGTGCGGGCGGCCCTCGACGAGGGGATCACCACCTTCGACACCGCCGACGTCTACGCCGGAACGCGCGCCGAGGACGTCCTCGGACGCGCGCTCAAGGGGCAGCGCCGCGAGGGCCTGGAGATCTTCACCAAGGTCTACTGGCCCACCGGCCCCGGCAGGAACGACCGGGGCCTGTCGCGCAAGCACATCATGGAGTCCGCCCACGCCTCCCTGCGCCGGCTCGGAACCGATTACGTGGACCTCTACCAGGCCCACCGGTTCGACTACGAGACGCCTCTGGAGGAGACGCTGCGGGCGTTCGACGACCTCGTCCGGCAGGGCAAGGTCCTCTACGTCGGCGTCTCGGAGTGGCGGGCCGAGGAGATCGAGCGCGCACTCAGGATCGCCGACGAGATGGGGTTCGACCGGATCGTCTCCAGCCAGCCGCAGTACTCGATGCTGTGGCGGGTCATCGAGGAGGAGGTCGTCCCGCTGTGCGAGCGGGAAGGCGTCGGCCAGATCGTCTGGTCCCCGATCGCGCAGGGCGTGCTCACCGGCAAGTACAAGCCGGGGCAGCCGCTGCCCGAGGGGTCGCGCGCCACCGACGACAAGGGCGGCGCCGACATGATCAAGCGCTACCTGAACGACGACCTGCTCGCCCGCGTGCAGGAGCTGCGGCCCATCGCCGCCGACCTCGGGCTGTCGATGGCGCAGCTCGCCATCGCCTGGACGCTGCAGAACCCGAACGTGTCGGCGGCGATCGTGGGCGCGTCGCGTCCGGAACAGGTCACCGACAACGTGAAGGCCGCCGGAGTGGAACTGGACGCCGACGTGCTGAAGCGGATCGACGACGTCCTCGACCCGGTCGTCATCCGCGACCCCGGCAAGACCGTCAGCCCGAGCCGCCGTCCCTGACGGCCGGCGCGGCCGCCGGAAGGGCCGCGGGATCGTCGCCCGCGGCCCTTCCGCGCTCACTCGGCCCCGTCACTCCGGGTCGTGCAGGCTCATCTCGTAGACGAGCGTCTCGCCGTCTAGGAGGGCCACCTTGTCGACCTCCTCGGCACGCAGCCCTCGCCAGTTCTCGCCCAGCCAGCTCTCCGCGTCCGCCTGAGTGGAGAAGGTCTCCTCCGAAACACCGACCGTCCGCCCGTCGGCCCTCTCCAAACGCCAGCTCCACGCCATCGCGCTCGACCTCCTGTGTTCATTGCCGCCCGGCCCACTGCGCTCGCCTAGCGGCTCACTCCGTGACCGTTCCTGGTGCGAGCTCGGGGTTGTTACAGGTTTCTAGGACGCGGCCTGGATGGCTCGGCGCATCGCGTCAGGGCTCTCTATCTCGGACGAGCTTAGGGTGCGGCCGTTCACCTGCACGCTGGGCGTGCCCTGGACCCCGGACGATATGTAGCCCTGGCTGACCTTCTTCACGCTCTCGGCGTAGCGCTGGGACTCGACGCATGATGTGAAGTCGCCACCGGTGATGCCGAGTTCGGCGGCGAAGGAGATCAGATCCGCCTTCGGGTAGCCGGTCGAGGTGAGGGAGGGCGGCTGGTTGGCGTAGAGCGCGTCCTGGTAGGAGAGCCATCGTGCGCCGTCGCCGACGCAGCGCAACGCCGCCGCAGCGCGGAGCGAGTTGTCGTGCGCCGGCTGGTTGGCCTCGTTGAAGACCAGCATCGGCCGGAAGACCACCTTGGCCTCCCCCGAGACCGCCAGTTCCTTGAGCATGGGGTCGTGCTTGCGGTCGAAGTCGCCGCAGTGCGGGCAGGCGAAGTCTACGTAGACGTCCACGACGGGGGACGTGACGCCCGGGCGGGCCATCGCCAGGCTCCCGTCGGGCTGCGGCGTGGCCTCGGCGCCGCCGGCGATCTTCCCGGCCTTCAGCTGGAGATCGCCGCCACCGCCTCCACCGTCGTCGCCGCCGTCGCCGTCTTGGAGGACGAAGAAGAAGACCGCGGCCAAGGCCAGTACCAGGACCAGGCCGCCGGCGCCGAGCGCGATCACCAGGCCGGCGCCGCCGCCCTTGCCGCGCGGCGGGGGCTGCGGTCCGGGCGGACCCGGCTGCCAGCCTGGCCCGCCGCCCGGCGGCGGCGAACCGTAGGGTGGCTGTGCGCCCGGCCATGGTGCGTTGGGGGGGTTGCCCACCGGGGTCCTCCTGACGGGGACGTCGTGATCCTTCCAGGTGAGCGTAATCGTAGGGTTCGGGCCAGGATGAACATCGAACTTCGCGGCATCGCCGCGCCGGAGGGCTGGCCCGCGCACGGGTGCCGCTGCGCGTCCTGCACCAGGCTCCGCGCCGCAGGGGTCCGGCATGAGCCGTTCACAGCCGTCGTCGACGGACGACCGCTGGACGATCTTCCCCGGACGCGCATACCCGGCGGGCACGACGTCCACGGCCCGTGCGGAGGGCGTGCCTTGGTGGCGGCCGCCCCGGGCGCCGCGCCGGAGCCCGGGGACGGCGTGGAGTACGACGCCGTGCTGCTGGACCTCGTGGGCTCCCCCGAACACCTGGGCTATCTGCGGCGCGTGGGAGCGGCGACGTCCAAGACCGAAGTGATGGCCGTTCACGTGGACCACCGCATCTCGTCGCCGGCGGAACTGGAACGCCGCATGGCCTTCTGGGAAGCCCCCCAAGAGGGCCCGCACCGGACCCTCCTCCTGGGTGGGGCGCGGTCGGGCAAGTCCGCCGAGGCGGAGCTACGCCTGGCGGCATGCCCCGAGGTCCTCTACGTCGCGACCGGCCCGGTCAACGACGACGACGCGGAATGGAACGAACGCGTCACGGCTCATCGGCTCCGCCGTCCGGCGTGGTGGCGCACCGCCGAGACGACCGACCTGGCGGGTGTTCTGGAGACCGCGACGGGCGCGGTCCTGGTGGACGGCATCGGCACCTGGCTCGCCGCCGCGATGGACGAGGCCGCCGCGTGGGACGATCCGGCGCTCGTCCAGCCGCTTCTGGACGATCTCGTCGCGGCATGGCGCACGACGCGGGCGCGCGTGGTCGCGGTGAGCGACGAGGTCGGCCTGTCGCTGGTGCCCGCGACTCCGTCCGGGCGCGCGTTCCGCGACATGCTCGGCCAGATCAACCGGCTGCTCGCGGCCGAGTCGGAGGACGCGGCGCTGGTCGTGGCGGGACGCGTCACGGAGCTCGCGTGATCGCCGGGCTGCGGCTGGCGGTCACGCTGCTCACCGTCGTCCCGCTCGGCACGGAGCGGGCGGACCGGGGCACCGCACGCGCCGCCATGCTGCTCGCCCCGGCGGTCGGCCTGATCACCGGCGGCGCCGCCGCCCTGGTGCTGCTGGCGGGCGGCCTGCTCGGCCTGTCCGGCCTCCCGGCCGCGGCGCTCGCGGTGGCCGCCACGGCGGCGGTCACCAGGGCGCTGCACCTGGACGGCCTGGCCGACCTCGCCGACGGCCTGGGCAGCGGGCGTCCCGCCGGCGAGGCGTTGACGATCATGAAGCGGTCCGACATCGGCCCGTTCGGCGTCGTGACCCTGCTCCTGACGCTGCTGATCCAGGTCGCCGCACTCGCCGCGGCCCCGGACCCCGCCGTGGCGGTTCTCGTGGCGTCGGCCGCCGGGCGCCTGGCGCTCCCCTGGGCCTGCCGCACCGGTGTCCCCTCCGCGCGGCCCGGCGGCCTCGGCGCCCTGGTGGCGGGCGCCGTGCCCGCCCGCTCCGCGTCCGCCGCGACGGCGGTGGTCCTGGCCGCCGCCGCGGCGGCCGGCACGGCGGCCGGGGGCCTCGGCGGCGCCCTCCACGCGGTGGCGGCGGTGGCCGCCGCGCTCGCCGCCGCCCTCCTGGTGCTCCGCCGCGCGGTCCGCCGCCTCGGCGGCGTGACCGGCGACGTCCTGGGCGCTCTGGTGGAGATCGCGACCACGGCCGCCTTGATCGTTCTCGCCGCCCTCCCGCCGGGCCGCTGAGCCCCCGGGACGGGCAATGCTTGATCCAAAAGGACGAAAGCGGTCATCGGGAGGACTAACATCGTGCTACGTGACGAGCATCAGCCTTGACAGCGCCACCCTGGCCGGAATCGACGTCGACGCGATCGTGATCGGAGTCGCCCCGGCCGAGGCGGGCCCCGCCCCGGCCGCCGGCTCCGCGGACCTCGACCGCGCGCTGGACGGGAGACTCGCCGAGGCGCTGGGCGCGCTGGGCGCCACCGGCAAGGCCGGTGAGGTCACCAAGCTGCCCGCGCTCGGCGCCGTCGCCGCCAAGGTCGTCGTCGCCGTGGGGCTGGGCGAGAAGCCCGCAGCCGAGGACGTGCGCCGCGCCGCGGGCGCCGCGATCCGCTCCCTCGCCGGCACCGCCAGGGTGGCCGTCGCGCTGCCCGCCCCGGAGGGCGCGGGACCCGCCGAGGGCGTCGAGGCCGTCGCGCTGGGCGCGCTGCTCGGCGCCTACTCGTTCGATTCCTACCGCACCGGCGGCGAGCACAAGAGCCCGGTCGCGGAGATCCGGCTGGTCGGCCCGGCCTCCGGCGAGGCCGCGGAGGCCGCCGTGGAGCGCGCCCGGACCATCGCCGCCTCGGTCCGGCTCGTCCGCGACCTCGTCAACACCCCGCCGTCCCACCTGTCCCCCGAGGACCTCGCCGACGAGGCCGAGCGGGTCGCCGGGGAGGCCGGCCTGTCCATCGAGGTGCTCGACGAGAAGGGGTTGGTGGAGGGCGGCTACGGAGGCATCGCGGGCGTCGGGCAGGGCTCGGTGAACCCGCCGCGGCTCGTCCGCCTGGGCTACACCCACCCCGAGGCGTCCAAGACCCTCGCGCTCGTCGGCAAGGGCATCACGTTCGACTCCGGCGGCCTGTCCCTCAAGCCCGCGGAGGCCATGGACTGGATGAAGTCCGACATGGGCGGGGCGGCCGCGGTGCTCGGCGCGCTGGCCGGCATCGCCGGGCTCGCGCCCAAGGTCAACGTGGTCGGCTACCTGGCCATCGCCGAGAACATGCCGAGCGGCACCGCCCAGCGCCCGTCCGACGTGCTGCGCGTCTACGGCGGCAAGACCGTCGAGGTCCTCAACACCGACGCCGAGGGGCGCCTGGTGCTGGCCGACGCCCTCGTCCGCTCGGGCGAGGACTCCCCCGACCTCATCGTGGACGTGGCCACGCTGACCGGCGCGCAGCTCGTCGCGCTCGGCACCCGGACCACCGGGGTCATGGCCAACGACGACGACGCACGTGAGAAGGTGGTCGCGGCGGCCGAGCGCGCCGGGGAGCCGTCGTGGGGCATGCCGCTCCCGGCGGAGCTGCGCAAGGGCCTCGACTCGGCGGTCGCCGACATCGCCAACATCAGCGGTGAGCGGTGGGGCGGCATGCTCGTCGCCGGGACGTTCCTCAAGGAGTTCGTGCCGGACGGCGTCAGGTGGGCCCACCTCGACATCGCGGGCCCGGCGTTCAACAAGGGCGAGCCCTACGGCTACACCCCGAAGGGCGGCACCGGCGCCGCGGCCCGGACGCTCATCCAGATCGCCGAGGACGTCGCGGCCGGAATCCTGTAGGGGGCCCGCCCGCTGTCATGGGGCGGAGAACAGAATAGATTTCTCGTGGCGGCGGGGGCCCGGTGTACCGGTGCGCCCCGCCCCCGCCCAGGGCGTCTCGATCCACGCGGCGCCACAACCGGGAAAGGGAGCGGACAGTGGCTGACAGCGGCCCCTTCGACATCGTCGTCCTAGGTGCCGGCAGCGGCGGATACGCGTGCGCGCTGCGCGCCGCCGAGCTCGGCAGGTCGGTAGCGCTCATCGAGCGCGACGAGTCCCTCGGCGGGACGTGCCTCAACCGCGGATGCATCCCCACCAAGGCGCTGCTGCACGCGGCCGAGGTGGCGGACCAGTCCCGCGAAGCCGCGAAGTTCGGCGTCAAGGCGACGTTCGAGGGCATCGACATCGCCGGTGTGAACGCCTACAAGGACAAGGTCGTCACGACGACCGTCAAGGGCCTCACCGGGCTGATCAAGACGCGGGGCATCGAGATCGTGCACGGCACCGGCCGGCTGGCCGGGCCGACGACGGTCGAGGTCGCCACCGACGGCGGCACGGCCCGGACGATCGAGGGACGGCACATCGTGCTCGGCACGGGATCGGTGCCGAAGTCGCTGCCCGGCCTGGAGATCGACGGCGAGCGGATCATCTCCAGCGACCACGCGCTGCGGCTCGACCGCGTCCCGGGATCGGTCGTCATCCTCGGCGGCGGCGTGATCGGCGTCGAGTTCGCCAGCGTGTGGCGCTCGTTCGGCGCGGAGGTCACGATCGTCGAGGCCCTCCCGCACCTGCTGCCGGTGGAGGAGGAGTCCGGCTCCAAGCGCCTGGAGCGGGCGTTCCGCAAGCGCGGCATCAAGTTCGAGGTCGGCACCCGCTTCGAGAGCGTCAAGCCGACCCAGGGCGGCGTCTCCGTGACCCTGGAAGGCGGCAAGAACGTCGACGCGGAGCTGCTGCTGGTGGCGGTGGGGCGCGCACCGGTCTCCGAGGGCATCGGCCTGGCCGAGGCCGGCGTCGAGACCGAGGGCGGGTTCGTCAAGGTCGACGAGTACTGCCGGACGAACGTCCCCACGATCTCCGCGGTCGGGGACCTGATCCAGACGCCGCAGCTCGCCCATGTCGGCTTCGCCGAGGGCATCCTCGTCGCCGAGCGCCTCGGCGGCCTCGCCCCGGCCCCGATCGACTACGACGGCGTCCCCCGCATCACCTACTCCGACCCCGAGGTGGCCTCGGTCGGCATCACGTCCGCCGTGGCCCGCGAACGCGGGTACGAGATCAAGGAGGTCGCCTACGACCTCGCGGGCAACCCCAAGAGCAAGATCCTGGGGGCGCAGGGCGAGGTCAAGGTGATCGCGGCCGTGGACGGTCCCGTCCTCGGCATCCACATGGTCGGCCCGCGCGTCGGCGAGCTCATCGCGGAGGGCCAGCTCATCTACAACTGGGAGGCCCTGCCCGGCGAGGTCGCCCAGCTGATCCACCCCCACCCGACCCAGTCCGAGGCGGTCGGCGAGGCGCACCTCGCCCTCGCCGGCAAACCACTGCACGTGCACGGCTGAACGCCGCACAAGTATTCCGAAGGAGTCGCTGAGACATGCCGGTCTCCGTCACCATGCCCCAGCTCGGCGAGAGCGTCACCGAGGGCACCGTCACCCGCTGGCTCAAGAAGGAGGGCGAGCGCGTCGAGACCGACGAGCCGCTCCTGGAGGTGTCGACCGACAAGGTCGACACCGAGATCCCCTCGCCCGCCTCGGGCGTCCTGACCAGCATCACCGTCGCCGAGGACGAGACCGTCGAGGTCGGCGCCGAACTGGCCGTCATCGGGGACGAGGGCGAGGCGCCGTCCGGCGGCGGCGCCCCGGCCGCCGAGGAGCGGGAGACGCCCGAGCCGCAGGCCCAGGAGGCTCCGGCGGAGCAGCCC
>NZ_SMKH01000183.1 GCF_004348515.1 Actinomadura sp. KC345 | reverse complement strand
CCCCAAAACCTCCGAGGAGGAGATCACCGTGACCGACCGTCCCACCCCCAAGACCCTGACCGAGATCGCGTTCGACACCGGCCGCGCGTTCGGCGCGATCGAGGCGAAGGTCGACACCCTGCTGCGCCTCAACGGCATCGACCCGGACGGCCCCGAAGTCCGCGCAGCCGTCGAGGCCGCGCAGAACCCCACCACCACCGAGGAGGACACCACTGTGACCGACCAGACCGCTGCGTTCGCGCACCCGATCGACGAGCCCTGCCCGGACGGCTGCCCGACCCGGCTGGACGAGATCGCGTCCTACGTCACCGAGTGCCACGGCGCCGGCATCACGGTTACGGCCGAGACCGTCCGCAAGGCGCTCGCCGCCCCGCCGGAGACCCGCGACGACATCCAGCGGCAGATCGCCGAGATCGCCACCACCTGGGCCTGACCATCACCACGAAGGAGAACAGCCAGTGACGATCTCGATCGCGATCTGGACGACGGTGGTCACCGTCGTCGTCATCGCCGCCCTGATCCTCGGGGCCTACCTCGCTTTCAAGGCCGAGCAGCGCCAGCAGCGCAGGGCCAGGGCCCGCAAGGCCGCCCCCCGCACCTAGTCACCGAGAGGGCCGGGGCGTCCCGAACTCGCCCTGGCCCAGGAAGGAACCATCCCATGACGATGTCCAAGTCGGAGCGCGACGACCTCGCCAAGGTCGCCAAGCTCCGCGCCAGGGTCGCAAAGTCCAAGGTCGCATCCCGCGAGGCCGAACTCCTCGCCGAGACCGAGGAACTCCTCGCCGCCAGCTACAAGTTCGACGACGAGGCGTGGGCCGACGTCACCCGCGTCGCCCAGGCCCACGTGGACCAGGCGGCGAAGGAGGTCGCCGAACGCTGCCGCGAACTCGGCATACCCGACCGGTTCGCGCCCAGCCTGTCGATCGCCTGGTATGGCCGCGGCGAGAACGCCCTGGCCTCCCGCCGCGCCGAACTCCGCAAGGTCGCCCAGACCCGCATCGCCGCCGCCGGCAAGCAAGCCAAGCTCGCGATCGACGCCCGTGAGGCCGAGGTCCTCACCGAGCTGATCGCCGGTGGCCTGGAGTCCAGTGAAGCCAAGACGTTCCTGGAGTCGATTCCGACCCCGGAGCAGCTCATGCCCTCGGTGACGATCGCCGAGCTGGAGGCCGACCGGGTCACCCAGATGCGCACCACGACCCGCAGCCGCTACTGACCACCGATCGGCCCGCCCCGGGCCTATCGGGGCGGGCCGGTTAGGAGCATGACATGCCCACCACACAGCGGCTCACCCGGTGCCGCTACCTCCGCAAGAACGACCAGCAGTGCACCGCCGAGGCCGTCGACCCGAACGCCGAGGTCCTGCTGTGCACCAAGCACATGGCGAGGGTCGTCGAGCACGCCCGCGCCACCTACGCCCGGTACCGCAAGGAGAGCGCTCGATGACCGCCACCGACGACCGCGACCTGCCGGCCTTGCACGCCAGGCTCGCCGAGATCCTCGGCAAGACCGTCGAGGAGGTCGAAGCGATGACCCGCGAGGACATCATCGAGGCCACCGCGCGGATCTCGTTCCAGGGCACCGGCCTGGAGATCGCCAACCGGTTCGAGGCCGCCGACGACATCCACCTCATGGACGAGGGGCCCCGCGAGCAGGCCGCCCGCATCACCGAGCGCCTGACGGCCCTCCACGACCGGGAGCCGCTGTACCCCGTCACCCTGCAGAAAGTCACCGCCGATCTGTTCGGGTTCGGGCGGGCGCAGGTCCACTTCGTCACGCAGGACGGCGACGACGACGGCCGCCCCGACGCCCAGTACTTCCTGCTGTCGGAACTGGCCGAACCCCTCGGCATCCCGCTCCACAAGGCGCACGAGTGGGCGCAGCGGGAGGATGTCGACGCGCTGCGCGCCCAGCGTGAACGCGACGAGGAACGCGGTTTCCTCGGATGGGACTTCATGAACGACGTGATCGACCTCGGGGTCTGGCTGACCGTCCCGGACCCGGAGGCGCGCCCCGACGCGGACGGCAAGCGCTGGTCGACCGCAGGGGAGTGGCTCGTCAGTGACCGGCGCCTGCTGTCGCTGATGACGGCGTCGCCCTGGTCGCACGAGTGGTTCGAGAACAGCCGCCCGTTGTTCGCCCACGCCATGCTCGCGTCCGGTCTCGCCGCCAAGCTGGAGGACGTCCCGACGTACCGGACCGATGACGGTGAGGCTGTGCCGACCGGCGACACCCTCGGCGATCACATCCGTGAGGACGCCGCGCAGATGTCCGTCCAGGAGGCCGTCAGGCGGGCCATGCGCGGCCTGGACCTCGGAGGAGAGTGACCGGTTGCCGGGCCGCCACACTCTCGGGTGCGGCGGCCCGGCGCAGACCGGACGGACGGCACGGTCAACGGCATCCATACAGGTCAGAGAAAGGATCCTCATGTCGGGGCCGCGTAAGCGCACCCAGTTCTCGCCGGAGGCACTGGCCTACCGCCGCCATATCGCCGAGTCCCTGGGCCCCTTCACCCCCGAGCAGCGGGCGATCATCCGCGGCATCCTCGCCGACCACCACCGGCAACGCCGCGAGAACGCTCTCCGCATCGAAAGCAATGAGCCGTGAACGCACGCAGCGAGTGGCGGCCCGGCGACCCCATCCGGTCCCGCTCCGACGCGATCGCCGCCGGCCGCGCCCACGCCCGAGCCCGCGGTGACCGCCTGTCCCCGACCCAGATCGTGCGGCTCGCCGCCTTGATCCGCCCCCACCTGGACGCCCTTGCCGAGACCGAACAGGACGCACACTTGGAGCCAGGAGGTCACGATGGATGAGCCGGACGAACGGCAGGCCACGCCAACGAGAGGCGGGGACGGGAAGTTCACGCGCTCCCCGGAGACGGCCGAGCGGGACGCCGAGGCTGCTCGCCTGCGGGGCCGAGGCTTGTCCTATCGGAAGATCGCGGCCGAGCTGGAGATGGACGTGTCCAGTGCGCACGCCGCCGTCCAGCGGGCGCTGCGCGCGATCGTAGAGGAGCCGGCCGAGGATGCCCGCGCGCTGGAGCTGGAGCGCCTCGACACCGCCCTCGCCGCCGTCATGCGCGTCCTTGAAGCCGACCACGTGGTGATCCAGCACGGGAAGGTGGTCGAGCTCAACGGCCAGCCCGTGCCCGACGACGCGCCCGTCCTGCAGGCGGTGGACCGCATCGTGAAGATCTCCGAGTCCCGCCGCAAACTCCTCGGCCTCGATGCTGCGCAGAAGCTCGACGTCGGCGGCGGGATCACCTATGAAGTCGTCGGTGTGCCGCAGGACGACCTGTGATCAAGGCGCCCGCGCTCGTCCGGTACGCGCCGCGCGGCGCGGCCCGTGAGCTGTTCTCGGTACGCGATGACGAGGTGCTGCTGGACGGGCCGGCCGGGACGGGCAAGTCGCTGGCCGCGCTGTACCGGCTCCACCTCGCCGCGCTGAAGCACCCCGGCATGAAGGCGCTCATCGTCCGCAAGACGGCGGTGTCGCTCGGCTCCACGACGCTGCGGACCTTCGATGAGAAGGTCGCCGCCGACGCGCTCGCCCGCGGAGTGGTGCGCTGGTACGGGGGGTCGCGGCGGGAGCCGGCCTGCTACAAGTACTCCAACGGGTCCCGGATCGTGGTCGGCGGGATGGACCAGCCCGTCAAGATCATGTCCAGTGAGTACGACCTTGCGTTCTGCGACGAGGCGACGGAGCTGGCCGTGGACGACCTGGAGGCGATCACGACCCGGCTGCGCAACGGCGTCCTGCCGTGGCAGCAGCTCATCGCCGCGTGCAACCCGGCCCACCGGGCGCACTGGCTGAACCAGCGCGCGGCGTCCGGCGCGATGCGGCGCCTGGTCTCCCGGCACCGCGACAACCCCCGCTACGTCAACGCCGACGGCACCCCCACCGAGGAGGGCGCCGCCTACCTCGCCAAGCTCGACGCCCTCACCGGCGTGCGGCGGCTGAGGCTGCGGGACGGGATCTGGGCGGCGGCCGAGGGCGTCATCTACGACGGGTACGACGAGGCCGTCCACGTCGTCGACCGGTTCGACATTCCCGACGACTGGACGCGCTGGTGGACGGTCGACTTCGGGTTCACCAACCCGTTCGTCTGGCAGTGCTGGGCGCAGGACGGCGACGGCAGGCTCTACCTCTACCGCGAGATCTACATGACCGGCCGCCTGGTGGAGGACCACGCCCGACAGATCCTCCGCCTCGTCACCGAGCCCGTCCCGGGCGTGGAACAGATCGAGGGGGAGGAGCCGGTGGACGCGGTCGCGCACGGCCGCCGGCGCTGGACCGAGCCGCCGCCCCGCCGGGTGATCTGCGACCACGACGCCGAGGGCCGCGCGACGCTGGTCAAGCACCTGGGGATCTCGACCAAGGCCGCGAACAAGAAGGTCAGCGAAGGCATCCAGGCCGTGCAGGCGCGCTACAAGATCCCCGATGACGGGCGCCCGCGGCTGGTGTTCCTGCGCGACTCGCTGGTGGAGCGGGACGAGTCGCTCGCCGACGCCGCCAAGCCGACGTGCACCGTCGAGGAGATCGGCGGCTACACCTGGGCGATCAAGCCCGGCGGCGCGGTGAAGGAGGAGCCCGTCAAGGAGGACGACCACGGGCAGGACGGCGTCCGCTACATGGTGGCCGAGGTGGACCTGGGCAGCCGCCCGAACATCCGGTGGCTCGGCTCCTGATCTCTACATCGCCCAATGTGACATCGGCTGATGTAACATCCGTGGTATGGCGATGATCAGCACCCTCACCAGCGCGTACCGCGCCGAGCGTGCTACCGCCACACCCAAGCGCCCGCGCACCCCGTTGCTCACCCACATCGGGCGCTTCGCCGCGCGGGCCCTCCCCACCTGGGAGGGTCTGCGCCGCTTCACCCTCAGCGTGACCGGGTTCGGCTGCCTCACCGCCGCCGCCTGGACCATCGCGCTCCCCGCCGGCCTGCTCACCCTGGGCCTATCGCTGCTGCTGCTCGAATACCTGACGGCGGAACGGCCATGAGGTCCCCCGTCGGCGCCCTGCTCACCGCCGTCACCAACAAGGCCCCCGTCCCCTTCACCGCCGCCCGGCCCGGCCGCCCGCTGAACCTGCCGCTGTTCGGCCCGTCCAGCGCCGAGCAGCAGCTCCGCGCCATGGGCAGCGTCGGGACGCTGTTCTCCGTCGTCTCCCGCCTCGCGAACGCCACCAGCCAGTCCGAGTGGAAGCTGTACCGGAAGGCCGAATCCGGCGACCACGCCGACCGCGTCCAGGTCACCCGGCACCTGGCCCTGAACGTGTGGGACAAGCCCAACCCGTTCATGACGCGGCAGGAGTTCGTCGAGACGTTCGAGCAGCACCTCGAACTGACCGGCGAATCGGAGTGGCTGGTCTCGCGTGACCGCCGCGCGTCGTTCCCGCTGGAGCTGTGGCCGGTCCGCCCCGACCGCATCGCGCCCGTCCCGCACCCCGAGAAGTTCCTGTCCGGGTGGGTGTACGCCTCACCCGACGGGCAGCAGATCCCGCTGGAACTGCACGAGGTCATCCAGCTGCGGATGCCCAACCCGCTCGACCCGTACCGGGGGATGGGCCCGGTGCAGACCCTCCTCGCCGACCTGGACGCCACCCGCTACAGCGCCGAGTGGAACCGCGCGTTCTTCCTGAACAGCGCCGAGCCGGGCGGGATCATCGAGGTCCCCGAGGCGCTGGACGACCGCGAGTTCAACCAGCTCCGCACCCGCTGGAACGAGCAGCACCAGGGCGTGGCGAACGCCCACCGCGTCGCGATCCTCGAACACGGCAAGTGGGTCGACCGCAAGTTCACGCAGCGGGACATGCAGTTCGCCGAGCTGCGCGGCGTGTCCCGGGAGATCATCCGCGAGGCGTTCGGCGTCCACAAGCACATGCTGGGCGGTTCCGACGACGTCAACCGCGCGAACGCCGAGGCGGCGTCCGCGGACTTCGCGCGGTGGCTGATCGTCCCCCGCCTGGAGCGGATCAAGCAGGCGCTCAACAACGACTTCCTGCCGATGTTCGGGTCGGCCGGTGAGTGCGTGGAGTTCGACTACTGCGACCCGACGCCGCCCGACCGCGAGGCCGACGACCGCGAACGGGAGTCCAAGGCGCAGGCCGCGCGGGACCTGATCGAGGCCGGCGCGTACGGCCCGGACGTGCTGAAGGCGCTCGACCTTCCCGACATCCCGTTCGGGCAGCCCGGCGCCGACCCGGACCGGGAACTGCTCATCGACCTCGTCAAGGGAGCGCCGACGCTCGCGCCGCTGATCCTGCCGATGCTCGGCTACGAGCTGCCCGAGGAAGGCCTCGCCGCACTCAACGGCAGCCAGGCCCCGGCACCCGCACCCGGCGACCAGGACGAGGACCCGCAGGACCCGCCCGCGCCGCCCGGCCTCGACAACGCCATGCGGTGGGTCGCGGTGTGCGAGAACGACGACGACTCGTGCCAGCCGTGCAAGGACAACGACGGCCACCTCTACCGGAACAGGGCCGACGCGTACGCCGACTACCCCGGCGGCCAGGGCTACGTGAACTGCAAGGGCCGCGAGAACTGCCGCTGCCGCGTGGTCAAGCGGCGGAAGGGCAACGCATGAACATCGCACCGGCGCTCCTGGCGGACGTGAACCGCGTCCTGGCCAAGCGTGACGCCCGGCCCCGCGCCGCGCTCCCCGAGGGCCGCGGGGAGCTCCGCGTCAGCAGCCAGGCCGGCACCACCGAGACGCTGGTCTACGACGAGATCGGCTACTGGGGTGTGACCGCCCGGGACGTGATCGCGGCGCTCGCCGACGTCTCCACCCCGTCCATCACCGTCCGGATCAACTCGCCCGGCGGCGACGTGTTCGACGGCATCGCGATCTACAACGCGCTGCGCGGCCACCCCGCCGCGGTGAACGTCGTGGTCGACTCCCTCGCCGCGTCCGCCGCGAGCTTCATCGCGATGGCCGCCGACCGGATCACGATGAACGCCGCGTCGCAGCTCATGATCCACGACGCGTCCGGGTTCGCCTACGGCAACGCCGCCGACATGGAGCACATGCGGGCCCTCCTCGACCGCGTCTCGGACACCATCGCCTCGATCTACGCCGAGCGCGCCGGCAACGACGTCGCCGACTGGCGGGCCCTGATGCGCGACGAGAGCTGGTTCAACGGGGCTGAGGCGGTCGCTGCCGGGCTGGCCGACGAGACCGCCGACCCGGACGAGGACGACGAGGACACCGACCCGGAGGAGGAGACCGGCGGACGTCCGGGCCCGGCGGCCCGCTGGGACCTGTCGTGCTTCACCTTCGCCGGCCGGGCGCACGCGCCCGCGCCGCCCCTGCCCACCGACCCCGAACCCGAACCCGTACCCGAGCCGGCCGTCGACGTGGCGGCCCTCCGCGAGGCGCTGAAAGGAGCCTTCTCGTGACTAAGACGCCGATCCCCACCAGCGCCAATGAGCTGGAGGAGATGCTGAACGACGGCCGCGTCGCCGACCTGTTCGAGGGTGGCAAGCCCACCCCGGACTTCAACACCTTCGTCCGCAACTACGCCACCGCCCTGCAGGGGCAGGGCACCGAACTGGCCGCGCGGGTCCGCGAGGAGACCCAGCTCGTGCTCGCCGAGTGGCTGCGCGAGCACGAGTCCGAGGGCGTCCGCCGCGTCAACCTCGACCCGCAGAACTCCCGGAGCCTGCCCAAGACGGCGCTGTACAACTCCGAGGCGCCCGGCGCGAAGATCGACTCGGCGGGGCTGTTCGACCGGCCTGAGGACTTCCTGCGCGCGATCCACTACCGCAACTCCAACCCGGACGCGGTGACCGCGCAGACCAAGCTGACCGAGATCCGCAACGCCTACGGCTCCACCATCCCGGCCGACGGCGGGTTCCTCATCCCCGAGACGCTCCGGTCCAACCTGCTGCAGGTCGCGCTGGAAATGGCGATCGTCCGGCCCCGCGCCACGATCATCCCGATGGACTCGCTGCGGGTGCCGCTGCCCGTCATCGACGACACCAGCCACGCGTCCAGCGTGTACGGCGGCATGATCGGCTACTGGACCGAGGAGTCCGGCGCGCTGTCGGAGTCGGAGGCGTCGTTCGGCCGCGTCGTCCTGGAGGCCCTCAAGCTCACCGGGTACAGCGAGGTCCCCAACGAACTTTTCCAGGACGCGATCGTCTCGTTCCAGGCGTTCCTGAACCAGGTGTGGCCCCGCGCCATCGCGTGGTTCGAGGACGTGGCGTTCATCTCCGGCGGCGGCGCCGGCGAACCGGTCGGCGCGCTCAACGGCGACTGCGCCGTCACCGTGGCCCGCGCCACGGCCAACGAGGTCAACTTCGCCGACGTGGTCGGCATGTACGCCCGGATGCTGCCCGCGTCGCTGGGCAACGCGGTGTGGCTCGCCAACATCGACGTGTTCCCGCAGCTCGCGCAGATGGTCATCTCCGACGCCAACGGGGTCGCGTCCCCGGCGGTGTGGCTGAACAACGGACAGCTGATCCAGGGGCCGCCGATGACGATCCTCGGCCGCCCGGTGATCTTCACCGAGAAGGTCCCGAGCCTGGGCTCGACCGGGGACCTGTCGCTGGTCGACTTCTCCTACTACCTGGTCGGGGACCGGCAGGCGATGAGCATCGAGACCTCGCCGCACTACAAGTTCAAGAACGACCAGACGGCCGTTCGGATCATCGAGCGCGTCGACGGCCGCCCGTGGCTGCAGTCGGCGATCACGCCGCACCAGGGCACCGACACCCTGTCGCCGATCGTCAAGCTCGGGCCTGCCAGCTGACCGGGCTTCCCTGACGGACACGAGGAGAACAAGATCATGGAAGCACTCGGCAGGACCATCGACATCGTCCCGGGCGTGGTGCCCGTGGACCTGGGGACGGCCGCGTCCACCGGCAAGCGGGTCGGCCTGAAGAACGCCACCGGCGTCACGGTCGTCGGGTTCCTCAACAACGGCACCGCCGCGCAGGCGCCGACCTTCACGCTCCAGGAGCACACCGCGGCCTCGGGCGGCACGTCCCAGAACCTCGCGGTCATCGACCACTACTACGTCAAGGAAGAGGCCGCGCTCGACGGCGACGAGACGTGGACGAAGGTCACCCAGGCCGCGGCGGCGACCATCACCGACGCGGACTGGGACGACGCGAACCAGGTCCTGGTCGCCTTCGAGGTTCACGCGTCGCAGCTGTCCGACGGCTACACGCACATCTCCTGCAACGTGTCCGACCCGGGCACCGCGCAGGTCGGCGCGGTGCTGTACGTCCTGCACGACCTGGCGCACCAGCGGGCGCCCGAGTCCCTGCCCAACCCGCAGGCGTAGCCGTGGCGACGTGGGGGTGCCTGGACTGCACGACCGTGTATTCGGTCGGCGCTCCAGCGTGCCCCCACTGCGGATCAACCAGGTACGAGGGGTACCCGATGCCGAAGATCACCGTGCACGGCGGGGCGTCCGACCGGCGCGACCTCGCCGCCGGCCCCGAGGACGCCCCGGCCGCCGAGCCCGCGGCGCGCGTGCAGACCCTCGACGACCCGTACGCGTCGTGGACGCGCCGCGAGCTGGTCGCCGAGTGCCGGGCGCGGGACCTGCCCACGTCCGGCGCCAAGGACGAACTCGTGGCGCGACTGAAGGCCAACGAGCCGGACGGCGAGGAGTAGCCCGATGTCGTGGGAGCAGCTGATCTCGATCGCCGCCGAGGCGGCCGACGAGCGCCGCGCGGAGGCATCCCAGCCCCCACAGGCGTGCCCCAACGACGGGGAGCCGCTCGACGCCGCGCCGGGCGGCGGCCTGCACTGCCCGTACGACGGCTACCGGTGGCCAGAGGGAGGCGCTGTCCACCGGTAGCACCACGTCCACAACCGAATAAGCACGACCCCACGCACGACGTACGTCCGTAGAAAGCAACCGGGAGTCACAGATGGGGATCTGGTACACCACCAGGGAATCCGTCAAGGACGCCCTGGATCAAAAGGAAACCGCCCGTGCCGACGGGCAGGTAGACCGCGCGGTCGAGGCTGCCTCACGCTCGGTCGAGGGCCTGCTGCACCGCCGCTTCTACCCCTGGACGGGGACCCGGTACTTCGACTGGCCGAACCCGCAGCGCGCCCGGCCGTGGCGGCTGTGGCTCGACGCCAACGAGGTCATCTCGGTCACCACCCTCACCTCCGGCGGGGTCGAGATCGACGAGGCGGACTACTTCGTGCGCCGCGCCGACGACCTCGACGAACCCCCCTACGACCACATCGAGCTCGACCTGGACTCGTCCGCGTCGTTCGGTGGCGGCTCCACCCACCAGCGCGACGTCGCGATCACGGGCGTGTTCGGGTACGGCGACGACACCGCGCCGGCGGGGGCGCTCGGTGCCGCGCTCGACTCGACCTCGACGACCCTGGCCGTGACCGACGGCGGCGCCGTCGGTGTGGGGGACCTGCTGCTCGTCGGCTCCGAACGCATGGTGGTGACCGGGCGGGCCATGGCCGACACCGGGCTCACCACCACGGAGGCGCTGACCGCGTCGGCCGCCGGCGTCGCCGTCACCGTCTCCTCCAGCACGGGCGCACCGCAGCCGGGCGAGGTCATCCTCGTCGGCTCCGAGCGCATGCTCGTGGTCGACGCCGCCGGGACGGCGCTGACGGTGAAACGCGCGTGGGACGGCAGCGTCCTGGCCGACCACGACTCGGGCGCGGCGGTGTGGGCGCCACGGTCCCTGACCGTCTCCCGGGGCGCTGTCGGCACCACGGCCGCCTCCCACGCCGAGGGGGTGCCCCTGGCGCGGCACGTCTACCCCGGCCCGGTGGCGACGCTGTGCGAGGCGTACGCGCTCAACACCCTGTTGCAGGCCCGCGCCGGGTACGCGCGCACCGCCGGCGAGGGAGAGGGCGCGCGGGAGTCGACCGGCCGGGGCGTGAAGGCCGCCGAGCGGGACGCCTACCGGGCGTTCGGCCGCAAGGCGAGAGTGCGGGCGGTGTAGCCATGATCGGTTTCGATGTGGACGTCGAGCGGCACGGCCCGATCTTCGACGGCCGCGCCCAGGCCGCCGCGCGGCAGATGGCACGTGCGACCGAGGAGGAGCTGGCCGAGGTTGCGGTGAACCTCGTGGTGTCGGAACTCGGGCGGGTCCTGCAGCACCCGACGGGCTACTACCAGTCGCAGATCCAGACCGACCGGGCAACCGGCGGCACCCGCGTCACCGACGGCGGCGTGGTGTACGGCCCGTGGCTGGAGGGGGTCGGTTCCCGTAACGCGCCGGTGACCAGGTTCCGCGGCTACTCGACGTTCCGGCGGATCCACACCCGCGTGGACCGGCAGGCCAAGCACATCGCCGAGCGGGTCATGCCCCGGTACCTGCGGAGGATGGAGTAGCGCATGGACATCCGCAGCATCCTGGACGGCATCGTGTCGCACGCTCTGGCGACGGGGCACTTCGAGCGGGTCAACGGCCACGAACCCAAGTCCGCGCCCGGCAACGGGCTCACCGCGGCCGTGTGGGCGCAGTCGGTGGCGCCGGTCCCGGCCGGCTCGGGGCTGGCGCGTACGTCGGCGGTCCTGGTGTTCAACGTCCGGCTGTACACCCCGATGATCGCCGAGCCACAGGACGCCATAGACCCGAACATGCTGACCGCGCTCGACGCGCTGTTCGCCGCCTACTCGGGGAACTTCGAGCTCGGCGGGAGCGTGCGGTGCATCGACCTCCTCGGGCAGGCCGGGACCGCCATGAGCGCGCAGGCCGGCTACCTCGATCAGGACCGCAAGATCTACCGGGTGTTCACGGTGACGCTCCCGGTGATCGTGAACGACGCATGGGAGCAGGTGGCGTAAATGGCCAAGTCATCGGGGCTCGGCGACAACCTGTACATCGACGGCGTGGACGTGTCCGGCGACATCGGGTCGCTCGGCAACATCGGCGGCGGCCCCGCCGCGCTGGAGATGACCGGAATCAACAAGTCGGCGATCGAGCGGCGCGGCGGTGTGCGGGACGGCGCGATCGAGTTCACCTCGTTCTTCAACCCGTCCGAGGACGAGACCCACGACGTGCTGTCGATGCTCCCGACCGCGGACCGGCTGGTGTCGTACTACCGCGGCACGGCGGCCGGGGGGTGGGCGGCGAACCTGGTCGCCAAGCAGATCGGCTACGACCCCACGCGCGGGGAGGACGGCGCCCTCACCCTCGCGACGCAGGCGCAGGCCAACGGGTACGGCCTCGAATGGGCGCGGCAGCTCACGGCCGGGAAGCGTTCGGACACCGAGGCGACCGACGGGACGTCCCTCGACCTGGGCGCCGCGTCGTCGTTCGGGCTGCAGGCATACGTCCAGGTGTTCTCCTTCACCGGCACCTCGGTCACGATCAAGCTCCAGGGCTCCTCCGACGACGCCGCGGCGGACGCGTTCGCCGACATCACCGACGGCGACTTCACCGCGGTCACCACCGCACCGACCGCGGAGCGGATCCAGACCGCCCGCGATGCCGCGATCGAGCGGTACATCCGCGTCGTCACCACCGGCACCTTCACCGAGTGCACCTTCGCGGTATCGGTCGCGATCAACAAGACGGCGGTGACGTTCTGATGATGCCCAGCAACGAGGGAATGCGGATCACCCCCAAGCTCGGCGCCCACCAGGTCAAGACGTTCCAGGTGGTCGCCCCACCGGCGACGCACTGGCGGCCCGCGACGTGCGAGGAAGTCGAGTGCGAGCAGTACCGGCACGGGTGGCGGGTCCGCGTCGAGGGCCTCTCCGAAATCGACGTGCACACCGCGCAGAACTGCGGCCGGGCCTACACCGTCCAGCACGTCGCCGAAGGCGAGACGTGGCTGGTGTTCCGCGCCGGGCAGCCGTGCTTTCGCGCCTCCCAGCACCGGGTCCCCACCGGCCGGCCGGAGCTGTACTTCGTGCGGGACGGCGACTGGAGAGGAAATCCGCGCGGCACCGCGCCGCGGCAGCACACCCGCCCTGACCACTGGGTGGAGGAGTTCGGCGAGCACCAGGACCGCATCGTCGACGAGATCGAGAAGGGATAGGCCATGGCAAAGATCAGCGGCCTGGGGTGGACGACGCTGTCCGTCGACGACTCCTCGGGCAGCCCGCAGGACATCCGCAACGACATCACCAACTTCGAGTTCGCGACGCCGCGCGCCGTGCAGGAAGTCACCGGCGTGGACAAGTCCGCGATGGAGCGCCTGCTGCTGCTGGCGGACTTCTCCATCACCCTGAACGGGGTGTTCAACGAGGCGGCGAACATGTCGCACGAGGTGTTCTCGACCGTGCCGAGCACGTCCGTCGCCCGCACCGTGTCCCTGGCCATCAGCGGGAGGACGCTGGCGTGCGAGACGCTGTTCACCGACTACCCGCTCACCCGCGCGGAGGACGGCGCCCTCACCTTCGCCGTGCCGGGCGCGCTGGCCGACGGCACCGTCCCGACCTGGGCGGGGTCCTGATGGGCTACAGGCGCAAGGCCAAGCTCATCACGCTGAAGTTCGCCGACCCCGAGTACATCGGGTTCGAGTGCGTGGTGAAGTCCCTGCCGGTCAAGCAGTTCCTCAAGCTGGCCGCGCTGCAGGACTCCGAAGAGGTCGAGGCCGTCGAGGCGCTGCTGCAGATGTTCACCCGCGCGCTCGTGCGGTGGAACCTCGAAGACGACGACGGCCGGCCCGTCCCCACCACCTACGACGCGGTCGCCGAACTGGACTTCGACTTCGTCATGGACCTCATCGACAGGTGGACGGCCGCGATGGGCGGTGTCGATGAGGACCTGGGAAAAGGCTCCACCTCTGGTCAGTCGTTCCCCGAGGTGTCGATTCCCACGGAACTGCTGTCACCAAGCCCCGTGAGCTGAAGGAGGCCGAAACGATCCTGGGCCTGTGCCGACAGTTCTCGTGCCTGCCGTCGCAGGTCGAGGAGGAGGACGCGGGCTTGCTGAGGCTGCTGCTGATCGAGCAAATGGGCAGCCCGCCGCAACCGTCGGGAGGAGGCGAGTATGGCTAACGCGGTGCAGATCGTTTTCCAGGCGTCCGCGCACGGCCTGAACCAGGTCCGCAACCGCGTTCAGCAGATGGCGCAGAACGCCGCCAACCGGGTCCAGCAGATCTTCAACGGCTCGGGGCAGCAGTCCGGACAGGGGTTCTTCAACCGGTTCAAGCAGTTCGTCGGGAAGATCGTCCACTTCGTCGGGCAGGCGGGGCAGCAGGCCGGGGGCGCGATGTCGTCCGCGATGCAGGGCGCGATGAAGAACCCGAAGATGTTCGTGGGCATCGTCGTCGCCGCGACGATGGTCGCGCCGCTGATCGCCTCCATCCTCGCCGGCGCGATCACGCTGGCGTTCGGCGGCGCGATGGTCGGGGGCGCGTTCGCGCTGCTGATCTCCCAAAGCCAGGTGGTGAAGGACCGGTGGGCCGCCACCCTCGGGGACCTCAAGGGCCTGTTCGCGGAGGCGGCGCGGCCGATGCTGCCCGTGCTGGAGAGGGCACGGCAAAGCCTCACCCGGCTCGGCCCGGCTGTCGCGGGCGCGTTCGAGAAGGGCCTGGCCATCGCCGCGCCGGCGGTGTCGGACTTCATCGCCCGGATCGAGCGCGGCCTCAAGGCGTTCGGGCAGTCCGGCGTCATGGCGGCCGGGATGAAGGCGTTCGCCGACCTCCTCGGCGAGATCAACATCGAGGGGTTCTTTTCAGCAGCTCGGCGCCGCGTTCGCCGACATGTTCCGCACGGTGTCGCAGAACAAGCAGGCCATCGGGGACCTGTTCAACCTGCTGCTGATGATGGTCCCCACCGCGATCCGCATGGTGTCGCTCCTGGTCAAGGCGTGGGACGCGCTCACCAATCTGCCCGGGATCCCGATGCTGATCGCCGGGCTGGGGAAGCTGTCGGGGCGCACCGACGAATCCCGCGGCGCCGTCGACGAGTTCGGCAACTCCCTGGAAGGCACCAACCGGAAGGCCACCGCCGCCGAGCAGGCCCTCTCGAAGTTCCGGGACGAGACGCAGAAGCTCGCGAACCTCGCGCTGCAGGCCCGCGGCGGAGTCGCCGGGATGGAACAGGCCATCGACGACGCCACCAAGGCCGTGAAGGAGAACGGCCGGACCCTGAACCTGAACACCCAGGCCGGCCGCGACAACGACGAGGCGCTGCGGAACCTGGCCTCCAGCACCCTGACGATGAAGGAGTCGATGCTGGAGTCGGGCCGGTCGGTCGAGGAGGTCGACCGCAAGACCCGCCGCGCCCGCGAGGCGTTCGTCCAGACCGCCATGCAGATGGGCCTCACGAAGAAGGAAGCGCAGGATCTCGCCGACAAGTACGGCCTGATCCCGAACGCGAAGACCACGTCGCTGCAAGCCAAGGACGACACCGCGCCCGGGATCAAGTCGGCCGAGGAGAAGGGGCAGGGGTGGGCGTCCAAGACGTGGACGTCGGTCGTGAACGCCGCGGACCGGGCATGGGGCGGCATCAACTCGGCGAAGGAGCGCGCCCGCGGGTGGGCGTCGAGCGTATGGACCTCGACGGTGAACGCGGCCGACCGCGCGTGGCGGGGCATCAACTCCGCCAAGGGGCGGGCGCGGGGCTGGGCAACGT
>NZ_SMKH01000182.1 GCF_004348515.1 Actinomadura sp. KC345 | reverse complement strand
GTTCCCCCGGCCTGGTGGGTCCCCCAATCGCCCGTAGGGCGGGCGGCAACCAACTCAACCCCCGGCGTCAAAGTCACTCCACGGCCCCAAACACCGCAGGTCACGGCCGTTCAGGAGAATCCAAGGCCCGAGTAGGCGCACGGTTGTGTGGAGACCTTGTGCAGGGGAACCCGCGGGCCTGCGTCGACAAGGTTGAGCTGAGCCCCCGGCGTGCCGCAGTCGATCACTGCGGGCTTAGCGCCGGGGGCTCAGATCGTCCTGAGGGAAGAAAAGTGCCAGCTCGGAACCGGTGATGCCGTGACAGGACTGGTGGAGTCCTGGTTTGCTGTGGGTACTCGTGTTGTCGAGCTGTTGGCAGGACCTCGTGTCAGATCACCCTTCGTACGCTCCGAAGTACGTCCAGATCATGGAGACGCTTCGCGCCCGGATCGAGGACGGAACCTATCCCGTCAACGCGCCGATTCCCTCTGAGGCGGCGCTTGGGCGGGAGTTCGGGGCGTCGCGTCCCACGGTGGTTCGTGCTTTGAATGAGATGCAACTGCTGGGTGAGCTCCATCGTGAGCACGGGCGGGGCACCTTCGTGAAGGCCGTTCCCGCGTCGGGGGCACGTAACAGCCGGCCCGGTCTCGCGGTCCTGGATCGCCAGGAAAGCGCCACCTCGGTCAGGGTGGTGCAGGTCGGTCGTTCCACTGCGCCGGGTGCGGTGGCGATGCTGCTCGGCCTGGCCGAATCGGCACCTGTCCACCTGCGGCGCTACGTGGGCCTGTATGACTCCATCGCCAGTGAGCTTGTCTCGCTGTGGGCTCCGCTCGATGTCGCGCGGGCCTCGGGCCTGGATCAAGAGGGGCCGTTGACGGTTCCGATCCGCCAGCTCTTGACCGCGTCGGCCCGGGACCGGTTGGCCCGCGTTGATGAGCGCCTTCGGGCTCGTCGTCCCACCGAGCAAGAGCGTGAATCCCTCGACCTGGCCGAGGGTGAGCCGGTGCTGTCGGTGCTGGGCTCGGTGGTCGACTCCACGGGGCGGACGGTCCTGGTCGCGGAGGTCGCGCTACCCGGATCGCTGCACGTGCTCGAAGAGTCCTACGGACTGTGACCCAGATCACTCGATAAGTCGTCTTGTACTCCTTGTAAATCCGTCGTCGTCGCATAGCCTGTCGATACAGCAACTCGACAAACCGAGTTGACGTCAGAAGGATCGAACGACAGGGAGTATCACGATGGCCGTGCAGGGTCCGTTCAAGGTCGCGTTCGGGGACGTGTTCCCCTACGGCGCGTACATCAAGGGCGGTGTGGAGCCGGTGCGCGACTTCGACCGGTCGACGAAAGAGAACTTCATCCAGGCCCGCGACAAGGACACCGGCGAACTGGTCTGGGCCATCGAGGTCCTGGACGCTGACCCGGAGTCCAAGGGGACGTTCAAGGTCAAGCTGATGGGGCCGGTGCAGCCGATCATGCCGGAGGCTCCGGCGGGGTTCCCGTTCGTGCCGGTCGAGTTCGACGGCTTGGCGGTGACGCCGTACGTCAACTCCGGTACCGGGCGGCTGGCCTACTCGCTGAAGGCGGCGGCGGTCCGTCCGGCCAACTCCCGGGGCGGCGCGTCCGCGTCCCGTACCTCGGGCAAGGACAACGCTGCCAAGGATGCGGCGTGATGGCGGGCGGGCGGATGTCGGCGCTGTCGCTGCCCATCGACGGCGCGGCCTCCACCGAGTTCCGGGCGTTCCGGGCGCGCACGCCGCTGTTCACCGTCTCGGCGGGGCGGGTGCTGGTCACCCTCACCCTTCCCGAACGACTGCGGGCCGAAGACGTCGAGTTCGCGCGGGGCCTGGCCGAGCAGGCGGCGGCGTACGCGGTGGAAGTGGAGCGGCTGTACCGCTCCGGCCGTGGCTCCTCGTCCGGGCGCTCCTCGGGCAAGAGGAGGGCTGCGTGATGGATTCCTACAGCTACACCACGGTGTCGGTGAAGCCGGACGGGTCGGCGCACACGTCGGTGAGCATGCTGCCCGACAAGTGGCTGTCGGTGGTGTGCCCGCGCGGCAAGGACCGGGCGCAGATCTCGCTGTCGCACTCGCGCGCTGACGTGACGCTCTCCCCGACCAACGCCACTGCTCCGACCGCCGGGGACGTCTGGGTCGCGCGCAAGCTCGCCACCTCGTTCGCCCTCTACGCGGCCGAGGTGGAGCGGCTCCACGTCGCCAACGGCGGTTCCGAGCCTGCGCAGGACCCGGCGGCTTGATCTGGGTGGGGCGGCTGGAGCTGGTACCTCCGGCCGCCCCGCTTCTCTCCCCCACAGCACAGCTAGTGAAGAGGTGACCCATCATGGCATGGGAGTTCCGCAAGCTCTCACCCGGCGAAAACGTCGCCGTCGAAACCCAGCGAGACCCCTTCGCGGCCCCCAAGTGGGCGCCCCCGGTGTGGCACATGCCCGAGGGCCTGGTGCTGATCGTCAACACCGTCCGCGTCCTGGTCCGCGTCCTGGTGTTCCTGGTCCGCAACATCGTCCCCGTCTCCATCGCGGCCGGGCTCGGCTGGCTTGGCTACCGGTTCGGGTGGACGGTCCCCGTCCTCGTCCTGGCCCTCGTCCTCGTCATCCTCGGCACCTGGGCGGCGGCGGACCGTCCCTCCTTCGTCCGCTGGGTGGCCCGACCCGTCCGGTCCTGGTGGCGACTGGTGTTCATCTACCGGCGGGACTGGCAACCCGTCCTGGTCACCGCCGGACTCACCAAGGTCCACAAGGGGCGCGAATACCTGCCCTCGCTCGTCCGGGTCCGCTGCGGCCCGACCTCTGATCGGGTCCTGGTCCGCATGCTCAAGGGGCAGGCTCCCGACGCCTGGGAACGGGTCGCGGCCAACCTCGCGCACGGCTTCGGCGCATCCCTGGTCCGCGTCCGGAACGGGGACCGTCCAGGCCGGATCTGGCTGGAGTTCGTCCGCCGCGACGCCCTCGCCATCCCCATCCCCGCGCTACCTGTTCCGGACGCCTCCGACGTCGACCTACGGGCGTTGCCGGTCGGACGGCCGAAGACGGCTCACCCTGGCTGCTCCGGCTCCTGGAAACCCACGTCCTGATCGCGGGCGCGACGGGGGCCGGCAAGGGTTCAGTGATCTGGTCCACGATCCGCGCACTTCTGCCGCTCCTGCTCGGGGGGCTGGTGGAGGTGTGGGCCGTCGACCCCAAGCGCATGGAACTGAGCTTCGGGCGGGCGCTGTTCGAACGGTACGGGCGCTACAGCGACGACCCCAAAGGCGGCATGGTCGACCTCCTGGAAGCGGCGGCCGAGGACATGAACGCCCGCGCCGAACGCTTCGCCGGTCACACTCGCTCGTTCACGCCCTCGCGTGAGTTCCCGTTCCGGGTGATCGTGGTCGATGAGCTGGCGTTCCTGACCGCCTACTGCCCCGAACGCGACCTACGCAAGCGCGCCGAATCCGCGCTTGCGGTGCTGACCTCACAAGGCCGGTCGGTGGGGTACTGCGTGATCGGCGCGCAGCAGGACGCACGCAAAGAGGTCAACAACCTGCGCAACCTGTTCCCCGACCGGATCGCCCTGCGCCTGGACGAAGACGACCAGGTCGACATGGTCCTTGGCGACGGTGCCCGCGACCGCGGCGCCCTGGCCGACCAGATCTCCTCGGTCCCGGAGGTCGGTGCGGGGGTGGGGTTCGTCCGGCTGGAGACGAGTCCGGATCCGGTGCGGGTGCGGGCCGCCTACGTCTCCGACGCCGATATCCGAGCGATGCTCGCGCTCGGCCTCCCCGACCTCGACAACAAGGGGGCTGCGTGACCAACACCGCTCCCACCGTCACCCAACCTACCCTCGACGCCCCTGACGTTGACGTCTCCCCGCCCGAACCCGCACCGGAACCGGTCGTCAAGACGCTGGCTCCGCTGGCGCGCGGCGTGCTGGAATCGGTCGCGGTCGAACACGGCGTCTGCATCCGGCCCGTGCCCATGCGCCGGGTCGACCTCAACACGGGCACGGCCGAGGTCGTCTATGTCCCGTGCGGGCACACCCTGGAGTCGGTGTGCCCCTCGTGCGCCGAACGCAAGCGCAAACTCCGCGCCGTGCAGTGCCGTCAAGGCTGGCACCTGGACACCGAACCCCAGATCACCCGCGCCGACCCCGACGACGAACAACGCGCCTGGATGCAACTGCGAGCACAAGCCCAAGCGTCCCGCGACCGTGCGGCCGAGGACGGAACGGCGGACGGGGAAGACTCCGAGTTCTGGGACGCCATGGTGCGTGACCTCGACCATGAACTTGAACGCTCCGGCGTACGCGGTGCCCTCAAAACCGGTGAGGAGAGCAAGAGTCGGCGCACCCGGTCGACTCGGCGGCGGCAAGACGCTCCAGACCTTCCTCGGCGTCCGGTCGACTCCCGCACGGTCGGCAAGGTGTACCGAGGTAAGGACGGCAAGACCTTCCGGCCCTCGATCTTCCTGACCCTCACGTTGGACTCCTACGGGCGCGTGTGCTCGGACGGAGCACCGGTCGACCCCGACACCTACGACTACACGCGGGCCGCGCGGGACGCGTTGCACTTCTCCAAGCTCATAGACCGGTTCGTGCAGAACCTGCGCCGCTTCGTCGGGCACGACGTGCAGTACTTCGCCGCCGTCGAACCGCAACGCCGCCTGGCTCCGCACCTGCACATGGCCATCCGCGGAACCATCTCCCGCGCCGAACTACGGCAAGTGGTCGCGGCCACGTATCACCAGGTGTGGTGGCCCTCGACCGACCGCGTGGTCTTCTCCGGGGAGCACCTGCCGGTATGGGACGACGTGGCCGGTCCAGAGGGCGGATACCTCGACCCGGCAACCGGTGAAGTCCTGCCCACCTGGGACGAGGCCCTAGACGCGCTCGGCCTGGACGAGGATGCCGACCCCCTGCACGTGGTCAAGTTCGGGCGCCAGATCGACGCCCAGGGCGTCATGCCCGACTCCCCGCAGTCCCGCAAGCTCATCGGATACCTGACCAAGTACCTCGTCAAGGGCGTCGCCGAATGCCACACCGCCGAAACCAGCCGGCAGCGTGAACACGTCGACCGGATGGCCGAAGCACTCCGATTCGAGCCGTGCTCGCCGACGTGCGCGAACTGGCTGCGCTACGGCGTCCAGCCCAAGAACCCGCGCAAGGGCATGATGCCGGGCTTTTGCAAGGGCAAGGCACACCGCCGCGAACACCTCGGCTACGGCGGACGCCGGGTCCTGGTCTCCCGCAAGTGGTCGGGCAAGACCCTCGCCGACCACAAAGCCGACCGCAAAGCCTGGGTGCTGGCCCGCCTCGCTGAGGCCGGAATCCCCGTCACCAACCCGGCCGACCCGAACGCCATGCACGTCTGGGAACGCGCCGGACCCGGTGACCCCGACGTCAAGCCGATCGAACGACGGCTCATGCACCTCATCAACGAACGCATCCAACGACGTCGCCAGCTCGACCAAGCGACCAACGACCCCACCCCAGAACTTTCGGCAACTGCGGAGGCAGCGTGAAGCGCAGTGAGTTGATGACCACGAAAGAAGTCCTCGCAGAGCTGGGCGGGGACGTGGATCGGAACGTCTTCTACCGTTGGCGGGCAACGGGTCGGGCTCCTGCGGGCCTCAAGCTCCCCAACGGCGAACTTCGCTTTCGTCGTTCCGAGGTTCTCGCCTGGATCGACTCACTTGAGCAAGGGAGCGCGGCGGCATGATGTCGTATCAGGTGCGGTTCTGGTCCATCAAGAACGTGAAGAATCGCCCTCGCCCGTACGGCGTCCGCTGGATCGTGGCCGGGCAAGAGAAGTCGGAATGGTTCGTCACGAAAACCTTGGCTGAGCACTACCGCTCGGACCTCGTCCAGGCGGCCCGGCGGGGTGAAGCCTTCGACACGGTGACGGGCCTTCCCGAGTCGATGATGCGAACGCACAAGTCAGGGTCGTGGTACGACCATGCGCGGGCCTACGCGGTGCGGAACTGGCCTGGTAGCGCGGCCAAGACTCGTGCGACCGTAGCCGACTGCTTGGCGTCGGTCACTCGGGGCCTGATGGTCGACGAGCGGGGGACACCCGGACCCGAGACTCTGCATCGGGCTCTCGCAACCTGGGCGTTCAATCGGCAGCGTATGGAAAAACAAGAGCCTCCGCCAGAGACCGCCGGCGCCCTCGCCTGGCTGGCCAAGAAATCCGTTCCACTGGCTGACCTGGAAGACCCGGTGCTACTCCGAAACGCTCTCGACGCAATGGCGGTCAACCTGGACGGGAAGCCAGCGGCGCCGAAGTCAGTCGCGCGGCGCCTCTCCGTATTCCGCTCCTGCCTGGATTACGCCGTGGAACTCAAAGTCTTTTCGGCAAATCCGCTCGGTGGTGTCCGCTGGGAGGTTCCCAAGACGGCGGAACAGGTCGACCCCCGTCAAGTGCCCAACCCTGATCAGGCGCGGGCCATGCTGGCTGCCGTTCCGGTCGTCGCCCCTCGGGTCGGACGGCATCTCCTCGCCTTCTTCGCCTGTCTGTACTTCGCGGGCCTCCGCCCCTCGGAGGCGGTTGCCCTGCGCCTGGACGACTGCGAGCTTCCGGCAACCGGCTGGGGCCGTCTCCTCCTCGCTGGCTCTAGCCCGGCATCGGGTAAGCAGTGGACCGATGACGGCCAGTACCACCAGCCGAGGAGCCTCAAGGCCCGTCCCAAAGGGGTGAAGCGTCCCGTCCCGGCCTCTCCTGAACTGGTCGCCATCTTGCGTGCCCATGTGGCCGAGTTCGGCGCGGCCGATGACGGTCGGCTGTTCCGCAGCCAACGCGGGAACCGGCTCGCGCCGGTCAGTTACGAGTCCGTTTGGCGGCGGGCTCGTGAACACGTCCTGACGGCCGCCCAACTCGCCACGCCGCTCGCCCAACGGCCGTACGACCTGCGTCACGCGTGCCTGTCGCTGTGGCTGAACGGCGGGGTTCCGGCGGCCAACGTGGCGGCTCGCGCCGGGCATTCGGTGGCCATGCTCCAGAGCACGTATGCTCACTGCATCGATGGTGACGAGGAGATCATGAACCGGCGCATTGATGCAGCGCTGGGGGCTCCTCCTACCCCCGTCGCGGAACACGCGGAACAGTCCGCCGCTCCGCTGCCCCACCCTCGGGCACGTGTTCCGCGATCGTTCCGTGAATACCGACGGACGATCACACACAGTGGATCACGGCGACACACCGGTGACGCTCCCGAACTGGACTCCGGCGCAGGTGGGAACGGGTCGGGGCAGGTAGATGAACCTTCCCCGGACGAGGATGCACGGCGCTTGCACTCGGCAGGGTAGAGTGCTAAAAACACGGTTGGCACTCTGCTGTGGAGAGTGACAACTTCACAGTCTGGGTCGGGGCGATGAGGCCTCATGTCGGCGGCGGAATGGAAGTCGTCGGTGGGGGCCGTCCGTCGCGGGCGTCGGCTCGATCCGTCTAAGCCACCTTGTTCCGGGAGGACTGGAGCCTATGGCTGCAAAGATGATCGCGTTCGACGAGGATGCCAGGCGCGGCCTCGAGCGTGGCATGAACCAGCTCGCCGACGCCGTCAAGGTGACCCTTGGTCCCAAGGGGCGCAACGTCGTGCTGGAGAAGAAGTGGGGCGCTCCCACGATCACCAACGACGGTGTGTCGATCGCCAAGGAGATCGAGCTCGAGGACGCGTGGGAGAAGATCGGCGCGGAGCTCGTCAAGGAAGTAGCGAAGAAGACCGACGACGTCGCGGGTGACGGCACCACCACGGCGACCGTTCTGGCCCAGGCGCTGGTGCGCGAGGGTCTGCGGAACGTGGCCGCGGGTGCGAACCCGATGTCGCTGAAGCGGGGCATCGAGTCCGCGGTCGAGCGGGTCAGCGAGGAGCTGTCCAAGCTCGCCAAGGACGTGGAGACCAAGGAGCAGATCGCCTCCACGGCCTCCATCTCCGCCGGCGACCAGCAGATCGGCGAGATGATCGCCGAGGCGATGGACAAGGTCGGCAAGGAAGGCGTCATCACGGTCGAGGAGAGCCAGACCTTCGGTCTGGAGCTCGAGCTGACCGAGGGGATGCGCTTCGACAAGGGCTACATCTCGCACTACTTCGTGACCGACCCCGAGCGGATGGAAGCGGTCCTGGAGGACCCGTACATCCTGATCGTTCAGGGCAAGGCGTCGGCGAACAAGGACCTGCTGCCCGTCCTCGAGGGCGTCATGCAGTCCGGCAAGCCGCTGCTGATCATCGCGGAGGACGTCGAGGGTGAGGCGCTGGCCACCCTGGTCGTCAACAAGATCCGCGGGATCTTCAAGTCCGTCGCCGTGAAGGCGCCGGGCTTCGGCGACCGCCGCAAGGCCATGCTGGGCGACATCGCCACGCTGACCGGCGGCCAGGTCATCAGCGAGGACGTGGGTCTCAAGCTGGAGAACACCACGACCGACATGCTGGGCCGTGCCCGCAAGGTCGTCATCACCAAGGACGAAACCACGATCGTGGACGGCGCCGGTGACGCCAACGAGATCGCGGGCCGGGTCAACCAGATCCGCACCGAGATCGACAACACCGACTCCGACTACGACCGCGAGAAGCTCCAGGAGCGCCTGGCCAAGCTCGCGGGCGGTGTCGCGGTGATCAAGGCCGGCGCCGCGACCGAGGTGGAGCTCAAGGAGCGCAAGCACCGCATCGAGGACGCCGTCCGCAACGCCAAGGCCGCGGTCGAGGAGGGCATCGTCCCCGGCGGTGGTGTGGCGCTGCTGCAGGCCGGCGCCAAGGCGTTCGACAAGCTGGAGCTCGTGGGTGACGAGGCCACCGGCGCGAACATCGTCAAGCGCGCTCTGGAGGAGCCGCTGAAGCAGATCGCCGTCAACGCCGGCCTTGAGGGCGGCGTCGTGGTGGAGCGGGTCCGCGGGCTCACGCCCGGCGAGGGCCTCAACGCCGCCACCGGCGACTACATCAACATGTTCGACGCCGGGATTCTCGACCCGGCCAAGGTGACCAGGTCCGCGCTGCAGAACGCTTCGTCGATCGCCGCGCTGTTCCTGACCACCGAGGCGGTCATCGCCGAGAAGCCGGAGAAGAACCCGGCCCCGGCGGGCGACCCGACCGGCGGCATGGGCGGCATGGACTTCTGATCGGCGGCGTGTAACCACGCGACATGAAAGGGGCGGTCCCAAGGGGCCGTCCCTTTCGTGTGCGCGACGACCATGTCGGCGACGCCGGAACTCGGGTTCCTCCGGCCGTGCGGGTGCTGCCATGATGCCGATCCATGAGTGATCCTTCAGCTCCCCGGTCCTGCGCATCGATCAGCCGCGCAGCGCCCCCGGCGCGCGCTCCGAGTACAAGGTGTTCGACGGCCACGGCACGCTGATGGCGACCGCGGGGGAGCGTGACATCTCACGGCTGCGGAAGGCGGGCCGGGTCGTGGGAGGAGGCGGCGGCAGCGGCCGCCTCGTCCATGTCGAGAGTGCTCAGGGCGTTCCGCTGGTCGGTGTGGAGGCGGGCAAGGGGTCGTCGAGTTCCAGGACCCGGGTGAGCACCCCCGACGGCGCACTGATCGGGTGCCTGCAAAGGATCGCCGATAAAGCCGGGTACCAGTTCACGCTCCTGGACTCGGCGGAACGCCCCGTCGGCAGTCTGGAGGGCAGCCGATTCGGCTACAAGTTCCCCGTTCTGGACGGCTACGGCAACCACGTCGCGCAGATCGAGAAGAAGTTCAAGGGGCCCGCGACCGAACTGCTGACCACCTCCGACAGGTACTCGGTGGAGATCTTCCAGCCCCTCCATGACCCACTCCGGTTTCTGGTGCCGGTCATCGCGATCGGGATCGACCTGATGTTCTACGAAGGCAAGGACTGGCCGATCGGGTAGCACTTGCGCCGGGGGACTTTGGCGTACCGTATGCCTCGCGGCAAGGCCGCTCCACGACGAGGCTGGGAGAATGCATGAGCGATCCGTTCAGTTCCTCCGCGTTCAGGGTTGAGCAGCCGCGCCGAGGGCCGTTCGGCAAGTCGCGCTACAAGGTGATCGACGACGACGACACCCTCCTGGCCACCGCGGCTCCGGTGGACGACGAGGGGCGGGCCAAGGCGATGCGGGGCGTGCTCCCCGGCAAGTCGAACCTCGATGCCCGCGCCGTCCAGCTGACCACCCCCGACGGGAAGTCCGTGCTGACCGTGGAGAAGCCGCGGGGACGGGACTACACCGAGGTCCTCGGCCCCGAGGAGGACGTGATCGGCTCGTTCGTCACCGAGCGGGTCGGGCGCCGCTACGTCGTCTACGACGGCGACGGCACGCTGATCGGCGCCGTCGACGTGGACGTGCCGCGCACCAACTTCGAGGTGACCGACAAGGACGGCGCCAAGGTCGCCCACGTGCGCAAGAAGTGGGCCGGACTCGCCACCCACCTGCTGACGACGGCCGACAAGTACACCGTCGAGATCCACGACCCCGTCCCGGAGCCGCTGCGGACCATGGCCGCCGTGACGGCGATCGTGATGGACATGAGCCTCCACGAGTCCAAGGAGGTCACCTGACCCGCCGCCCGCCGCGGCCCGGTCACGGGCGCAGCCGGTAGCCGATCCCGCGGACCGTCTCGATGCGCGCGGACCCGAGCTTGCGCCGCAGGTAGCGGATGTAGACGTCGACGATGTTGGACCCCGGGTCGAAGTCGAACCCCCACACCTGGCTGAGCAGCTGCTCACGGGTCAGCACCTGGTCGGGATGGCGGCAGAACACCTCGGCCAGCGCGAACTCGCGGGCGGTCAGCTCGACCGTCCGGCCGCCGGCGCGAGCCCGCCGCGTCCGCAGGTCGAGGTCCAGGTCGCCGGCCCGCAGCACGGTCGCCTCCGGGATCCGCTCCGTCCGCAGCCGCAGCCGGATCCGCGCGAGCAGCTCCTCGAACGCGAACGGCTTGGCGAGGTAGTCGTCCGCGCCGCCCTCCAGGCCCGCGACGGTGTCCGCCACGGTGTCCCGCGCCGTCAGGATGATCATCGGCATCGTCACGCGTTCGCCGCGCAGCCGGCGCAGCACCGTGAAACCGTCCTGCACCGGCAATCCGAGGTCCAGGATCATCAGGTCGAAGTCGCCGGTCCGCGCGTACTCGTAGGCCGACAGCCCGTCGGCGACGACCTGGGTCGTGAAACCGTTCTTGTGCAGGCCCTTCTCAAGGAACGAGGTGATCCGCCGCTCGTCCTCGGCGATGAGGATCCGGTTCACCGCGTCACCTCCGTGTCGGCGGACGCCGCCAGTTCCGGTGCGGGGAGGACGACCGTGTCCGCCATGGCGCCGGCCTCATACGGCAGGCCCCCGGGCGCCGGTCGCAACGGCAGGGCCAGGACGAACTCCGCGCCTCCGCCCAGCGGGCTCTGCACATACGCCGCCCCGCCGTGCGCCTTGGCGATCGACGCGACGATGGCCAGCCCCAACCCCGAGCCCTCCGCCGGGCTCTTGCCGTTCGCCGGCTGGGCGGCTCGGACGAACCGTCCGAAGATCCGTTCGGCGTCCTCCGATGCCACGCCCGGTCCGGTGTCGCGTACCCAGAGCAGCACCGATCCGTCCCGCACGGCCGAGCCGACCTCGATCGTGTCGCCGTCGCGGGTGTGCCGCGCCGCGTTGGACGCCAGCTGCATCAGCGCCTGCGTCAGCCGTTGCGCGTCCCCCAGCACCCGCACCTCCGCGACCGCGCCGACCCGCCAGCGGCGGTCTCCGAGCCCGCGCGACTTGGCGACCACGTCGACCGTCAGGTCCGCGAGATCGACCTCCGCGACGGTCAGGAAGTCCGGGCGGTCGGCCTTCGCCAGCATGATCAGGTCGTTGACCATCCGGTTCATCCGGTCGAGTTCCTCCATGAGCAGCGCGCGGGTCTCCTCGCGCTCCGCCGGGTCGTCGTCGGCCATCAGCTCCAGGTGGCCGCGGATGACGGTGATCGGAGTCCGCAGCTCGTGGCCCGCGTCGTCCAGGAACCGGCGCTGCGCCGCGAACGCCGACTCCAGCCGGTCCAGCATCCGGTTGAACGTGGACGCCAGCGCCGCCACGTCGTCGTTGCCGCGGACGACCAGCCGCCGCGTCAGGTCCGACTCCCCGATCTGGTCGGCGGTCTGCCGGACGAGGCGGATCGGCGCCAGCACCCGTCCCGCGATCAGCCAGCCGACCAGCCCGGCCACCGCCAGCGCCCCGAACGCGGTGAACCCCAGGACCCGCGTCGTCTCGGTCACCTCCGCGCGCTGCGCGTCCCGGAACTGCACCACGACCAGCGCCGCCTGCCGCGGATCTCCTGACATCCGCACCGGCAGCACGGCGTACCGCACCTCACCGGCCGCGCTGTCGACCCAGCCGTAGGCAGGCGTCCGGGTCCGGGCGACCCTGGCGACGAACGCGGGGTCGTGATCGAGCCTGGCCGGCGGCTCCTGCGCGCTGCGCCGCGCGGCCCGCCCGTCCACCACGGAGAAGAACGTCTCGTAGCTGTCGGGCAGGTTGTGGACGAGGTAACCGGTCAGCAGCTCCGACACGTCCGCCGGAGGACGGCCCGTCGCCGGGTCCACCCCGTTCTGCGTGTAGCTGCGGAGCTTGTTGGCCTCGTGGGTGAGCTCGCCGTCGACCCTGTCGTTCAGCCGCGCGGACAGCACCGACCAGGTCACGGCGACGGACCCGGCCAGTGCCAGCCCGACGAGCAGCAGCATCCAGCCCACGATGCGCGCCCGCGCGGTGACCCGGCCTTCAGCCGTCGTCATCGTCGCCCGGACCGTCGTCGTCATCGTCGTCCGGGGCGACCGGCGGCGGCGCCACCGCGCGGCCGCCCGCCGTCGCCGAGGCGGACGGTCCGGCCGGACCGGGCGACGACGACCCCCGGTCCGGCGACGCGGCGGTCGCGCCCGGCGAGTCCGGAGTTCCCCGCGGTTCCCCGCCTCCGGTACTGGGTGACGTGGTGACCTCGATGGTGTTCCCGAGCGACGGAGGGGAGTTCTCGTGCGCCCGGGCGAGCCCGGCCACGAGGCCGATGACCAGCGTCCCGGCCACACCGATCCCGATGAACGACGTGCGTACCGACATACGAACAACCTCGCATATCACCGCGAACGAAAAGTTAACGTCAGATGAGAAGGCCCTCATCCGGGCTGCTCACCGGTCGTTCCGGGGCCCTGGATGAGGGTTCTTTCATCTGGCTCTCACGCGCTTCCCATCACGGGCGGAAACCGTCCTTCGGGAATGGGCACCGACCAGAAGGAGGCACCTGTGGCCGCGCACGTCCTGTACGGCCTCGCCGCGGATCTCGTCGCGATCACCATCCTGGCGCACGCGATCTACTTCCGCCGGCATCACCGCCGCGACCTGCGGCTCGCGTACATCGCGGTCAACGTGGGCGTCTTCACCGTCGTCTCGCTGCTGCTGGCCGAACGCGCCGACATCGCCGTCGGGTTCGGGCTGTTCGCGGTTCTGTCGATCATCCGGTTGCGATCGGACGCCATCACCCAGGAGGAGATCGGCTACTACTTCGTCGCGCTGGCGCTGGGCCTGGTGAACGGTATCGCCGCGGTCATCCCCTGGCTCGCGGTCCTGCTCGACGTGGTGCTCCTCGCGATGATGTACGTCGCCGACCACCCCCGGTTCTCCTCGCGCACCTGCCACCAGGTGGTGACGCTCGACGTCGTGCACGCCGATCCCGCGGCCCTGCGCGCCGACCTGGAGAACCGCCTCGGCGGAACGGTCCTGGCCTGCAACGTCACCGAGGCCGACTATGTGCGGGACGTGATGGTCGTGGACGTCCGCTTCCGGCGGCACGCCGCCAAGCCGGACCCCCGAAGCCATGAGATCAGGACGCCGTACCCCACCTATGCCGCGTCGGACGTGCCTCCGGCCGGACGCGTGACGCGATGACCGCCGACGGAGCCTCGGCACTCGCCCGCCTCACCGCGGCACTGCCTCCGATCGGCCTCGCGCAGGTACTCGAACGCGCCGAACTGCAGACCCGGGTGGATCGCAAGTACCTGGTGCCGGCCGCGATGGCCGAGGCGATACTGCCCCGGCTCGGCGGGGAGTACGCCGCACTGGACATCGGCGGCCGGCGCCGGTTCCGCTACTCCTCGACCTACTTCGACACCCCCGACCTGCTCACGTTCCGCCAGCATCGGCAGGGCCGCCGGCGCCGCTTCAAGATCCGGACCCGGACGTACCTCGACAGCGGCGAGTGCGTGTTCGAACTGAAGCTCGCGGGCGTGCGCAACGTCACCGACAAACGGCGCATGCCCTACGAAGCGACGCGTCGTGCCGAGATGGACGGTGCGGCGCGGGTGTTCCTGGAGGAGGTCCTGCTTGACGCGTACCGGGTGAACGCGCCGGACACCGTCGTCCCGTCCGCGACGACCGGCTACCTGCGCTCGACCCTCGTCCAGCTCTCCGGCCCGGGCCGGGTGACGCTCGACGCGAGCCTGACCTGCACACGGGACGGCGCCGGCATGGCCGCCGACCCGGGGATGGTCCTGATCGAATCGAAGTCCGAACGGGCCGACGCCCCGGTGGACCGGATCCTCCGCGACCTCGGCGTCCGCCCCGCGAAGATGAGCAAGTACTGCGTGGCCGTGGGCGTCCTCTACCCGGACGTGCACGCCAACCCTTGGCACGCGGCCATGCGCGCCTGTTTCGACCGCTCCGATGGCGGGCCTCCCCTTTTCGTGCCGGGCGGCCTGGGGTAGGTAATGAAACGTGCAAGTCGCTCCGAGCCGCTCCGGTGACTGGTGGATATCCCCTGCGATTCCGACGATCGCGAACTGCGTGCTGGCCGTGCTGTGGCTGTTCTCGGCCCTGGGCGGCTGGGGAGACACCGCCTTCTGCGGTGAGGGCGAAGGCTACGACCCGGGGTGCGGCGCCGGCTTCCAGGACGCGGTCCGGCTGTCCGCACCGGTCGCCGCCCTCGCGGCGGCCATCGCCGTGACGGCGTGGTCGCTACCGGGAGTGCGGCGCAGGCCCGACCGGCTGGACGCACTCCTCACCGTGGCGGCCTTCGTCTGGGTGTTCGCCGAAGGGATGCTCTTCATCGGTGGCTACCTGGCGAAGCCATGAGCTTCGCGCCGACGTTGCCTAAAAGAAATAATGCCGGTCCTCCAGGCGTTGTACTGGCTACCAAGGCGGATGAACTGGCACAAAACCCAAGGTAGAACGGGCGCGACGGTGTGTTGTGCCCCGCGTCACGTCGGGCACCGCGCGGAGTAGCCGTGCGAGTCGGTTTGACGTTCACTCGCCGTGGGCATACTGTTCACTTCGCCCCACGGGGACGCGGGACGCCTGAAGGCGGCCGGCCCGAGGGGAAACCACCAACGACGAGCAGGGTGCGGCTTTGCCGCGCCCGGCGTGCCGTGGTGGATCGGAAAAAGCCGATTTTGACAATCGCGCCGGATCTGATGAAATGGCTTCACCGCCCGGAAGGCGCCGCGCAAGCGGCACCGGAACGGCGTTGCCCAAAAGGCCGGAAATTGACAGTCCGGCTCGATTGGGTAGAGTGGGAAAAGCGAGTTGCCCCGGAGCCGGGGCCTGCGGGAGCGGGGTTCGGCGCGGTGGGTGTCCGTTTCTTGAGAACTCAACAGCGTGTTAAAAGCCAGTGCCTTTTTCGGCTCGGCCGGATGTTTGTTCGGTCGGGTC
>NZ_SMKH01000181.1 GCF_004348515.1 Actinomadura sp. KC345 | reverse complement strand
GAACCAGGGAGCGAACTTAGGTCGAACCGGTGTCTGACCAAAGGCGGCCGAGTATCGCCCTTTAGGTTGACGTGCCGTGCCGGGGCCAGCCGCTAGGTTCGTATCCATGCCGATCATCGCCACGCAGGGCCTGACGATGAGGTTCCCCCGGGTGACCGCCCTCGACGATCTCTCCGTGGCCGTCGAGCCCGGCGTCGTCGGGCTGGTCGGCGCCAACGGCGCCGGCAAGTCGACCCTCATCAAGATCCTGCTCGGGCTGCTGCCCCCGACCTCCGGTACCGCGACCGTGCTCGGCCTCGACATCGCGCGCGAGGGCCTGCGGATCCGGGAGAGCGTCGGGTTCATGCCCGAGTACGAGTGCCTGCCGCCGGACGTGTCCGCGACCGAGTTCGTCGTGCACATGGCCCGGATGTGCGGCCTGCCTCCGACCGCGGCCCGCGAACGCGCCGCCGACACGCTCCGGCACGTCGGCCTGTACGAGGAGCGCTACCGCCCCATCGGCGGCTACTCCACCGGGATGCGCCAGCGGGTGAAGCTCGCGCAGGCCCTCGTCCACGACCCGAAGCTCGTGTTCCTGGACGAGCCGACCAACGGCCTCGACCCGGCCGGGCGCGACGAGATGCTCGACCTGATCCGCCGCATCGGCGCCGAGTTCGGGATCAGCGTCCTGGTCACGTCCCACCTGCTGGGCGAGCTGGAGCGGGTCTGCGACCACGTCGTGATCATCGACGGCGGGACGCTGCTGCGCTCCCAGGCCGTCGAGGCGTACACGGCCGCCAGCGGCGTCCTCACCGTCGAGGTGGACGAGGGACGCGACGTGCTCGGACGCCATCTCCACGACCAGGGCGTGTCCGTGCGGCCGGAGGGCCGGTTCCTCGTCATCGACATCGCCGGCGAGACGACCTTCGACCTGATCCGCGACGGCGTCGCGGATCTGGGGCTGCGGCTGGTCCGGATGGAGCAGCGCCGCCACCACATCGAGGAGGTCTTCAGAGCGGATCCGGCGGCGCCGCAGGGGGCCGGAACCGTCCCGCAGGAGGCGAACCGATGAGCACGAGCACGATCCACGACATCGGCTACCGCCACTACGAGGGGCGCCGCAACGGCCGCGCCTACGTGCTGCGGTCCCTGTACGTCCACAACCTGCGCGCCGCCTTCGGCCTCGGCCGTCCCGCGCGGGCCAAGATCATGCCCTTCCTGCTGGCGGCCATCATGCTGCTGCCGGCCGCCGGGTCGGTCGCCGCGTTCGCGTTCACCGACCAGGAGGACGCGCTGATCCCCTACGCCGCCTACGCGAACATCATGCAGGTCATCGTGGCGATCTTCCTGGCCACGCAGGCGCCGGTGCTCGCCTCGCGGGAGGTGCGCTTCCACGTCATCCCGCTGTACTTCTCGCGGCCCGTCGGCCACCTCGACTTCGTCCTGGCGAAGTACGCCGCGCTGGCGACCGCGATGTTCGCCCTCATGGCGGTGCCCATCACCGTCCTGTACTTCGGCGGCCTGGTCTCCAAGGCGCCCGACCCGGGGCAGCAGCTCCTGGAGTACCTGGGCGGCCTGGTCGGCTGCGTGCTGTTCGCGCTCGTGCTCTCCGCGATCGGCATGGTGGTCGCGGCGTTCACCCCCCGGCGCGGCTTCGGCGTCGCCGCGGTCATCGCCGTCTACATGCTCAGCACCACGTTCGTCGGCGTCGTCCAGGGGGTCGCCCAGGAGCTGACCAACTTCACGCTGCAGGGCTGGATCGGGCTGGCCGCCCCGTTCAACCTGGTGGACATCGTCCAGGTCAGGCTGCTCGGCGCGGAGTCGTCCTCGCCCGGCATCGCGCCCGGCATCGCCGGAGGCGTGGTCGCGCTGGCCGTCTGCGTCGCCATCGTCCTCGGCTCGATCGCGGTTCTGTACCGCCGTTTCCGGAAGGCGGGTCTGTCATGAGCGAGCGGAACGAACCGGGGGGTGGCACGGTGCGCCCGAGCGAACTGGTCCTGGAGAACGTCTCCCGCTGGTACGGCAACGTCGTCGCCGTCAACGGCGTGTCGATGAAGGTCGGTCCGGGCGTCACCGGGCTCCTCGGCCCGAACGGCGCCGGCAAATCGACGATCATCCACATGATGGGCGGGTTCCTCGCGACGTCGTCCGGCAGCGTCACGCTGAACGGGGCGCCGATCTGGCAGAACCCCGGCGTCTACCGCAGCCTGGGCCTGGTCCCCGAGCGGGAGGCGGCCTACGACTTCCTCACCGGCGAGCAGTTCATCCTCGCGATGGCCAAGCTGCACAAGCTGCCCGACCCGTCCGCCGCCGCACGCCGCGCGATCGGCATGGTCGAGATGGACTACGCCAAGGACCGGCCGATCGGCAACTACTCCAAGGGCATGAAGCAGCGCATCAAGATGGCGTCCGCGCTCGTGCACGACCCGCCCGTCCTGCTGCTGGACGAGCCGTTCAACGGCATGGACCCGCGGCAGCGGCTCCAGCTCATGGACCTCATCCACCGGATGGCCGAAGAGGGCCGCACCATCCTGTTCTCCTCCCACATCCTGGAGGAGGTGGAGCGGCTCGCCAGCCACATCGAGGTGATCGTGGCGGGGCGGCACGCCGCGTCCGGCGACTTCCGCAAGATCCGCCGGCTGATGACCGACCGGCCGCACATCTTCCTCGTCCGCTCGTCCGACGACCGCAGCCTCGCCGCCGCCATCATCGCGGACGGCTCGGCCCGCAGCGTGCAGCTCACCGACAAGGGCCTGCAGATCGAGGCCGTCGACTTCCAGCGCTTCACCTGGCTGCTCCCGCAGGTCTCCCGCGACGCCGGCGTGCGCCTGTGGGAGGTCTCCCCGTCGGACGAGTCCCTCGAAAGCGTCTTCTCCTACCTGGTGGCACGATGAACCCGACAATCGCGATGATCACGTTCCGGGCGATGCTCGGGCGTAAACGCGCGCTGCTCCTTCTGGGGCTCCCGCTGCTCCTGGTGGTCCTCTCCTTGATCCTGCGGGCGACCGGCAACAACGATCTCGACCTCTCGTCGCACGTCCTGCACAACTTCGGTCTCGCGACGCTGCTGCCGCTCCTCGCGCTGATCGCCGGGACCGGCGTGATCGCCCCGGAGATCGACGACGGCCAGATCATGTACGTGCTGACCAAGCCGATCCCGCGCGAGGTGATCGTCGTGACCAAGCTGGTCGTCGCGATCATCCTGGTGACGATCTTCGCGGTCGTCCCGACCCTGCTGGCGGGCCTCGTGCTGGTCGGCACGACCGCGCAGGTGACGCCCGCGTTCACGATCGGCGTCCTGGCCGGCGGCGTCACCTACAGCGCGGTGTTCGTCGCCCTCGGTGTCCTGAGCCGCAACGCCGTCACGATCGGCCTGCTGTACGCGCTGGTCTGGGAGACCCTCCTCGGCAGCTTCGCGCCCGGCGCCAAGTCGGCGTCGATCCAGCAGTGGTCCCTGTCGCTCATCGACGCCCTCACCGAGGCGTCATCGGTCACGTCGACCGTCAACCTCCCCCTGGCGCTCACCCTGATGGCGCTCGTGGCCGTCGCGGCGACGCTCCTGGCCACCTTCCGCCTCCGCTCCCTCCCCGTGGCCAGCGCCGAGTAGCGCGGACTCGGGCTCGTCCCGCGGTGACAGGAAGGGGCCGAGGAGTCCCGGTGCGGCCTGGTCGGCGAAGCGCAGGCTCTTGCCGGCGTCGATGTCGGCGACGTGGTAGGCCCCCCACCCGGCCGCCGTCATGACCGTGACGGTCCTGAGCCCGAGCCTGCGTTGCAGGAGCGATTCCTTGACCGCGATGGTGCTGACGGCGGGACGCTGGAGCACCACCGTCGACCGGCTGACCAGACCGGAACGCGCGACGAGGTACCGGCCCACGATGGCGTGCCCGAGCGCGCGGTAGGCGACGACGGCGGCGATGAGGGCGACCGGCCACAGCACGGCCACCGCCCAGATCGCGGCCGCCGGGACGACGTCCGTCACGGCGAGCCACACCAGGAGGAACGCGGCGGCGGCCGTGACGGCGGTCGCCCACCACAGGCGCCGGCGCAGTGCGGCGCGCGGATGGCCCGCCAGCTCCGCCTCCAGGGGGTTCGGGTCGGCGCCGAGGGCCTCCCCGGCCACCCGGCGGGCGGCGGCGAGCGGCCCGCGCGGCAGGATCGCGGCCGGCTGCGACATCGACCACAGGCTGAGCCCGGTCGTGATCACGCTGGTGTCGGTGACGCCCAGCCAGCGCCAGAGGAGGGGTTCGGAGATGTTCACTCCCCGCATCCGGCCGTCGTCGCGGTTGACGACCCGCGTGGTGAACAGCCCTTGCCGGGTCCGCAGCAGCGTGCCCTTCTCGCCGGGGACGCGGGCGAGTTCGAAGCCCCAGTACTCCACGAAGTAGTTGACGCCGAGGCCGGCGGCCCCGAACGCGCCCACGGCCAGGACCGCGATGGCGGCGACCCACACCCAGCCGAAGTCGTTCTCCTCGATCAGTTCGGCGACGAAGCCGCCGACGTCGACTCCGAAGCCGCTGAGCAGCCAGTAGGCCCCCCAGCCGACGCCGATGGCGAAGACGTAGGCCCAGACGCCGAACATGTTGTAGATGAACCAGCGGGGTTGGAAGCGCGCGTACACCTCGGCCTGCTCGTCCGTGGGCGCGGCCGTCTCGCTCTCCGGCTCCGCGGTCTCCCGTGGTTCCGGAACCGCGTGACCGAGCAGCAGTTGGTGCAGCGCCTCGGCTCCCGTGACGGAGACCGCGTCCAGCGCCAGGGCGGACTCTCCCGCCGAGCTCTGCTGACCGGCTCCGATCTTCACCACGCGCAGCCCGGCGAACCGGTGCCGCAGCCGGGCCTCGACGTCGACGCTGCGGATGCGGTCGCGCTGGATCGACCGGTGGGCACGGACCATCACCCCGGTCTTCAGCTCCACGTGGGACGGCGTGATCCGGTAGCGGGTGAAGGTCCAGCGGACGGCGTCCCCCGCCGCGCCGATCACGCCGAAGGCGGCCACGCCGATCAGCGGCCACAGCTGGCCCGCTCCGGGATCGACGCCGAACAGCCAGATCGCCGCCACGGCCGGCAGCAGCGACAGGACGCTGCGGGCGAGGTCGACCCAGATCACCCTCGGATGCAGCCGCTGCCACTCGCTCATGTGGCGTCACCGGGCGTGTCCTGCGTGATCGCGGCCAGCCGTTCGGCGACCTCGGCGGCGACCCCCTTGTTCAGCCCCACGATGTTCACGGCACCCTGCGACGAGGCGGTGGTGACCCGCAGCGTCGACAGCCCGAGGAGCTGCTCGGCCGGGCCCTGGATCGCGTCGACCGTCTGCACGCGGGAGATCGGCGTGACCCTCCACTCCCGCACGAGCCAGCCGGTCAGCGCGTAGACGGCGTCGTCGGTGACCTCCCAGCGGTGCACCCGGTAGCGCCAGAGCGGCTCGACGACCGACGCGGTGAGCTGGACCAGCGTGGCCCCGGCGACGGCCACGACCAGCCAGGGACGCGCCGACTCCCAGAGCACGAAGGCGACGATCGACGCGACGAGGACCGGTCCGGGGAACGCGAGCGACTGCAGTATCCACCAGCCGATGGCACGCCGCTCGATCGTGTGCCTGGGCGGCCGCAGCGTCATCGGTGGTTCCATCAAGGCGCTCCCTGGATCGCGTGGTCGATGAAATCGAGCAGGGCGGCGGTCTGCTTCGGCAGGTCGACGGCGTCGTCCACGAGCCAGGAGCCCAGCACCCCGTCGGCGCACCGCAGGATGATGTTCGCGACGGTCCGCGGGGCGAAGTCCCGGAACTCTCCGTCGCGCTGGCCCCACGCGAGGATCTCGGTGAGCCCGTCCACCTCCTCGGCCATCCCTTCGGCGAAGACCAGCGAACCGTCCGGGTTCCGGTGGTTCATCACGACCTCGTTCATGGCGAGGAACTCCGTCCGGTGCGCGCCGAAGAACTCCGTCTGGGCCTCGATCCACGCGTGGACCGCGCCGGTGGCGGTGCTCTCCGTCCGGATCCGCGCCTCCATGTGCTGCCAGACCCGCTCGAAGAACTCCGACACCACCAGCCGCAGGATCTCCTCCTTGCCGCTGAAGTGGTACGAGATCACGCTCTTGCTGATGCCGGCCTTCTGCGCGATCCGGGCCAGCGACGTGCCGGCATACCCCGCCTCGCCCACCACCAGGACGGCCGCCTCAAGGATCTGCCGGCGCCGCGCCTCCTCGATGAACGACCGCCGGGATCGGCCAGCCGGACTGTTTTCAGACGCCATGGCCTGATTGTAGGCCGGTCGGCCTGATCTGTCGCCTGGGCGGTGCCGGGTCAGCGGAGCGGAGGCAGGAGCCCGCGGTCCATGGCGACGACGACGGCGTGCGTGCGGTCGCTGACGTCGAGCTTCGCGAAGACACGGAGAAGGTGTGTCTTGACCGTCGCCTCCGCGATGACGAGGCGGCGGCCGATCTCGGCGTTCGACAGACCGTCGGCGACCGCCCGCAGGACGTCCACCTCGCGGGCGGTCAGCGCGACCGGCTCGGGACGCCGCATCCGGGCGACGAGCCTCTCCGCGACCCGGGGCGCGAGGACGGTCTCGCCGCGGGCGGCGGAGTGGACGGCCTCGACGAGCTGGTCGCGGGTGGTGTCCTTGAGCAGGTAGCCGATGGCGCCGGCCTCGATCGCCCGCTCGATGTCGGCGTCGGTGTCGTAGGTGGTGAGGATGAGGACGCGGGTCCCGGCCGGGCCGGCGGCGATCTCGGCGGTGGCGGCGGCGCCGTCCAGCACGGGCATCCGCAGGTCGAGCAGCGCCACGTCGGGCCGCAGCCGTTCGGCGAGCCGCACGGCCTCGCGGCCGTCGCCCGCCTCGCCGACGATCTCGATGGTGGGTTCGGAGGCCAGCAGCGCGACGAGTCCCGCGCGCATGACCGTGTGGTCGTCCACCAGGATGATCCTGAGCCGGTCGCCTGTCATGTCATCCCTTCGTGGGAATCCTGGCGAGGACGCGGGTGCCGTCGCCGGGGGAACTCGTCACGGTGAGCTCGCCGCCGAGTTCGGCCAGGCGCCGGCGCATGCCGTTCAGGCCGAAGCCGAGGGAGTCTCCGACCGTGAATCCCCGGCCGTCGTCGGTGATCTCCAGCTCGATGCCGTGCGGGTGCTCTTCGAGGACGACGCCGACCGCGGACGCGGCGGCGTGCCTGCGGATGTTGGCGAGGGACTCCTGGGTACAGCGCAGCAGCGCGATCCGGGTCGTCCGGTCGCATTCGACGTCCGGAAGGTCGGCGTCGACGTCGAGCCCCGTGTCCTCGGTGAAGCGGTCGAGGGTGCGGCGCAGCGTCCGCGCCACCGACGCCGGGCCGGTGCCCTGCGCGGCCGCGCCCGCCCCGGCCTGCGTCGCCGACTCCACCAGGACGCGCGCCTCGGCGAGGTTCTCCCGCGCCGTCCGCTCGATCGACGTGAGCTGCCGGGCGCTCCGGCCGGGGTCGCTCCCGATGCCGTCGCGCGCCGCCTCCGCCAGGACGACGATGGACGCGAACCCCTGCGCGAGCGTGTCGTGGATCTCCCGGGCGAGCCGTTCGCGCTCTTCGGCGGCCCCCTGGCGGCGCTGCGCGTCGGCGAGGTGCCGCCGGGTGCGCTCCAGGTCCGCGGCGAGGAGTCGGGCACGGTCGTCGCGGCTCCCGACGACCCGGTGCATCCACAGCCCGAGCAGCACCCCGGCCGCGTACCCGATGAGGGTCGCGACCGAGTTGCCGGTGAGGACCTCCCCGTCCGGGGCCGACCTGGCGGCATTGCCGGCGACCGTGGCCGCGGCGGCGGCGCCGCTGAGGGCGACCGCGCGCCGCGGGCCTCCCGCGAGGACCCAGAAGTGCGGGAGCGACACGATGAACAGGGACGCGGCCCCGTCCATCAGGTAGGAGACGCCACCGACGCCGCCGATGAGCACGCCAAGGAAGATGTACCGGCGGACCGCCGGGTTCCCGGGGAACATTCCCGTGATCAGATAGCCGAGCGCGAGCAGGGACAGCAGCGCCAGCGTCGAGGACCGGGTCGAGTCCGGCTGATCCCATACGCCCATGGCGGGCGGGATCAGTCCCAGGAGCACCCAGAAGGTGGCGTACCAGCGGCGGAGCGCCCGGATGTGGAGCCGTTCGTCGGACTGCCGCTGCCCCTGCTCCATCAGATGTGCGCGGAGGGGACCCTCGTCTTCAGGTAAGGGGTGAGTCCGCGCTCCCTCCCCTCACAGAGTGGTAGCGTTTTGGTTGTGATCAGAGGTGCGCCGCGCGAGTCGTTGAACCTCCGCGTCCCGCCCGCGCTGAAACGTCGGATCGAGGAGTACGCCGAACGGGCGGGAATCTCGATCAACGCGGCCGCGTGTCTGCTGCTGGACGGCGGTCTGCAAGCCGAGGAACGGCGGCGGTCGAAGTGAGGCGCGCGTTCAAGTTCCTGCTGCGCCCGACAGCCCGCCAGCAACAAGCCCTTTCGGAGATGCTCCGGGACCACTGCTCGCTGTACAACGCCGCGCTCCAGGAACGCCGGGACGCCTTCGCCCACCCGTCCATGACCAGGGTCCGGTACGGCGATCAGTCGGCGCAGCTCAAGGACATCCGCGCGTTCGATCCCGAACGTCAAGGCCGCTGGTCCTTCTCCTCGCAGCAGGCGACGCTGCGCCGGTTGAACAACGCGTTCGAAGCGTTCTTCCGCCGCGTCAAGGTCGGGCAGACGCCGGGCTATCCCCGCTTCAAGGGCGCCGGTCACTTCGACACGGTCACCTTTCCCAAGGACGGCGACGGCTGCCGTTGGGACTCCACCCCCACCGACACCCAGACCCGCGTCCGGCTGCAAGGCGTCGGGCACGTCCGCGTCCACCGGCACCGACCTGTCAGGGGCCGGGTGAAAACGATCAGCATCAAGCGGGAGGGCCGCCGCTGGTTCGTGATCCTGGCCTGCGAGGCGGTACCCGCTGACCCACTGCCCGCCACCGGCGCCCAGGTGGGCATCGACATGGGCGTCACGCATCTGCTGACGACCTCCGACGGCGAACACGTCCTTAACCCGCGTTTCGCTGAGACCACGGCCGAGGAACTGGCCGAGGCCCAGCGGCACCTGGCGACGTTCCCCAAGCGCACCCGGCAGCGCACCAAACGGCACCGCGCCGCCGCCCGGAAAGTCGCCCAGCTGTACGCCAAGGTGCGGCGCACACGGCTCGACCTCCACCACAAGACCGCCCGCGCGCTGATCCGCGACTACGACGTGATTGCGCACGAACGGCTGAACACGGCGGGCATGACCAAGAGCCCCGCGCCCAGGCCCGACCCCGAGCAGACCGGCGCGTTCCTTCCGAACGGTGCCGCCGCCAAGGCCGGGCTGAACCGAAGCATCCTCGACGCGGGTTGGGGGGAGTTCCTCGCAATCCTGGCGAACAAGGCTGAAAGTGCCGGTCGCCTGGTCATCCCGGTCGATCCCCGCAACACCTCCCGCACGTGCCCGCCCAGCCTCGGAGGCTGCGGGCACATCGCGAAGGACAACCGCCTCACCCAAGCCAAGTTCGAGTGCGTCAAATGCGGCCTGGTAGAGAACGCCGACCGCGTAGGCGCGCTGAATGTTCTGCACAGGGCCGGGCTGGCCCTCTGCGACGCTGCTTAGCCAGCGACGCAGGAAGCCCGCGACTTCAGTCGTGGGTGGAGTCACGCCGGTCAGCCTACTTTCTCCACCAGGGGCACCTCGGCGGTCGCGGTGCCCTGCCTCCGGCGTGACGGCCACCAGCTCCGCTCGCCGAGGAGCAGCATCAGCGACGGCAGGATCACGATCCGGATGACGACGGCGTCCAGCAGGACGGCCGTGGCCAGGGCGAAGCCCATCTGCTTCATCTCCATGATGTGGAGCGCGACGAAGCTGCCGAACACCGTCACCATCACGAACGCGGCGCTGGTCACCACCCCCGCCGAGCTGCCGATGCCGCCGAGCACGGCTTCGCGGGTCGAGGCGCCCCGCAGGACGGCCTCCCTGATCCGGCTGATCACGAAGACCTGGTAGTCCATCGACAGGCCGAACAGGATCACCAGCAGGAACAGCGGCACCCGGGAGCCGATCGAGCCGGTGGAGGTGAAGTCGAGCAGGCCCTCCGCCCACGTCCCCTGGAACACCAGCGTCAGCAGCCCGAGGGACGCGCCCGCCGACAGCACGTTCAGCACGACGCCGACCGCGCCGAGGGCCACGGACCGGAACGCCCACACCGTCATCGCGAACGTCGCCAGCAGCAGCGCCCCGATGATCATCGGCAGCTTCGACCTCTGGTGCTCGGGGTAGTCGGCGTAGCGGGCGACGTCCCCGGTCACCGCGGTCTCCGCGGCCAGCTTCCCGACGGTCGCCGGGACGTGCTCGTCGCGGATCGTCCGGAGGGACGACTGCGCCTCGTCCGTGCTCACGTAGTGCGGCACGGCGAGTTCGAGGAGGCTGACGCGGCCGTCCGGTGAGGTGCGCAGGTGCGCGGTGCCGGCGAGCCTGGGGTCGTTTTCGGCGCGCCGGGCGAGGTCGCGGAGGGCGCCGGTCACCCGGTCCGCCTGACCGGGGTCGGCGCGGACGACGACCTGGTGCATCGACTTCAGCTCTGGGAACGCCGCGGTCAGCCGGTCATAGGTCCGCATCGCCGGGATCTCGCGCGGGTGGGTCTCCTTCCCCATGTCGGTCAGGTTCAGGTTCAGCAGCGGAGCGGCCAGCGCCAGCATGACCAGGACCCCGGCGACCAGCGTGACGGCGGGACGCCGGCCGACGGGCCGCAGCATCGCCCTGGTGACCCGGCCGCCGTCCCTCGACCTCGCGGCCCGGACGGCCTTGCCGCGCCGCCCGCGGCGTTCGGCGCGCCGCTCCGCCCACTGGCCGAGCTTGGCCAGCAGACCGGGCAGGACGGTCATCGAGCTGACGACGGCGACCAGCGTCACGAGGATCGCGCCGGTGGCGATCGAGGAGAAGATGACGTCGTCGGCGAGGAAGAGCGTGGCGCTGGAGACGGCGACCGCGAGCCCGGACACGACCACGGCCCGTCCGGACGTTGCGGCGGCCAGCTCCACCACGGCCTGCGGCGAGAGCCGTCCGTCCGACCGGGCCCGTTCCTCCCGTTCGCGCTTGAGGTAGAACAGGGTGTAGTCGACGCCGACCGCCATCCCGATCAGCAGGATCATGCTCGTGCCGACGCCGGCGTCGGGGAACACGTGCGAGGCCGCCATCGACAGCCCGACCGCCGCCGCGATCGAGGACAGCGCCAGCAGCAGCGGCACGACCGCCAGCGAGACCGACCCGAACACGACCAGCAGCGTGATCAGCGTGACCGGCAGCGCGACCATCTCGGTCCGCGACAGGTCCTCGCCGCGCAGCTTCTCGACCCCCTTGCTGATGGACGGGCTCCCGGTCTCCTCGACCCGGACCCCGGGGTGGGCCGCCTGGACCGCGGCCGTCTGCGCGATCAGCGGCTCGACGTGCTTCCTGCCTTCGAGTTCGGGTCCCTTCAGGGTCACATCGACGCGGACGGCGGTCCCGTCGGCCGAGGCCACCGGAGCGGCCACCGACGCGACCTCGGGCAGCCGCTTCATCCGCGCGGCGGCGTCCCGGGCGGCCTCCTCGGCCGCCGCCCGGTCCAGCTCGCCGCCGTCGGGCTTCGCGGTGATCAGCACACGCTCCACGGGCTTCTGCTGCAGCCCGCCCTCGGCGGCCATCGCCTCCGCCCGTCCGGCCTCGCCGATCCGGAAGTCCGCGGACGTCGCGGCGTTCCCGCCGACCGAGATCCCGATGCCGAGGCACAGCGCCACGAACAGGAACCACCCGGCGATCGCCCGCCAGGGATGCCCGGCGCTCCACCGGGCCATGCGTACAGGGAGGTTCGTCATACCGTAAAGGCTGGTCGCAGGCGCCCTTCCCGCATGAGCCCCGACCGGCTGAACCTTCCGTCCACCGATCGGTGGACCCCCGGGCCCGGACTGTGAGGGTCTGCCATATCCCCGGGGTGCGGCCCGTGTTAGAACGGGCCCTGGGGGATCTTCGATCGTCCAACCAGGGAGTGTGTGCCATGCCAGTCTCGCGGTCGGTGTCGCGCCGTCAGGTCCTGGCCGGGACGGGTGCGGTCGGGGCGGGGATCGCCTTCTCCGGCGCCGTCGAGGAGCTGTTCGCCGGTGAGGCGGCCGCCGCTCCGGTCGGTGTCGGCGAGGGGTACGGGCCGCTGGTGCCCGACCCCGAGGGGCTTCTGGATCTGCCGCGCGGGTTCCGGTACACGGTCCTGTCCCGCGAGGGCGAGCCGATGGGCTCGGGGGAGGGGGCGGTGCCGAGCAACTTCGACGGCATGGCCGCCTTTCCCGTGAGGGGGCGCACCTGGCTCGTCCGCAACCACGAGAACCGCCCGGACGCCGAGCACGGCGTGCCGGCGGTCGAGGAGGTCACCTACGACCCCGGGGCGCTGGGCGGCTGCACCGCGCTGGAGGTGGGGCACGGCGGGCGGGTGCACACCGAACGGGTGGCGATCGCCGGCACGGCGGTGAACTGCGCGGGCGGCCCCACCCCGTGGCGTACCTGGCTGACCTGCGAGGAGAACGAGGACAAGGCGGGCACCGGCGACTTCACCAAGGACCACGGGTTCGTCTTCGAGGTCGACCCGTACCGGCAGGGGCGCACCGTCCCCGAGCCGCTGACCGCGATGGGGCGGTTCCAGCACGAGGCGATCGCCGTCGACCCCCGCGACGGGACCGTGTACGAGACCGAGGACGCGTTCGAGAAGCCGTTCGGGCTGTTCTACCGGTTCCTGCCGGAGAAGCCGCGCGGCGGGTTCGGGAGCCTGCGGGCCGGCGGACGGCTTGAGGCCATGCGCGTCCCGGACGTCGCCGACCTGTCGGCCGTGCGGGAGCCGGGCACCGTCATCCACGGCATCGAGTGGGTCCGGGTCCCCGACCCGCTCGCGAAGGAGACCGCGATCCGGTTCCAGGACTTCGGGCGCGGCGGCATCACGCACGCGCAGAAGCTGGAGGGCTGCTACTGGGGCGGCGACCGCGTCTACTTCGTGACGAGCTTCGCGAAGAAGGACGAGGGATCGGAGGCCGACCACTACGGGCAGGTCTGGTCGTACGAGCCGGGCTGCCGGCGGCTGACCCTGGTGATCGTGTTCGGCCCGGACACCGACGTGCAGAAGCCGGGCGAGTCGCCCGACAACATCTGCCTGGCGCCGCACGGCGGGCTGATGGTGTGCGAGGACGGCGGCGGCGCGCAGCACGTGTACGGCGTGACCCGCCGCCGCGAGGTGTACCCGCTGGCGCGGAACCGGCAGAACATCGGCACCGAGGACGAGCCCGAGTGGGGCGAGTTCGCGGGCGTCACGTTCTCCCCGCGCGGCCGCACGACGATGTACGTCAACGTCTACGACCCGGGCACCACCTTCGCGATCACCGGCCCCTGGCGCCGCCGCTAGAGCCTGCTCGTTGACTTGCGGTGAATGCGTGGTCTCGTCACTGTATGGCTTTGACCTGCGGTGATGAGGCTACGCGTCCGTCGTGCCGGGGGTTTGGCCCGTGGGTAGCCCGTGGCCGCCCGTGTCGTTGCCGGAGGGCTCAGAGCCGTTGAGAGCAGCGTCGATGAGCCGGTTTGCCTCAGCTTCCATGCCCGCGAACCAGTGCGCGTATGTGGACAGCAGGACTGTCAGGGAGTGTCCCAGGCGCCGCGCCACCTCGGTTGCGGGAACGCCGGAGTTGAGGAGCAGGGACGCGCAGCCGTGCCGCAGGTCATAGGGCCGCTTGGCCAGACCCGCCCCGAGTTCTGTCTCAGTGAGCGCGGCAGTACGGGCGCGGCGCCAGAGTTGGCCGTACATGGTGTTGGTGATCGGTGCGTAGTGGGCGCCGTCGGAGGAGTCGAAGAAGACCCGCCCGTCCGGCGCCGTCCCGAACCGGTCGAGGTGCGCCCTCAGGAGCGCGACCAGGACCGGAGGGAGAGGGACGATGCGCACCTCACCGGAGGAACGGTGCTTGAGGGAGCGCCGGTCGTATTGGTCGCCGTCATCGGTCCCGGGCTACCCGCGCACGCGTCGGCGTGGGCCTACAGCTCCAGCGGCCGAGAACTGGCCGAGATCATCGCGTCCGTCACCTGACCCGGAGGTAGCCGTGTCCACCCCCGAGCCCCTGGCAGACGACCAGATCGCCGAGCACCTCGCCGCCCTGCCCGGATGGGAGCGCGACGGCGACGCGATCACGCGGACGTTCAAGCACTCGTACCACGAGACCGTCCACCTCGCGATGTATGTGGCGGCCAAGGCCCGCGAGGTCGGGCACCACCCGGACATCCACATCACGTGGCAGCGCATCCGCTTCGCCATCACCACGCACGACGCAGGCCACCGGATCACGGAAGCCGATTTCGCGTTGGCCCGCCATATCGATGCGATCGCGGTGGGACACGGAGCCGAGCCGGTCTAGCCACGCGATGGGCGGGACCTGCTGTGTGAGGATTTTCCCTACATAGGTCAAGGCGCGCGGCCCATCGCCGCGCGCCTTCGCACATGATGAGCCGATGCACTCCGGTGCGGGATCGACTTGGGCGACGCTCACTGGACGGATCAGATCCGGCGGATCGAGATCCTCACCGGACGTGCGGAGGGGCACGAGACCGAGCGGGGCCCCTACCCCACTCGGCTCGTGCCCACCGACGCCGTGACGCCCTCCCACCGGCCTCACCACCACGCACACCCTCCGCAACTGGACGATTCCTAACGGTGAGCAATGCAAAAGTCCCGCGATCGGCAGCCGTGCTTGCATCCCCGATCAGCCTCAGCCCCGCACGCAGGCACGGCCGTCAACTGCTTTGCACCATGCAGGGGGATCAGTCGCGGCTCGAACTCCGGTTGCCCACGTTGCACCTCCACGGACTCTCATCTATGAAGGCACGACGACAAACCGAGCAACAAGGTCGACATAAAGCCGACCGAGGGGACAAATCATGACGAACGACGAACTGCTTCAGGCGCGCTACGCCTTCCTTCTCGACCAGGTCGAGGCTGGTATGGAAGAACTCTTCGGGCCTGACTGGGACGACGGCTCGGACGACCGGGACGACGACCTTCGCAACCGGGACGACCTTCGCAACCGGGACGACCTTCACAACCAGGACGACCTTTACGACTGTGACGACGACGGGTACGACATGGACCTCCTGTACGAGTGCGAATGGCCGGACCCGTTTGTCTCCGACCTTCAAGGGAAGATCCAAGCCGGAGAGCTGACCCGCGGCCAGGCGATCTCCGCGCTGGTCTCGCGTTACAACCAGCTCACAAGAAAAGCTGCGGCCGCCATGCTCGACCTCTGGTTACCAACCACCTTCCTCGAACATGTGCCGAGAGAAGGTTTACATCACGGTTAGCCATATCGGCGAACCGCCAAGTAGCCCCCCGCAAGCGCGGGGGCTACTTTTTACTGCCCGGGAAACGCTCCTCTCGACTCGTGTATCCCCGGGTTGAGAAGACCCATGAAACACCCCGTTCGCCGTACCCCCGGGCCATGCCCCGTGATACCGCCCGGGCCAGTCGCCAAGCGACAGGCAGAGCCTCGGCACATGCTCAACGCCCCGGCTGCTAGCCAATCACGACGGACAGACCCGCAGCTCAGGCACCGTCAAACTCGCACCTGGCATACGACGCCCGGGGCCCCGCTCAACGCCCCAGCAGGCGCACAAGGTTCGGC
>NZ_SMKH01000180.1 GCF_004348515.1 Actinomadura sp. KC345 | reverse complement strand
CGATGCGGCGGGTGGATCCCAGGGGTCGGGGACGTCGGATGGCCGGTACCGGTCGCGGGCGTCTGCGGGAGGCAGGAGCCGGTAGGTATATCGGCCGCCGGAGTCTTGGGTGATGTGGATCTGCTCAGGGTGAGCCGCCTTGAACCTGTTATGGAACGCGCAGGTCAGGGCGAGATTGTCGATGTCGGTGGGGCAATCGCCGAGGGCCCAGCCGGTCACGTGGTCGACTTCGCTCAGCGTTCCGGGGACTTCGCAGCCATGGACGGCGCAGGTCGGGTAGAGCGCCTCGAGAACCTGCCGCTGGCCCGCGCTGGCGAACCGGACGGTGCGACCGAGATAGAGGGGGATGCCACCGCGTCCCAGGACAAGTGCGTTCACCCCTGCGGTGAGAGCGATGCGGCGGGCTTGTTCGGCCGGGATGGGCGTGCCGTCGGTGAGCCGCGCGGGTGTCCGGCCGCCCTTGAGCGTTTCCAGGTCGCAGATGACGGTGACCTTGGTGGCCCGGTGCCCGCCCGACAGGACGTTCGTCAACGCGGCCGCCATCCGCTCGGAAAGGTCGCGGCGTTCATCGGTGCCGGCGGGTTTGGCGAGGGACGCCAGCGTCCCGTCCCAGAGGGCGGCATCTTCGGCGTTGAGCCAGCCCTTGATGAAGCGGCCACCGTCGAGGGAGCGGGTCGAGTCGATCCAGGAGCGTTCATATCCGCGACGGGAGTCCGCATCAGGGGCTTCGGTGCCATCGCGTTCGGCGATCAGGTCGGTGATCCGGTTGCCGAACGCGGCGACCTTCCCAGCAGAGAACCCCCGACCGGTGAAGTCGAGGAGGATCTCCTCGGCCGCTGCGCAGTCTTCGTCGTTCAGGCGGGTGACGGCGGCGGCGATGGTGGCGGCGTAGCCGTAGGACAGCTCACCACACGCGAGCCGTTCGGTGACCTCGGGGAGGCGGTGGCGCTCGCGGGCCAGAGCGATGCGTTCCTTGGCGCGGGCCTCACGCATGCCGAGGGATCGCAGCCAACCTCGGGTGGACGGATAGCCGAAGCGGCGCATCTCCCCGGCGGCGTCGACGCGGCCAACCAGCACGGCAAGGGCGCTTTCGTGCAGGTCGGTGGCTCGGGCCAGGGTCTCGGCGTCCCGCATGCACGCGGCCGCGGAATCGGGCGCCTCACGTTGGGCGAGTTCGGCCGCGATCACGGCCGCCGCGTCCACCAAGTCACTGGTGGACATCGACGTCACATCAATCGCCCCGGTCGAACACATGACTCAATGTTACCGAACAACTACCACCCACCATGACGGTTCACAGTGAGATTATCAAGACCCCCCAGATAGTCAGACAACCGAAACCAGGCGACGAGGCAGCGGGCCGCCCACTACTAGTGTTCTGCGCCTGAAATCTGTTGTGTAAATCTATGCTGGGTCGATGGCGAGCACGGGGCGGCCTAATACTCCAGCCGCACTTGGGATCTTGGACTGATCAGGGCTGGAACGTGAGGCGGCCACCGCTGTGATCATGTGGGCGTGTCTGAACCAGATGATCGGCGGTGGCCGTGCCCCCACTGTAATGGAGATCGACCCGGCTGCCTGGGTCGACGGGTTCAACGAATTGTTCTCGCAGGTGGCAGCGCCGTTCTTCGGGCGGCGGGAGCCGCGGCTGCGGGCCCGGGCGTATCTGCTGGGGTTGCTCGGTTCGCTGGAGCGCAAGAACGGCTGGTCGCCGGCGGAGTTCGCCGGGGACGCCACGCCGGACGGGATGCAGCGGCTGCTCAACCACGCCACGTGGGACCCCGACCAGGTACGGGATGCACTGCGGCACCAGGTCGGGGTGAACGGATCAGCTCGCTGGGCGGTGTGCTGGTGGTCGACGACACCGGGTTTTGTGACCACCCGCTGGTCCTGGCCGGCACCAAGACACGGGCCGATGCCGCCTTCGCCGCCCTGGCCCTTGAGGCCTGGCAGCGCTACTCCTGCGGCAACGGCGCCAAAGGGCCGCCGATTCCACGACTGGGCTTGGATCCACCTCGGCCCTACCGAATGGATGCTGGCTCGCCGCTCCATCTCCAACCCCACCGAGCTGGCCTTTTACCGATGCTGGGCGACCCACCCGACCGGCTTGCCCGAACTGGTGCGAATCGCGGGATCCCGGTGGAGCGTCGCAGAGTGCTTTCAGCCGACCAAGAACGAAGGTGGCCTCGACCACTACCAGCTCCGCAAGCACCTTGCCTGGCACCGGCACGTCACCCTGGCATGGTCGCCCACGCCCACCTGGCCTTCCTCACCACCAGCCCACCACCGGGCACCCGCCACCACGGCGGCCACCACAGCGGCGCGGCCAACGACGGCCCCGCCACACAGGAGCCCGGCCGGCACGGACAATCACACCCCGATGACGCAGCCGGACACAAACTCGGCGACCTGGTCCCGCTCACCGTCAACGAGATCCGCCGCATGCACGGCCACCTCCGCCAACCCCGGCACCCCGCCGAACATCGGCTCCGCTGGTCACAATGGCGACGACGGCACCAAGCCCACGCCCGACGCTGTCACTACCAACGCCAGCAACGCCTCACCGACCACTAAAACCGACTTGAACACTAAACTCACCAGGTGGGCCGTGAATGCGACCACTCTGCCACGCGCCGCCGGGCACGCGTTCGCGTCCTGCGAGAAGTGGTCCCATCGGTGCTGAGAGGATGGCGGCATGGAGCAGCGTGGCCCCGCCCACGGCATCCACCGTCACCGTCTGGCGATCGCGCCACTGTCAGATGATGAGTTGATCTCCCGCATAGAGGGCATCGAGCCATTGCCCGACGCTGATGACAACGACCCGGCCTGGCTTGAACAGGCGACATGGGACCGTGCCGAGTTCCTTCTCGCGGCTGCCGACGCGATAGGCGAGCGGCGGCTTCTACGCGCGATCGCCCCGCTGTTCCAGAAAGCACCGCTGGGGGACGCCCACGAAATGATGCGAGGGCTTCGCCATGGCCCAGAACAGGCGGCAGCCCCCAACTGGCAAGCCCTGACCGGCATCATGCGCCCACTGACCCGCCATCACCGGGCCGGGTGCCGGCGCTGGGCAGTCCGCGAGCTGGGTATCCTGCGAGATGACCAGGCACTGGATGACCTGGTGTCAGCACTGGGAGACGACCAGCCCCTGGTGCGGTCCGAGGCATGCACCAGCCTTCGCGCGCTCGCGCAAGCCATACCCGCCGCCCGCCGGCAGGTAGAGGCCCATCTTGAGACCATCGCGGAGCACGACACCTGTGCCGAGGTCCGCAGCGATGCGCAGCGGGCCATCGAAACTCTCGCCTGACCTCGCACTTTGCGGAAGCCGCATCCAGACCGGCAGCACATCTGCCGCAGGCCACAACAACGCCGCCGCCAGATTAACGCCCCTACTGCTACTGCCAGCGAAGCACGCACAGACGAGATCACTAAGTGCCGCTGGAGTACTAATGGCCGACTTGTTGATCGTCGATACCTGACGAGAAACACTCGAAGTGCCGACCGGGCCGCCAAGCATGCGCCCCGCATGGACGGAACCCCGCACGGACCCGCAGTGAAGCACCTTCCCCCGTCCGGCCGAGCCCAGCCGAAGGGACTTCAGCCGACAGAGTCCCGCACTGTGTCCACCGGCCTGTCAGTAGCCACCCCAGCCAGGCACCCACCGCAACCACACTGTTCCGGCACAAGGCGACCGCAAGCTAAAAAGCCACAGAACGCGCACCGGCAAAGTCGACTATTCGAGGTCGAGGGCACCTGACCTGATACGGGTGGAAAGGCCACGCCAAGCGGACGGGGCGAACGCCAGCACAGGTCCGTCAGCGTCCTTGGAGTCACGGACCATGACCACACGCGAGTCCTCCCACGCACCATCCAGCCCGGCGACCTCGACGCAGTCGCCACCCTGATTGTCGCTGTAGGTACTCTTCCGCCACCGAAGCCCGCTGGTCATGTCTCTCCGATCAACCCTGCGATCATGCGAACGGAATCCTCGGGCGGCAGTGCGCACGCGCGCAGGAGATCGAGTGCCAGACGGCATTCGTCGACCTCCTCCGGACACCCGATGATCTGCCCGCCCCCAAAGCCAGCAGCGTAAACGACGTCGCTCTGGTCGGGTAGGGAGTACAGGGTCACTGAGCCGTTGATCCCCGCGTGAGCACCAGCGGCGAAGGGCAGTACCTGCAGGATGATGCCCGGGGATTTGGCGGCCTCGACAAGCCATGCGAGCTGGTCCCGCATGATCTCGACTCCCCCGACCGGACGGTGGAGCACGTTCTCGTCCATCACCGCCCACAGAAGCGGCGGCTTGTCCCTGGTGAGGATCTGCTGCCGGTTCATCCTGGCGACCACGTGCCGTTCTATCTGCTCTTCGGAAGCACGTGCCGGCCCAGTACGGAGCAGGGCACGGGCGTAGTCCTCGGTTTGCAGCAGGCCCGGCACCGCTTGCGCCTCGTACTTGAGCATCGAGTCTGCGTCGGCCTCGATCTCGACGACCGGGCGGAACCACTCCAGGTAGGAGCTCTCGATCAGGCGCTTCCAGAGGCGGGCGAGTGCACCGCCCGTGCGGAGGGCCTGGTCGCTGTCCTTGATGAAGGACGGCTTCGGCGTGCGCTTTCCGGTCTCGATCATGGCGATCAGCGAGGACGACACGTAGATCGTCCGGGCGAACTGATCCTGGGTGAGGCCGGCCTGTTCCCGGTAGTAGCGCAGCTCACCGCCCCAGTAGGCGAGCGCCGCGGTCCCGGCCACGGGGGTCAAGGACTTCTTGGACGCCATCTGTGTCTCCTCACTATGGCCGCCGCGTCCTCACCCACCCGGACGTACCGTCACGGTCGATCCACGTGAGGACCATTCGCACACTCAAGGTAATCAGGCGCGTTCACTCTGTGTGGCATGAACGACATTTCCGCGGCTGAGCTTCTCCGCATCGAGGTGACCGAGCTGGCGGCCGAGCTGGCGCCGCGCCGCTTCGCCCTCTGCTGGATAGACGCCGAAGAGGATGACGGCGGTGTCCTGGGGTGGGGGTTTCAGATCGACGACGACCTGGCCGTTGTCTGCGGCACGTCCGATGGGGGTGTGCTCGCACGGTGTTCGTCCGCCGAACAGGCCGGCAGGCTGCTCTCCCGCTCGCAGGAGGTGACCGTCGTTTGGCTGGACGGCGTCCGGCACGACGAGCGGTGAGCAGCTCGCCCGCGCCGGTCGCGGACAGGCGCCTCCAGGCCGCGGGCCGCCCAGTCGCACAGGGGCATAATCGGAGCCATGCGCGTGGGGATAGCCCATCATTTCGGCTGGGCCGTGGCCGTCACGGCATCGCCCGACCACCGCGTCGTGGACCGCCGGCGGATCGAACTGATCGAGCCTGGCATGCCGACGGCGCCCATCCACCACGAAGGCGCATTTCTCGACGACGCCGCACTCGTGGAACTGGTGGATCAAGCGCGGGCGTCGGCAGCGCGGGCGACGTCGGCTTCACTGGACGAACTCGCATCCGCCCTGCAAGAACCGATCGTCTCGATCTCACTTCGAGCCTGGCCTCACGATTTCCCGCAGGACATCGCCGTCCAAAGACGCGCACCGTACGAATCCCGAGCGGACTCCGTCATGTATCGCCAGATCTTGGCCGGACTCGCACGCGCACGTGGCTGGGCCATCCATCTCTATGACGCAAAGACCGTGGAGAGCGAGGCGGCCAGAACCTTGGCTGACCGGACCGACGAGGTCCTGCACGCCCCACGGAAGACGCTCGGCCCGCCCTGGACAAAGGACCACCGAATGGCGATGGCGGCAACGATCGTCGCCGCCGCAACACCCGCTTCAGCACCGCCATGAGCGGCCCGTAGCGATCACCGCACCCCGAAGACCGCGAAGCCTGGAGTTCGGCTTGAACGGGAAGTCCCGGTGACGAATATCGGCTCCCCGCTGGTCTTCAGGATGACAGGGCCGTGGCTACGGCGGCCTGGCCGAGGCTTATGCCGCCGTCGTTGGGCGGGACGCGGTGGTGGGTCAGTACGTCGAAGCCGGCGGCGGTGAGGCCGGACACCGCGCGTTCCAGGAGGAGCATGTTCTGGAACACGCCGCCGGACAGCGCCACCGTGCCCAATCCGGTGCCGTCCCGGACGCGGGACGCGGCGTCCACGATCAGGGCGGCCACGCCGTTGTGGAACCTCGCGGCGATGAGCGGGACGGGGACGTTCGCGTCGATGTCGGCGACCACGGCACCGACCAGGTCGGCGCCGGTCACCGTGAAGTCGCCCGTACCGTTGATCGAGGCCCGGTAGGCGGCGGACTCGGAAGGGTCGGCGCGTTGCTCCAGTTCGATCGCGGCCTGTCCCTCGTAGTTGACGCGGTCGCGGATGCCGAGGACGGCGGCTACGGCGTCGAACAGGCGGCCCATGCTGGAGGTGAGCGGGGCATTGACACGGCGCTGCGCCATCGCGGCGACGGTCGCCCAGCCGGGTCGACGGGCCACCGGCAGGTCGTCCGGGACCCCGTAGGCGGCCGCCATCCGCCATGGCTCGCGGATCGCCGCCACGCCGCCCGGCATCGGAACCGGTTCCAGATGGCCTGCGCGTTCAAAGCCGTGCAGGTCGGCGACGAGGAACTCGCCGCCCCACAGCGTGCCGTCCGTCCCGAAGCCGGTGCCGTCGAACGCGACGCCGATCACCGGGCCGTCGACGCGGTTGTCGGCCAGGCACGACGCGATGTGCGCGTGGTGGTGCTGGACGGCGATCAGAGGAAGCTCTTGGCCGAGGGCGTACTTGGTCGACAGGTACTCGGGATGCGGGTCGTAGGCGAGCAGTTCCGGCGCGATGTCGAACAGCCGCCGGAAGTGGTCGATGCCTTCTTCGTAAGCGCGGAGGGTCTCGTAGTTCTCCAGGTCGCCGATGTGGTGGGAGATGAACGCGCGGCCGTCGCGGGTCAGGCAGAACGTGTTCTTGAGCTCGGCGCCGCATGCCAGAACGGATCGTCCGCGCGCGATCGGCACGGGTTCCGGCGCGTACCCGCGGGAGCGCCGGACCGGAAGGGGGCGGCCGCGGAAGGCGCGCACCACCGAGTCGTCGGTGCGGGTCTGGATCGGGCGGTCGTGGAGCAGGAACGCGTCGGCGATGCCGCCGAGCCGTTCGCGGGCGTCACGGTCCTGGTAGGCGATCGGCTCGTCGGAGACGTTGCCGCTGGTCAGAACGAGCGGTTCGGTGACGAGCAGGTGGTGCAGCGGGGTGTACGGCAGCATGAGGCCGACGAATTCGTTCCCTGGAGCGACGGCATCGGCCAGCGGCGCGTCCGGGCGGCGGCGGGCCAGGACGATCGGTCGCCGAGGGCCGGTGAGCAGCGCCTCTTCGGTTTCGTCGAGAAGGCAGATCGCACGGGCCGCTGCCAGGTCGGCGACCATGACGGCGAACGGCTTGTCCTCGCGGTGCTTGCGTGAGCGCAGCGCGGCCACCGCGTCCGCGTCCGCCGCCCGTGCCGCGAGGTGGTAGCCGCCCACTCCCTTGACGGCGAGGACCGCACCGTCCGCGAGCATCGCCCGAGCTGCCGCGAGTGGATCAGCCACCGCGTCGGCCACCGGCGGGCCGGTCGGCGAGCCTGCCGAGGCCGCCGCTGACGTGGACGGGCGGCCAGGGGGCGAGGTCGGGGACGAGGGCGAGGCCGGCCGTGCCGGGAGCAGGGAGAGGGACGGGCCGCAGGCCGGGCAGCACAACGGCTGGGCGTGGAAGCGGCGGTCGGCCGGGTCCGCGTACTCGGCGGCGCACGGCCCGCACATCGCGAACCCCGCCATGGTCGTGTTGGGACGGTCGTAGGGCACGTCCGTCACGATCGTGAAGCGCGGCCCGCAGTTCGTGCAGTTGATGAACGGATACCCGTGCCGCCGGTCGGCCGGGTCGCGGAGTTCGCGCAGGCAGTCGTCGCAGGTCGCGGAGTCCCAGGAGACCAGCGCCCGGCGCTCCCCCGCCGCGTCGCTGCGGACGATCGCGAACCCGTCCCGTCCGCGCGCGTCCAGCTCCCGGGTGGTGAGGCGTTCGACGACGGCGAGCCGGGGCGGATCCGCGCGCAGGCCGTCCAGGAACCGCCCGACCGTTTCGGGCGCCCCCTCCACCTCGATGAACACGCCGCCCGCGTCGTTGCCGACGAGCCCGGACAGCCCCAGGCCGGTCGCGAGCCCGTGCACGAACGGGCGGAACCCGACGCCCTGCACGACCCCCTCGACACGGACGCCGACCCGGACGTCCACTCCGCCATTCTGCCCAGCCGGGGCGCGCGGACCGGGAAGGCCGCCGCCGCGCGTGTCTCAGGGGCCGGCGACTCCGGCCAGGCGGGAGGCCAGGTCGCGTAGTTCCTGGTCCTCGGCGAAGGCGCGCCAGCCGGTGGCCCAGTGGTGCCGGCGGTCGGAGGCGAGGATCGCGCGTGCCGCCGTCTGGAGGCCCGGGTACCCGGATCTGATCTCCGTGAGATGGCGCGCGGCCGCCCATCTCACCGGCCGGTAGCGGCCCGCGGCCAGTTCGTGGATCTCCCGGGCCAGCGCCGCCGACGCGGCCTCGGCGTCACCCGTCACGGCGTAGTACGCGTGTGCGGCCTCAACCCTCGTCCAGTCGTCGCGGACGTCGAGGAGCGGGCGCAGCCGGGCGGCGTGATGAGCGGCGAGCGGCCCGAGGTCGGCGACGTATCCCAGCAGACCGGCGGCGCCGCGGTCTTCGATCAGGGTTTCCGTGACGGCGAGCAGGGGGTCCGGGTCGCCGATCACCTTCCAGAGCGCCCACGGCAGGACGACGCTCGACCGGCGGTCGCCCGACGCGCGCGGCGCGGACAGGGGCGGGGCGGCGGCCTCCGCGGGCGGGCCGATGGCGGCGATGGCCCTCGCGGCACGGACGGCCGCGTCCGTGTCCAGGAGCCGGATCAGCTCGGGAACGGCGGGCGCCGCCGCCGGTCCCCACTGTTCGAGCACGTCCGCGAAGCCGGCGGCCATGCCGGGCTCCCCGAGACGCGCCCGGATCGGAGGGAGCAGGGTGTCGGCGTACCCGCCGAGCGGTGCCAGCACATGACGCATCGACGGAGGGCTCGTGCCGAAGGGGCCGGAGGGGCCGGAGACCACGTCGACGACGGAGACGTCGCCGCCGAGCCGGTCGACGAGATACGGCAGGCAGCGCGGGTCCCGCCGGCGGGCCAGGCCCCAGGCGGCGAGGTCGGCGATGCGCTCTCTCCCGTCGTGGGCGAGGGGCGCCGTGTCGTCCAGCCGCGCGGCGAGCAGGTCGGCGTCGCCCTCGTCGAGTGCTGCGAGCAGGTGGGTCGCGTAGGCGCGGACCGCCGATGACGGATCGGTCGCCCGTTCGGCCAGGGCGGGCAGGAGCGTTCGAGCCGGTGAGCGCCATGCGCTGAGGAGGCCGGCGGCGATGCGGGCGGCCCCGATCCGCCGGTCGGCGTCTCCGGCTCCGATGAACGTGGCCGCCAGCTCGGTACGCGCGGCGACCCCGTGAGCGGACGACCCGCCGGTGCGGCCGGTGACGTTGGTAGAGCCGGTGGCGCCGGTGAGCCTGGTGTCGAACCAGCCGAGGAGGCGGGACGCGCCGCCGCCGTAGAACTCGGCGAGGTCCGGGGAGGCGGCCCCGACCCACGGCACGTCCCGCCAGACCGCGACGTCGCCGCTGACGGCGTCCACGAGCACGCCGAGGTCGGGACGCTGCGCGGCGACGGCCTCCGCCAGCGCGATCTCGGCGGCCGCCCGGATCTGCGCGTCCTGGTGACCGCGCAGGTCCCGGAGCCAGCCGAGCGCCTCCGGCAGCACCCCCGCGGTGCAGCCGCCCGCGAGCTCCCCCGCCGCGAGGACGATCCCGATCCGTACCGCCCTGTCGCTCTCGGCCGCCCAGCGTGCGCGCAACGCGGGCACGACGCTGTCGGCGTCGCCGATCGCCGCGGACAGCGTGCTGGTCAGCTCACGCCGCACCGCCACGTCGGGATCGGCGAGCAGCGCGAGAACACCGGGCAGGGCCGCCGCCCAGGCCCCCGGCCAGTCGCCGTCGACGTGCGAGCGGTCGTCGTGCCTGGACGGGGTGTTCGCCTCGTGGACGAGCCGTCCGATCAGCTCCAGAACCCCCGGCCGCACCGCGATCGCGGGCGATGCGGCCATGGCGGTCAGGTACGGCAGCGCCGCGGTCGCCGCGGAGCAGACGAAGCCGCCCTGGTGGAAGATCTTGACGTCGAGGTCGTCCAGCGCGTCGCCGGGGTCGGGGCCCTCCGCGATGCCGCGCAGGAGTCCGGGGACGTCGCCGGCCGAGCCGTAGGCGTGCCGGAGGGCCGTCCAGTCGATCCGGTCCAGGCCCCGCAGCGGTGTCACAGTCGGGAGATCATTCCACGTTCCCGGTGTAGGCGTCGATGGTGCGGTCCGCGCACTCCCGGGCCACGGACTCGTCGGCGCCGGACGCGATGTGCGCCTCCCGCCACGCCTCGCCGCTCTGCCGCGTGAACTCCTTGCCCTCGTCCGACATCGCCCACTCCTGCCCGTCCCCCGAGGGGGCGCCCCCGGACGACAGGTGCAGGGCGAGGCCGAGGAGCCCCTGGTCCCAGCCGATGCCGACGGCGCCGGGTCCGAACTGCCGCCACATGTCGTCGTCGACGTGGGCGATGTGCTCCAGTTCGAAGCGCGCCCCGCCGTCCGGCCCGGGGGCCAGCCGCACCTCGATCCAGCTGGTCTGGCCGCCGTACTCCCACGTCGCGAAGAAGCTCTTGGGCGGGTCGCAGCGTTCGATCGTCCCGCTCGCGTTGCCCTCCAGCTCGTAGCGGCCGCCGAGCTTCAGGTCGCCGGAGACGGGCAGGAACCAGCGCCTGATGCGCTCGGGGTCGGTGACCGCGTTCCACAGGTCCTCGACGTCGGTGTCGTAGACCTGGCTCACCGTCAGGGTCCGTGCGGTGCCGGCCTCCAGGACCCGCTCACCGACCCGGCGCCGCACCGCGTTGATCTGCCCCGTCGCTACGATCATGACTCGCTCCCTGCTGCTTCCTGTCCGGAGGCTTCTTGTCCGGCTGGTCCGCTTGACTGCTCGCCTGGCGACCCGGCGGGTGATCGCCGGTTCAGGCGGCGTGCGCGCTTGCCACGGGCGATCTCCGTCGCCAGTGCGTCCAGATGCGGTGTCCAGGACGAGCGGAAGCGGTCGAGCCACGCGTCGATCTCGCGCAGCGGCGCGGAGTCGACGGCGTACAGGCGCCGGGTCCCTTCCGCGCGCACGACCGCGAACCCGCTGTCCCGCAGCACCTTCAGATGCTGCGAGACCGCGGGCTGCGAGATCCCGAACTCCTCCCGGATGACGCCCGTGACCTCCCCGGAGGACCGCTCGCCGTCGGCGAGCAGCTCCAGGATCCTGCGTCGGACCGGGTCGCCCAGCACATCGAATGCGCGCACGGGACCAAACTACAGCCTCGGCTTATATAAGCCAAGTCTTAAGAAGCTAGCGACCGCTCGCGGACAGGAGCTCCTCGAAGGGGACCGGGGTGTCGTGCGGGTCGGGCTTCGCCGGGGCGGGACGGGCGTCGATCAATGCCGCGAACTCGGTGCCGGCCCGGGTGATCCGCTCCACCAGGTCGCCTGCGGGCCCCTCGGCGCCGCCGCCCCAGTCCGCGGACGCCGCGTAGACGGCGGTCGGGGCGACGGTGGCGCGCAGGTAGGCGAACAGCGGGCGCATGGCGTAGTCGATGGCCAGGGAGTGCCGCTCGGTGCCGCCGGTCGCGCCGAGCAGCACCGGCCTGCCGTCCAGGGAGTCGCGTTCGAGAACGTCGAAGAACGTCTTGAACAGACCGCTGTAGGAGGCGTTGAAGACGGGCGTCACGGCGATGAGGCCGTCGGCGCCCGCGACCGCCTCGACGGCGGCGCGGAACGTCCCGCCCGGGAAGCCGGTGAGGGCCGCGTCGACCATCGCGTGCGCGTGGTCGCGCAGCTCGACCGTCTCCACGGTGACGTCCGGGCCGAGCGCGTCCGCCGTCGCCGCGGCCAGCCGGTCCGCGAGGAGCCGGGTGGACGACGGCTGCCCGAGCCCGGCGGAGATCACTGCGAGGGTGGTCATCGAACCTCCTCGACGGCGGCCACGCGGGCGGCGTGGGTCGGGGCGGTCGCGGGGACGTGCGCCGGGCGCAGCGCCTCGAACTCCTTGCGCAGCACGGGGACGACCTCCTCCCCCAGCATGTCGATCTGCTCCAGGACGGTTTTCAGCGGCAACCCCGCGTGGTCCATCAGGAACAGCTGGCGCTGGTAGTCGCCGAAGTGGTCGCGGAACGTCAGCGTCTTCTCGATGACCTGCTGCGGGCTTCCCACGGTGAGGGGCGTCTCGGCGGTGAACTCCTCCAGGGAGGGACCGTGCCCGTACACCGGGGCGTTGTCGAAGTAGGGACGGAACTCGCGGACGGCGTCCTGGGAGTTCCTCCGCATGAACACCTGTCCGCCGAGGCCGATGATCGCCTGGTCCGCGGACCCGTGGCCGTAGTGCTCGTAGCGCTGCCGGTACAGGCCGATCAGCCGCTGGAAGTGCCGCTTGGGCCAGAAGATGTGGTTGGCGAAGAAGCCGTCGCCGTAGTAGGCGGCCTGCTCGGCGATCTCGGGGCTGCGGATCGAGCCGTGCCAGACGAACGGCGGGACCCCGTCCAGCGGACGCGGCGTCGAGGTGAACGACTGGAGCGGCGTGCGGAACCTGCCCTCCCAGTCGACGACGTCCTCGCGCCAGAGCCGGTGCAGCAGGTGGTAGTTCTCGACGGCGAGCGGGATGCCGTCGCGGATGTCCTTGCCGAACCAGGGGTAGACGGGGGCGGTGTTGCCGCGTCCCATCATGACGTCCACCCGGCCGCCGGCCAGGTACTGGAGCATCGCGAAGTCCTCGGCGATCTTCACCGGGTCGTTGGTGGTGATCAGCGTCGTCGCGGTGGAGAGGACCAGCCGCTCGGTGCGCGCCGCGATGTAGCCGAGCATCGTCGTCGGGGAGGACGGCACGAACGGCGGGTTGTGGTGCTCGCCGGTCGCGAAGACGTCCAGCCCCGCCTCTTCGGCCTTCTCCGCGATGGCGACCATCGCCCGGATCCGCTCGGCCTCGGACGGCGCGCGCCCCGTCGTCGGGTCGGGCGTGACGTCGCCGACCGAGAAGATTCCGAACTGCATGCCGGCCTCCCAGGTAGTAGAATCTTCAACTATTCTACCGAACCGCGCGGACCGGGAACGTATTCCCGAGGTCAGCACGCACTCCCGAGGTCAGCGTATTCCCGAGGTCAGCAGGCAGCGCGCTCCGATCCGACTCCCGCAGGCGGCGGGGTGCGAGGGAACCCGGGTCAGGCGCGGGCGTCGGCGGAGGCGTCGGCAGGGACGTCGTCGGGGGCGCCCTCGGAAGCGCGGACCGCCTGGATCTCCAGGGCGATCGTGACCTCGTCGCCGAGCATCACCTTGTCGCCCTGGAGCGGGACGTTGAACTCGATGCCGAAGTCGCGGCGGCTGATGGCGGCGGTCGCGGTGAAGCCCGCGCGGGTGCCGCCCCACGGGTCGGGACCGACGCCGTGGAACTCGGTCAGCAGCCGCACGGGACGGGTGACGTCCCTGATCGTCAACTCCCCGTCCAGGTGGTACCGGGGGCTGCGGGCGCGGCGGCCGACTGTGGCACGTTCCACACTCGTCGCCGTGAACGTCATGACCGGATGACGGGCCACGTCGAGGAAGTCCGGCGAGCGGACGTGCTCGTCCCGGTCGGCGTTGCGGGTGTCGATGGAGGCCATCTGGATCTCGGCGCGGGCGCGGGAGTCGATGGGGTCCTCCCCGATCTCGACCTCGCCCCCGAAGTCGGGGAACGTGCCGCGAACCGTGGTCATCAGGTGCCGGATCGTGAACGTGATCTCGGAGTGGACCGGGTCGATGGTCCAGCGACCGGCCTCGAGGTCGGACACCTCGGCGCCCATGTCTATCCCCCCAAAAATGTGACAACCAGGAAAAACTACCTCAAATCACACCTGGTCTGATCCGCCGCATCGGGGGAATGCTGGTCGCATGATCCAGGAGGGGCCGTACGGCCCGGCACCAGGCGCGGAGGCGGGGCGCGGGCATCATGATCGGTGATCATGTCCTGGCCGGATACGTGGGCGACGCGGGCGGCAGGGAGGCCGTCGACCTGGCGGCCGCGATCGTCGCGCTGACCGGCGGGCGCCTGAGCGTGGCGAACGTCCACCCCCCGGGCCTCCCGGCGGCGGCGGGCGAGGCCCGCGCCATGCTGGAGCAGGTGCCCGACCTCCTGGACGGCCGGCCCGCGGACCTGCTCGTCCAGGAGGGACGCAGCGTCGCCCGCGGGCTCACCGTCCTCGCCAGCCGGATCGGCGCCGACATGATCGTCGTCGGCTCCCCGGAGGGCGGGGCCCGCGGCCGCATCGGCGTCGGCGCCGCCGCCGACCACCTGCTGCACTCGGCGACCGAGGCCGTGATGCTCGCCCCGTCCGGGTACACGCCGCCCGACGACCTGGGCCGCATCACGGTCATGTACGTCCGGCGGCCGCAGTGCGACGAGGCCATCGTCCGCGCGGCGCAGGCCGCCGAGCGCCTGGAGGTCCCCCTCCGCCTGGTCACGCTGGCCATCGGCGACGTCGGCGGGGACGACGCCGCCGAACGGCTCCGCGACGACCTGGCCCTCGCCATCCGGCTCGCCCTGGACTCCTCCGACCTCCTCCCCGAGGACGTCTCCGCCGACCTCGCCGAGGGCGACGACGTCGCCGACTCCCTGGACGACATCGACTGGCTCGAGGACGAGATCCTGGTGTGCGCGTCCAGCGAGGACGCCGCCGCCCATCGCGTCTTCCTGGGCGAGGTCGCCCTCAAGGTGCTGCGCGCCGCACCGTGCCCGGTGACCGTCCTGCCCAGGGGCTACTTCTGAGTGGTCCGTTTTGACCGGTTTCCCGGAACAGGTTGCCGCCCACCTTTTACCTCCGCTACATTCCATCGAGATCTGAACGTGACCTTGGAACGAGGCAAGTTCCGTCCCCCTCGGTCGGGCTCGACCCTGCCCGGATGAGCGCGGCGGCAGGGAGCGTAATGGACCCGATCGGCAAGCAACTGCTCGACATCGCCAAGAAGGAACTCGGTTACACCGAGAAGGGCGACGGCTACACCAAGTTCGGCAACTGGTGGACCGAGAACGTCGACGGCGACAAGAACGACTACTTCAAGACGGCCCCCTGGTGCGACATGTTCCTCGCCTGGGCCGCCGACAAGGCAGACGTCACCGAGCAGGCCGGGCAGTTCGCCGCCACCGTCGACCACGCCAAGTGGTTCGAGAAGCACGACGCCTGGGGCGACGAGCCCGAGCCAGGCGCCATCGTCTTCTACGACTGGAACGGCTCCGGGGACATCGACCAGATCGACCACGTCGGCATCGTCGAGAAGGTGGACGGCAAGACCCTCCACACCATCGAGGGCAACGCCGACGGCTACAAGCTCATGCGCAAGACCCGCGACATGGACTCCGTCGTGGGGTTCGGCTACCCGTCCAAGGTCAAGGTCGAGGCCAAGTACACCCCCAAGCACGCCGCCCCTCCCCCCACCGTCGACAAGGTCGGCGACCGCACCACCTCGACCAACACCCGTGAGGTCGAGCACGTCGCCCCCGACCAGCTCTCCGACCGGCTCCCCAGCCAGGAGGTCGTCCTCGGCGGCATCCTCGCCTTCGTCCTGTGCGGCAC
>NZ_SMKH01000017.1 GCF_004348515.1 Actinomadura sp. KC345 | reverse complement strand
CGGGGTCGGGGCGGGCGCGGAACGCCGTCCCGCCCGCCGTCCGCGTGGCCCTCCGGGCGCTGCCCGGACGGCCACCGAGACGCGCGGCGAGCATTATCTTATACTGACGTCGACATCAAAGAGAAGACGAGGGGCCCCGCTGATCGTTTGCATCTGACCACCGGTAGATGGGCCGATATTTAGATTTCGATGTCAAAAATGTAGGCTGGATCGTTCCCTGACCTACGGCCGGACGAACGAGGTGGGCCATGCTGGATGACGAGGTGCCGGAGGGCCGGTGGCTGGCCGCGGTGACGCGGTTGCAGGCGGACTACTCCCGGTTCGTCGACGCGGGGGACGGGGAGGCGTTCGCCGGGCTCTACGCCGCCGGGGGAGCGCTGGTGCTCGGGGACCGCGAGATCACCGGCGAGCAGGAACTGGCCGCGTTCGCCGCCGGGGCGCCGCGTGCCACCCACATACAGGGTGTCCCGAGTATCAGCGTCCGGCGCGACGGCGACATCGAGGCGGCCTCCTCCTTCGCGGTCTTCGTCACCGGCACCGGCGCGATCTTCGCCGGCGCCTACACCGACCGGATGACCTGGCAGGACGGGCGCCTCCTGTTCGCCCGGCGGCACATCGACATCCGGAGAAGCGGCTGAGGCTCCGTCCGTGCGGTTCCGCGGCTCGTTTGTGATCCCCCGCCGGAACGTCGGATGATGTTGAACGCGAGTGGTTGCGGCATTATGTTTCTGACGTCAAATTCATGGTTTGGAGGACGGAATGGACACAGAGCCTCGCTCGGCGAAGGGCCGTCGGACACGGGCGCGCCTCTTCGAGGCCGGCAAGGTGGTGTTCGAACGCGATGGCTTCCTCCAGGCGCGGATCACCGACATCGCGGCGGAGGCGAACGTCTCGCACGGATCCTTCTACCACTACTTCGACTCGAAGGAGTCCCTGTTCCGCGAGATCGCCGAGGAGGTCGAGGTCCGGCTGGTGTCCATGGACGACATCGCGCAGGACCGCGGTGAGGACGCCACCCCCATCGACCGCATCCGCGCCGCCAACAAGGCCTACCTGACCGCCTACAAGAAAGAGGCCCGCATCATGCGGGTCATCGAGGAGGTCAGCCGCTACAACGACGACGTCCGCATGGTGCGGTCGAAGCGCGACGACTACCTGGCGGCCCGGCTGGAGTCGGCGATCAAGCGGCTGCAGGCGGCCGGCGTGGCCGACGAGCGGATCGACGAGCGGCTCGCGGCCACCGCGCTCGGCGGCATGGTCGCGAAGTTCGCCGAGATGATGTTCATCGGCGGCGCCCGGTTCGACATGCAGGACGCGGTGGAGCAGCTCACCCTGCTGTGGGCGAACGCCCTCGGCCTCAGCCCGGCCACCGCCGCCGGTCGCGGGCGGCAGGCCGCCTCCCAGCCGAAGGCCGGGAGCGGAACCGCCTGAACCTCCCGACACGCTCCCACCACGCGGCGCCGGGCCGGCCGAAGTTCACGCCGGGGCGCGCTCGAAGACCGCCGCGATGCCCTGCCCCCCGCCGATGCACAGCGTCTCCAGGCCGTACCGCGCGTCCCGGCGTGCCATCTCGTGCAGCAGCGTCGCCACGATCCGCGCCCCGGTGGCGCCGACCGGGTGGCCGAGCGAGATCCCCGAGCCGTTGACGTTGAGGCGCTCGAAGTCGCCGAAGCCGAAGCCCCACTCCCGCGTGACCGCGAGCGCCTGGGCGGCGAACGCCTCGTTCAGCTCGATGAGGTCCATGTCGGCCAGCTTGAGTCCGGCGGCGTCGAGCGCACGCCGCGTCGCCGGCACCGGCCCGATGCCCATGACGCCGGGCGACACGCCCGCCACGGCCATGGACACCACGCGGGCGAGCGGCCGCAGCCCGTGCTCGGCGGCGAACTCGGGCGTGGTGACCAGGCAGGCGGCGGCGCCGTCGTTCTGGCCGCTGGCGTTGCCCGCCGTCACCGTCGCCCCGGCGTCCTGCTTCCGCATCACCGCGCGGAGCCCGGCGAGCGCCTCGCGGGAGATGTCGCGGCGCGGGTGCTCGTCGGTGTCGACGACCACCTCCCCCTTGCGGGTGCCCACCCTGATGGGGACGATCTCGTCGGTGAATGCCCCGCGGTCCTGGGCGTCCAGCGCGCGCTGGTGCGAGAGGTACGCGAGGTCGTCCTGCTCCTCCCGGCTGATGGAGTACTCGCGCCGCAGGTTCTCGGCCGTCTCCAGCATGCCGCCCGGCACGGGGTACGACCGCCCGCCGGCCGTCGTGCGTCCCCGCGTGAGGGTGTCGGTCAGCGTGATGTCGCCGGCGCCCGATCCCCAGCGCGCCGTCAGTGAGTAGTGCGGTGCCTGCGACATGTTCTCGGCGCCGCCCGCGATGATCGCCCGGGCCGAGCCGGAGCGCACCATCGCGGCGGCGTGCACCACGGCCTGGAGGCCCGAGCCGCAGCGCCGGTCGAGCTGCATGCCGGGGACCGTGGTCGGCAGGCCTGCGTCGAGCGCGACGACCCGGCCGAGGGCGGGCGCCTCGGCGGTGCCGTAGCAGTGGCCGAACACGACGTCGTCGACGAGCGCGCCGTCCAGGCCGCTGCGGGCCATCAGCGCCTCGACGACCGTCACGCCCAGCGTCTGGACGGGGACCGTCCGCAGGGCGCCGCCGAACCGGCCGATCGCGGTTCGCACGGGCTGGCAGATCACGGCGTCGTTCATGTCTCTCCTTGGCGTTCGGTGCGGATGCGGGGACGTTCTGTGGCGCGTCACACTGCGCCGGCCCGGCGGAGCCCGTCCTGTGCGTCTTGGGGGAAGCCCAGCTCGGTGAGGATCGCGGTGGTGTGCTCGCCCAGGCCGGGGACTTCTTTCAGGGGCGTGTTCCACGCCGGGGTGATGACGGGGGGAAGCAGCGAGGCGACCGGACCGGCCGGTGACCCGACCTCCTGCCAGCGGTCGCGGGCGGTCAGCTGAGGGTGGTCGACGACCTCGGTCACGCGGTTGAACTCGGCGTTGCCGATGCCGGCCGCGTCGGCGCGCGCGCAGACCTCGGCGAGGTCGAGCGTCGAGGTCCAAGCGGCGATGGCCTCGTCCAGCCTTCCCCGTTGCCCGCAGCGCAGCGGGGTGGTGGCGAGCGTCTCGTCGTCGGCCAGGTCCGGCCGTCCGATCAGGTCGCGGGCGAGCCGCTGCCATTCGGCGTCGTTGGTGGTTCCGAGGACGACTGTGCGGCCGTCCTTCGTCGGGTACGCGCTGTACGGCGCCACGATAGGGGACGACATGCCGAGCGGCGCTCGCTCCTTGCCGGTGTAGCGGGCGTACAGGAGGGCGAAGCCGAGCATGTCGGCGGCCGTGTCGAACATGCTCACCTGCAGCGCGGCGCCCGAGCCGGTGCGGGCCCGCCCGAGCAGCGCGGCCATGATGCCCGACGCCGCCTGCATCGCGGTACCGATGTCGGCGACGGGGATGCCCGGCTTGGCCGGCGCGTCGGCCTGCCCGGTGGCCGCGCAGGAACCGCTCTCGGCCTGGACGAGCAGGTCGTAGGCGCGGCGGTGGTCGAGCGGCCCGCCGGCGCCGTAGCCGGAGATGTCCACCGCCACGAGGGACGGGCGGCGCTCGACCAGCGTGGCCGCGTCCAGCCCGAGCCGGCGGGCGGAACCGGGCGCGAGGTTCTGCACCACGACGTCGGCGCGTTCGATCAGCCGGTCGAGGACGGGCCGCGCCTCGGGCCGCTTGCAGTCGAGGGCGAGGGACTCCTTGGTGCGGTTCAACCAGACGAAGTAGGTGGCCAGGCCTTCGGCGGCGTCGTCGAACCACCGGGTGAGGTCGCCGGAGCGCGGATGCTCCACCTTGATGACCCGGGCGCCGAGGTCGGCCAGCATCCGCGTGCAGTAGGGCGCGGAGACCGCCTGCTCGAAGCTCAGCACGACGGTACCGGCAAGAGGCGGTTCGGGGCCGGCGGCGTGGTCCTGGCCTGGCCGATCGTGCATGTGGTCCTCCGTGTGCGCGGTCTCGCGGGGCGCCGCCCCGAGGCGGTTCGATCCTGGAGTTTAGTTTGACATCGATATCGATTCATGTGGAGGGCTCGATCAGGGGGAGGATTGACCCGACCGCCTGTCTCATTATAATTTCGACGTCTATGTCAAGTAATGTGGCGCCGGAACCCGGTACGCGGCCGGACCGGGCCGGGGCCGTCGAGACGGGCACCGGGCACCTTCTCGCGACCACGGCCTCCGGGGTGCTGACCCTGACGCTCAACCGCCCGGACGTCCGCAACGCGTTCTCGCGGGAGATGCTGGAGGCCCTGGCCGCGATGCTCGACCTCGCCGCCACGTCGGACGACGTCCGCGTCGTGGTGCTGGAGGGCGCCGGCGGGGTCTTCTGCGCGGGCGGCGACCTCGGCATGCTCGCGGCCGGAGCGAGCATCTTCGGCCCCGCCGGAGAGCCGGAGGCGCGCCTCGCGGCCCAGAAGGCGCTCCAGCGCGCGACGGTCGCCCGGCTGAACGAGATGGGCAAGCCGACCATCGCGCTCATCGACGGGCCCGCCGTCGGCGCCGGTCTCGGCCTCGCCCTCGCCTGCGACCTGCGCTATGCGGGCGCCTCGGCGACGCTGCGCACCGGTTTCGGCCGGCTCGGCCTGGCCGGAGACTTCGGCTGCACGTGGCTGCTGCACCGGCTCGTCGGACCTTCGCGGGCACTGGAGCTGCTCTTCTTCTCGCCGCCCGTCCCGGCGGCCCGCGCGCGGGATCTCGGCCTGGTGACCGACGTGCTCCCCGACGACCGGATCCGAGGCCACGTGGGCAAGCTCGCCGGACGCCTCGCCGCCTCCTCCCCGGACGCCGTCCGCGCCATGAAGGAGCACGTGACCCGCGCCCACGACTCCGCGCTTGCCGCCTGCGCCGACGCCGAGGCCGAATGGCACGTCCGGCTGCTGGAGACCGACTTCCATCGCGACGCGGTCCGCACGCTCACGCGCGACCGGACGGCGCACCCACCCCCCACGACCGAGACCCCTGGAGCTGACGGATCATGACTAACCTCGACGGCCGCGTCGCGCTGGTGACGGGCGCGGCCCGCGGCATCGGGGCGGAGATCGCCCGCCTGTACGCCCGCGCCGGAGCCGCGGTCGGCGTCCTCGACCTCGAGGAGGACCTGACCCGCGGCACCGTGGCCGCCATCACCGAGGCCGGCGGGCGGGCCGTCGCCCTCGGCGCGGACGTCTCCGACGCCGCCCAGGTCGACGAGGCGCTGGAGCGGCTCGTCCGGGAGTTCGGCGGCCTGGACATCGTCGTCAACAACGCCGGGGTCACCCGCGACAACCTGCTGTTCAAGATGACCGAGGACGACTGGGACACCGTGGTGGGCGTCCACATGCGCGGCACGTTCCTCGTCACCCGGGCGGCGCAGCGGATCATGGTCGAGCGGCGCTACGGGCGGGTGATCAACGTCTCCTCGACCTCGGCGCTCGGCAACCGCGGTCAGGCCAACTACTCCGCGGCCAAGGCCGGTATCCAGGGCTTCACCCGCACGACGGCCATCGAGCTCGGGCCGTTCGGCATCACCGTCAACTCGATCGGGCCCGGCTACGTCGACACGGAGATGACCCGCGCCACGGCCGAGCGTCTCGGTGTGCCCGCCGAGGAGCGGCTGGCGGAGGTCGCGGCGGGCCTCCCGGTGCGGCGCGCCGGGAAGCCCGCGGACATCGCGAACGCCGCGCTGTTCCTGGCCGCCGAGGAGTCCGGGTTCGTGACCGGCCAGGTCCTCTACGTCGACGGCGGCCGCTCGGTCCGCTGACACCCGCTTCACAGACATCGCCACCCGAGGGGAACCCGCCCATGACCGAGAAGCCCGCATCCGCCGCGCCGGACGGCACCGGTGAGAAACTCACCGACGAGGAACTGCGCAAGGCCGTCCGGGAGGTGGCCGGCCGGTTCGACGACGTCTACTGGGCGGACCTGGACCAGGAGGCGCGGTTCCCGTGGGAGTTCTACGAGGCGTTCGCGTCGGCCGGCTGGCTCGGCATCGCGATCCCCGAGCAGTACGGCGGCGCCGGCCTCGGCATCTCGGCGGCGTCCTCGATGGTCTACGAGATCGCCGCGTCCGGGGCCGGCATGAACGGCTGCAGCCCGTTCCACCTCACGATCTTCGGCCTCAACCTGGTGGCGCGGCACGGCGGCGACGCCCTGTGCCGCGAGCTGCTCCCGGGCGCCGCCGCCGGTGACCTGCACGTCTGCTTCGCCATCACCGAGCCCGACGCCGGCTCCGACACCAGCCGCATCCGCACGTTCGCCCGGCGGGACGGATCGGACTACGTGCTCAACGGGCGGAAGGTCTGGATCACCAAGGCGGCCCAGTCGCAGAAGGCGGTGCTGCTGGCGCGCACGAGCGAGCCGCGCGAGGGCGGGCGCCCGACCGACGGCCTGTCGATGTTCGTGATCGACCTCCTCGGCTCCGGCATCGAGATGCGGGCGATCCCGAAGATGGGCCGCAACGCCGTGTCCTCCTACGAGGTGTTCCTGGACGACTACCGCGTTCCCGGTTCCGCCCTGGTGGGGGAGGAGGGCCGCGGGTTCACCTACCTGCTGGACGGCATCAACCCGGAGCGGATCCTGCTCGCGCACGAGGCGCTGGGCATCGGCCGGGCCGCGCTGCGCCGGGCCGTGCGGTACGCCGGGGAAAGAGTGGTGTTCAACCGCCCGATCGGGCAGAACCAGGGCATCGCCTTCCCGCTCGCCGAGGCGTCCATGCGATTGGACGCGGCGGAATTGGCGGCACGCCACGCCGCCGCCCGCTACGACGCCGGAGAACCCTGCGGGAAGGAGGCGAACACGGCCAAGTGGCTCTGCGCCGACGCCGGATTCACCGCGGCCGACGCGGCGGTCCAGACACACGGCGGATACGGGTACGCGCGTGAATACCACGTCGAGCGCTACTTCCGTGAGTCCCGCCTCATGCGCATCGCCCCGGTCAGCCAGGAGATGGTGCTGAACTACATCAGCGAGCACGTCCTCGGCCTGCCCAAGTCCTACTGAGACCCGGACCTGCCGAAACCACGACGGGCGCGGAGGAAACGCAATGCGCATCGCCATCCATTCGGGACTCACCATGCGCGGAAGGGTCGACGGCGTCGTCGAGCAGGTCCGCCGTGTCGCCGAGTCGGGCCTCGCCGGCTACTGGGCGCCGATGCTCACCGGCCATGACACGCTCACCGCCTTCGCCGTCGCCGGCCGCGAGGTACCGGGCGTGGAACTGGGGACGGCCGTGGTGCCGATGCCGCTGCGCCCGCCGTTCGCCCTCGCGCAGCAGGTGGCGACGGTCCAGGAGGTGCTCGGGGGACGGTTGGCGCTGGGCATCGGGCCGTCCCACGAGGCCCTGGTCCGGGACGCGTTCGGGCTGGAGTGGACGGCGCCTATCGCGGCGACGCGCCGCTACGTGGAGGAGCTGGAGTCCGTCATGACCGGCCGGGACGGCCGGCGGGTGGTCGTCGGGGGCGCTCCGACGCCCGTCCTGCTGGGCGCGGTCAACCCGGCGATGGCCGCTCTGGCCGCGGAAGTGGCCTCCGGCGTCGTCACCTGGGCCGCGGGACCGCGGACGATCGCGGACGTCATCCGCCCGGCGCTGCGGGACCGTCCGGCCGGCGCGCCGTTCCGGATCGTGGCCGCCCTGCCGATCTGCGTGACCGATGATGTCGCGGGCACGCGTGAGCACATCCACGCCGCGCTCGGCGCCAACGACCACCTTCCGTCCTATCGGAAGGTACTGGGCCGGGAGGGCGCGGGAGGGGTGGCCGACCTCGCGATCGTCGGCTCGCCTGCTGAGGCGGCCCGGCGCCTCGACGATTTCGAGGTGAGCGGCACCACCGACTTCGCCGCGCACATTCTGGCGACATCCGACGTCGACGCCGAACACACGTGGGAGTTCCTTGCCGCCCGTGCGACCGGCCGCTGATGGCCGGATGACCGCCGATGGCCAGGTTCCGGATGCATCCTGGATCGTTGACGCGCCCTTGCCCACCCATTATGTTATGACGTCGAAGTCAAATTTTGTCCCTGCGGCAAGGGGGTCGCGGCGCTACGGCCGCGGCCCCGGCGGAGAAGGGGGAGCGACGTTGTGAGCGTTGTCGCCCAGGCTGTCGAGGGCACGCTGGTGACCGGTTCCATCTACGGGCTGGTCGGCGTCGGATTCGCGCTGCTGTTTCGCGCGTCGAAGGTCCTGAGTTTCGCGCAGGGCGGTTTCATGCTGCTCGGCGCCTTCATCTTCTATTCGCTCGTCCAGGACGGCGGCCGGCCGTTCCCGCTCGCCGTGCTCATCACGATGACCGTCGTGGCGGCCTTCAGCGCCCTGGTCTACGTGCTCATCTTCGCCAGGGTGGCCGCGAGGGAGGCGTTCGCCACCTCGGTCGCCACGATCGGGCTGGCCGGCGTCCTGCAGGCCGCCGTGGGGATCAAGTACGGAACGGCGCCCCTCAGCCTTCCCGAGGTGGTGTCCGCGCACGCCCACCGGTTCATGGGCGCGGTCGTGCCGGTCGCCGACATCGTGGCCGTCGCCATGGCCGCGGCCGTCGTGGCGGTCCTCGTGCTGATGCTGCGCTACACCCAGCTGGGACTGCGCATGGCGGCGGTGGCCGACAACGCGACGCTGGCCGTCCACCTCGGGGTCAGCTCGGCCCGGATCGCCACCGTGGCCTGGGCCCTGGCCGGAGGGACCGCCGCGCTGGCCGGAATCGCGTTCAGCCTCCGCTCCGCGGTCGACCCGGTCGGGGTGGCCAACATCGGGCTGTTCGCGTTCCCGGCCATCATCCTCGGCGGCCTCGGCTCGGTCGGCGGCGCCCTGGTGGGCGGCGTGATGCTCGCGGGCGTCCAGAACGCCGTACGGATCGGGATCGGGTCCGCCTGGGTGGACCTCTTCTCCTTCGCGATCATGCTGGCGTTCCTGTTCTTCCGCCCGTCCGGCCTGTTCGGCAAGGCCGAGGTCGTGCGGTTGTGAGCGGCGACGAGGCGAGCGGCGAGCGGCTCGCGGCGCGACCGGCCCCCGCCGTCGGCACGCTCTCCACGGCACGTGCCCGGATCATCGAGGCGCTGGGCGAGCAGGGCGGCCTCACGCGGCTCGTGCTGGCGGGCGCCCTGCTCGCCGGCGCGCTGTGGGCGCTGAACGGCAGCCCCTTCCTCAACCTCGTGGGGCAGGCGTGTGCGGTCTACGCCATCGCCTCGATCGGCCAGTCGGTCCTCATCGGCAGCGCCGGCCAGATCGCCCTCAGCGGCGCCGCCTTCATGGCCATCGGCGCGTTCGTCACAGGTACCCTCGCCGGCACGCCGCTGGAGACCTTCCCCGTCCCGCTCGTGGTCTGCGCGGTGACGGGATGGCTCGTCGGCCTGCTGTCCGGGATCCCGGGGCTCCGCTTCCGGGGCCTGTACCTGCTGCTGTCCAGCCTCGCCCTGCAGTTCATGGTGACGGCGATCACCAAGAACTACCAGTCGGAGTACCACCCGGCGGGGCTCGTGGTGCCTCCGCTGCACATCGGCTCCCTGGACGTCTCCGCCGGCCGGTCGCTCTACGCCGTGCTCATCGCGATCCTCGCGGTCGTGTACCTCGTCGTCGCCCTGACCGAGAGGACCGGGATCGGCCTCGCGTGGCGGTCGATCCGCGAGAGCGAGGTGGCGGCCGCGGTCAGCGGCGTCGACGTCGTCCGCTGGAAGCTGTACGCGTTCGCCGCGAGCGGTTCCATCACCGCCGTCGCCGGTTCGCTGCTGGCCTACCTGGTCGGGCGGGCCGACTACGCGACCTACGACCTCAACCTGTCGATCGCGCTGATCACGATGATCTTCATCGGCGGCGTCCGGTCCCGGCTGGGCGCGCTGACCGGGGCGGTCGTCATCACCGCGCTGCCGTACGTCCTTCAGTTGCGGCTGTCCGGCTGGCTGACCGAGCTCGGGCTGAGTGCGAACTGGTACACCGAGAACCAGAGCATCGCCAATGCGGGCCTTTTCTCCCTGCTCTTCCTCCTTGTGGTGCTGTTCGAGCCCGAGGGCATCGAGGGGCTGCTGGGGAAGGCGGAGCGATTGCTGCGGCGCGCGTTCGGCGCCCGCCGCGGCGGAAGGCCGGCGGAGTCATGACGGATCCGGTTCTCACCGTGCGGGACCTCGTGGTGTCCTACGACGGCGGACTGCCCGCCGTGTCGAACTACCACGTCGACCTGCTCCCCGGCACCCTCACGGTGATCCTCGGCCGGAACGGGGCCGGCAAGACCAGCACGCTGCGCGGCATCACGGGCTTCCTCGCCCACGAGACGGGCTCCGCGCGGGGCACGATCTCTGTGCGGGGGAAGGTCGTGAAGCGCCCCGGTCCGCTGCGCCTGTCCAAGCTCGGCGTCGGCCTGGTGGCGGAACGCGACAAGGTCTTCGTCAACATGGCGGTTCAGGACCAGCTGCGCCTCGTGACGTCCCGCAAGCCGGACATCGACGAGATCTTCGACTTCTTCCCGCGGCTGCGCGAGCGCAGGGCCGTACGGGCGGGGTTGCTGAGCGGCGGGGAGCGGCAGATGCTCGCCACCGCGCTCGTCCTCCTCCGCAAGCCGAGCGTCCTGCTGGTGGACGAACTGTCGCTCGGACTGGCGCCGGGCATCGTGCGGGAGCTGATGAGCTACCTGCGGCGGCTCGCGGACGAGCGCGGGCTCACCATCCTCGCCGCCGACCAGGCGGTGCACGCCTCTCTGCACGTCGCCGACGAAGTACAGGTCATGGACAGCGGGTCGCTCGTGGCGAGCGGGCCCTTGGACTCGCTGGACATCGACGCCGTCCTCGACGCGTACCTGGGGCGACATGAACGATGAGAAGCGGGGCCACCGGCTGGACGTCGACGGCGTGGACGTCCACCTGGGCGGCGTGCAGATCCTGCGGGGCGTCACCTTCGACGTCCGGCCGGGCGAGGTCTTCGGCATCGTGGGCCCGAACGGCGCCGGCAAGACGACGATCCTCAACGTCGTCGACGGGATCGTCCGGCCGACCGCGGGAACGGTCCGCTACGGGGAGGTCGACCTGCGCCGGGTGCGCCCGCACAGGATGCGCGACCACGGCATCGGGCGCAGCCTCCAGTCGACCCACTATTTCCGCGACCTCACCGCGTTGCAGCTCGTCGCGCTCGGCGAGCTGCCGAACACCGTCGCCGGCGCGCTCCGGTTCGGCGGCCATCGCAGGCGGCGGGCGAAGGACGCGGCGCGCGACCGGAGCGCCGCGGTGCTCAGGGAGTTCGGACTGGAGCGGTACGCGCACCGGCCGCTGGGCGAGTTGTCGAGCGCCGTGCAGAAGCTGGCCGACATAGCCCGCGCCGTCGTGGCCGGCAGCGAGCTGCTGCTGCTGGACGAGCCCACCTCGGGTGTCAGCGGACAGGAGCGCGGCGAGATCGGCGAGGCGCTGCACCGGCTCCGCGAACTCGGCCGGACGATCGTGCTCATCGACCACGATCCCGGTTTCGTGACGGGCAATTGCGACCGGCTCATGGCCATGAACTTCGGTGAGGTCCTGCACGTGGGCCTCCCGGACGAGGTGATGGGCAGCGACGTCGTCAAGCGCTCCTACCTGGGCGAGGCCGCGGAAGGCGTGGGTCAGTGAACGGGTGCGGCACCGATGCGGGGAGGGGCGCATGACGGAGGACTGGAAGGCGGCCTGGCGACCGCTCGTGGACCGGGTCGGTTCGGAGATCGACGAGCCGGACGTCCGGTACGGCCCCGACCCGGTCGAGCGCGGCGCGATCCGGCGCTGGCTCGAACCGCTGGAGTTCGACTGCGCGCTCCACCGCGACGCCGCCGTCGCCCGAGCCTACGGCTGGCCGGACGTCATCGCGCCCTACACGGCGATGTGGACCTTCATCATGCCGGCGGTGTGGGAGCCCGGCGAGCGTCCCACGTTCGACGGCCCGTCCAGGGACGCGCAGCCATGGCGGAGCACGATCTCCGACGACGTCTTCCCCGGGGCGCCGCCCACCTCGGGCATGTTCGGAACGTGCCTGTCGATCGAGTTCGAGCGGCCGTTGCACGCGGGGGAGCGGGCCGGGGCCGGGCCGCGGCGCCTGCTGGCCTGCGAGCCCAAGGAGACGAGGGTGGGACGGGGCGCGTTCGTCACGTTCGACCGGCATGTGTTCACCGGCGACATGGAACCGATCTGCCGGGTCGAAGCGCAGATCTATTTCTTCGACCCGGTCCCGGTGGAGGGGGAGGGCGCCCGTGCCTGAATCGAGCGTGCCTGAACCAAACGTGCCTGGAAGCGGGCAGCGCCGCTTCGAGGACGTCGCGGTCGGCGACCGCTTGCCGGGCCTGACGCTCCCGCTGCCCGTGCACCGCCTCGTCATGGCGGCGGGGGCCGGGCGCGAGTTCACCGCGACGCATCACAACGACGCCTACGCGCGGGCGAACGGCGCGCCGTCCATGTACGCGAGCGCGATCCTCCTGCAGGGCATGTGGGAGCGCGCCCTGCGCGACTACATCGGCCTGGAGGGCACCATCCAGGCGATCAGGAACTTCCGGATGGCGCGCTTCACGCCGGCCGGCGCTCTGGTCCGGGTCGAGGGCGGGGTGGTCGCCAAGGAGCGGCGAGCCGGGCGGGCGGTCGTCGAGATCGAGCTGCGGACGACGGCGGACGGCGTCCTCACGGTGGGACCGGGGCTCGCCGAGGTCACGCTGCCGGAGAGACCTTGACAGCACCCTCAAGCGGATTTATTTTCTGACATCAAAGTTAAAAATGACATCGGTCACACCCCACCCCCGACGTTCTTCATGACAAGGATGCTGCGATGCCCGGTGCACCCCGAACCCTTCTCAAGGCCCTGGCCGTCGCAGGCGCGGCCGTCCTCGCCGCCGCCGGATGCGGAGGCGGCGGCGACGCGGGCTCCGGCGGCGAATACAACTTGGGCATCAACGCGGAGCTGTCGGGAGCGGCCTCGTCCTACGGCAAGACGCTCCAGCAGGGAATCCAGGGGTACGTCGACGAGGTCAACGCGGCCGGCGGCATCAACGGCCACAAGATCAAGCTGACCTCGCTCGACAACGGCGGCGAGCAGGCCCGGGCCGCGGCGAACGCGACCCAGCTGGCGACCGCCTCCAAGGTGAACGCGATGTTCGGGAACGTGCTGAGCTCGAACTGCTCGGCCGCGCAGCCGGTCGCGGAGCGCTACGAGGTTCCCATGGGCTGCATCTCCGTCGCCGAGCCGAACCCCTACGTCTTCAGCATCGGCCCGGACAACACGCGCGCGGCGAGTGCCATGTTCGACGCGGCGAAGAAGGTCACCGAGAAGGACGGCCCGAAGGCCGCCCTCGTCTACCTGAACACGCTGACCAACGAGGCGCTCGCCAAGTCGATGAAGGAGCAGGCCGGCGGCGCCGGCGTCGAGCTGGCCACCGCCCAGGAGGTCGACCTCATGGCCTCCGACGTGTCCGCGCAGGTGACGAAGGTCGTTGAGACCGAACCCGACGTCGTTCTGGTGACCACCACCGGGCCGGGCATGCTGAGCGTCCTCAAGGGCGTCCGCGCCGCGGGCGTGCAGGCGCCGTTCGTCTGGCTGGACGGCACCGGGAACTTCGCCTCCCTCGTCTCGTCCAAGGACGAGGGCGTCTACGCGATGAACGTCTACGCGCTCGTCGACCCGGCGGGCACCGAGAGCGGCGTGAAGGAGTACATCGGCGCGGTCGAGCCGGCGATCCAGGACGCGGCGACCGCGAAGGGCCTGAACGACGGCGAGCTGGTGATCGGCTACCTGGCCGCGCGGGCGTTCGGCGAGGCGCTGAAGAGCTGCGGCCACCCGTGCTCCGGCGAGCAGCTCAAGACCCACCTGGACCAGACCCGCCTCTCGGTTCCCGGCGTGGTCGACGACTACGGCTTCACGCCCGAGGACCGCTACCCCTTCAAGAACTGGTACCTGTACCACGCCGTCGGGACGAAGACCACGCTGACCGAGACGCTGACAGCGTCCCCGGCGGCCTGAGCCGTCCGGCTCTTCGGGGAGGAACGACAGGACATGAGTGAACGCGACGCCGTCATCGTGGGGTGCGTCCGGACCCCGATCGGCCGCCGCAACGGTCGGCTGGCGCAGGTGCACGCGGTGGACGCCTCAGCCGGCGTGCTGCGGGCGCTCGCCGAGCGCACCGGTTTGGAGCCGGCGCTGGTCGACGACGTGGTCTGGGGCTGTGTCCAGCAGGTGGGCGAGCAGACCCTCAACATCGGGCGCGGCGCCCTGCTGGCCGCCGGCTGGCCGGAGTCGGTCCCGGCGACGACGGTCGACCGGCAGTGCGGGTCCTCGCAGCAGAGCGTGCACTTCGCCGCGGCCGGCGTGATCTCGGGGCAGTACGAGTTCGCGGTCGCGGGCGGTGTGGAGATGATGAGCCGGGTTCCGCTGGGGGCGGCGCTCGGTTACGGTGCCGGCACGCCGACGCCGTCCTCGCTGACGTCCCGCTTCGGTGTGGAAGGCTTCAACCAGGGCGTCGGCGCCGAGCTCATGGCCGAACGCTGGGGGCTGAGCCGCGCCGAGGTCGACGAGTACTCGCTGCGCTCTCACGCGCGCGCGGCCGCGGCGATCGACGCAGGCCGGTTCGCGGCGGAGATCGTCTCGATGGCCCTGCCCGACGGCTCGGTCATCGACGAGGACGAGGGCGTCCGCCGCGACACGACGGCCGCCCGGCTGGCGGAGCTCAGGCCGGTCTTCCGCGAGGACGGGGTCGTCACGGCGGGCGGGTCGTCCCAGATCAGCGACGGCGCGGCCGCGCTGCTGCTGACCACGTCGGCGAACGCGGCGCGGTACGGGCTGGAACCACTGGCGCGGGTGCACACTGCGGTGCTGGCCGGCGACGATCCGGTGATGATGCTGAGCGCGCCCATCCCGGCGACCCGCAAGGCGCTCGACCGGGCGGGCCTTCCGGTCTCGGACATCGGCACGTTCGAGGTGAACGAGGCGTTCGCGCCGGTCCCGCTCGCGTGGCTGGCCGAGACCGGCGCCGACCCGGCCGCGGTCAATCCCGACGGAGGGGCGATCGCGCTCGGCCATCCCCTCGGAGGCTCGGGCGCCCGCCTCATGACCACGCTCGTCCACCGGATGCGGCGTGAGGGCCACCGCTACGGCCTCCAGACGATGTGCGAGGGCGGCGGCCTGGCGAACGCCACGATCCTCGAACTCCTCTGACCCGCCCGCGAGGTAGTTCTGGAGGCGCGGGCCGCTCGCGGCGCGGGAGACGAGTTCGACGCGGGCGTCGAGGCCCGGGAGGATGTGGTAGCAGCCGCCCGCCCGCCGCCCCTCGGCGTCCAGCATGGCGGCCTCCCACAGGCAGCCGCCGCCTTCGAGCCCGGCCGACTCGCCGGGGACGTCGTCGCTCCACATGCCGAGATGGTGCAGGCCGGTCTTCTCCCACACGCTGTCCTCGACCCGAACCAGCAGTTCGATGTGGGGCGGCCCTTCCAGGGACAGCACGAACGTCTGGTCGAACGTCCGCGGCCCGGAGGGGGTGTCGAACTCGACGGTGAAGCGCTGCAACCGGCCCCACGTCACGCCCGCGACCTCCCCCAGCTGCGCCATCGCGGGTTCGAGCACCGGGACGACGATGCCGACGTGGTAGATCCGGGGAGTGCCCATGTCGTTTCTCCTCACGCTCGGGCGTTCTGGTACGCGCCGGCGACCTCGCCCGCGTCGAGCCGCTCCAGGAACGGCGTGGTGTGCTCGATCCGTCCGGTCAGCCGGGTCCGGTCGCCACTGCACAGTTCCAGGACGGTGCGGCAGATGAGCGAGACGTCCTCAGTGCCGGTCTCGGCCAGGTCCAGGGTGCGCGCGCCCGGCGTCGCGACCGGGTTCAGGGGGGCGGCGGCGTTCACCGCGATGCCCGCGTCGGTGAACTCGGCCGCCAGCGAGACGGTGAGCCGCTCCAGCCCGGCCTTGACCGTCCCGTAGACGCCGAAGCCCGCGGTGCGGGCGAACGCGTCGTACGGCGGGCCTTCCGGGCGGACGGCCGCGACGGAGGTCAGGTTGACGATCCAGCCGCCGCCGGCCGCGCGCATCCCCGGCGCCACCAGCTGCGCGAGCCGGAGCGGGGTCAGCAGGTGAAGGTTCAGCATCACCTGGACGCGGCGGATCGGGAAGTCCTCCAGGGGGCGCAGGAACGTGACCGCGGCGTTGTTGACGAGGACGGCCGGGGCCCCTGCCAGTTCCCGGACGTCGGCGACCAGCCCGTCGCAGTTCGCGGGGTCGGAGAGATCGGCGGCGAACGGCGTCGCCCGCCCGCCCGCGGACTCGATCTCGGCCACCGTCTCCGCCAGGGAACCGGACACGCCGTCCCTGGCCTCCATTGTCCGCGCCACGACGGCGACGTGCGCACCCTCGGCGGCGAGCGTCCCCGCGATGGACCGGCCCAGTCCCCGGCTCGCGCCGGTGACGAGGGCGACCCTTCCGTCCAGTCGACCCATGTCCCGCTCCTCACGTCGGTTCCGCCCGGGTCCGGGCCGGGAAGGCGGACGTCGGTTACAATGCCGACGTCGGAATCAATAATGCCTCAAGGAGCGCGGGATGGCGAGTGTTGTGCGGGTCGGCCGCGAGCGGCCGGGGATCGCCGTGGTGACGCTCGCGCGTCCCGATTCCCTCAACGCCCTCGACGCCGGCCTCATGGCCGAGCTGTACGACCGATTCGGCGAGCTGGGCCGGGACCCGGACGTCCGGGCGGTGATCCTCACAGGGGAGGGCAGGGCGTTCTCGGCCGGCCTGGACGTGCGCGACTTCGGCGGCCCGGTGCCGTCCCCGGACGAGGGGCCCGAGGCGCTGCTGGGGTTCCAGCGGTACATGAGCGGGATCATCGCCGTGGTCAGGGAACTGCCGCAGCCGGTCATCGCGGCCGTGAACGGCGCCGCGGTGGGCGGTGGGATGGCGTTGGCCTGCGCGTCCGACATCCGGATCGCGACGCCGTCGGCGAAGTTCGGCGCGGGTGCGATCCGGATCGGGCTGAGCGGGTGCGAGATGGGACTGAGCTATCACCTGCCGCGGCTGGTGGGGATGAACGCCGCGGCCGACTGGATGCTCACCGGACGGCTGGTCGGCGCGGATGAGGCGCATGCTCGGGGCCTGGTCGGCCCGCTGGTGGAGCCGGAGGAACTGATCGGCGCGGCGGTGGAGACCGCTGCGTCGATCATCGCCAACGCCCCCTTCGGCGTCCGCATGACGAAGCGGGTGATGTGGGCCAACGCCGACGAGGACGACCTGCGCGCCGCGCTCGACCGGGAGGACCGGGCCCAGGTCATGGCGGCCGGGACGGTGGACGCCGCCGAGGCGCGCGCCGCGTTCCTTGAGCGGCGCCCACCGCGCTACCTGGACCGCTGAATCCTCGGTAACACTTTCTACTTTGACGTCAATATTGTAAGTTTGGTGATCCTGCTGAGGTCCGCCGTGCGCGGTCGCGCGGCGGCCGTCGAGAGGAACGCCGATGCCGTGGGACTTCCGAACCGAGCCCGAGTTCCAGGAGGTGCTCGACTGGGCGGACGCGTTCGTCCGCGAGGAGGTCGAGGACCTCGATTACCTCGTCGACTCGCCCTACGACCACGCCGATCCGGTCCGGCAGGCGCTCATCCCGCCGCTCCAGGACAAGGTCCGGGAGCGCGGCCTATGGGCCACCCACCTCGGCCCCGAACTGGGCGGCCGCGGCTACGGGCAGGTCAAGCTCGGGCTTTTGAACGAGATCCTCGGCCGCTCGGCCTGCGCGCCGATCGTGTTCGGCAGCCAGGCGCCCGACAGCGGGAACAGCGAGATCCTGGCGCGCTTCGGCAGCCCGATGCTGAAGGAGCGGTACCTGGAGCCGCTGCTGGAGAACAAGATCGGGTCATGCTTCTCGATGACCGAGGTACAGGGCGGCGCGGACCCGAAGGTCTTCACCACGACCGCCGTCCTCGACGGCGACGAGTGGGTCGTCAACGGCGAGAAGTGGTTCTCCTCCTACGCCTGCTTCGCTTCGTTCATGATCGTCATGGCGGTGACGCATCCGGACAATCCGCCGTACAAACGGCAGTCGCTGATCGTCGTGCCGCGCGAGACGCCCGGCCTGGAGATCGTGCGCAATGTCGGGATGGGGTACGAGACCCCGGGCACCGGCTACGAGGCCTACATCCGGTACAAGGACGTCCGCGTGCCCCGCGATCACGTGCTGGGCGAGCCCGGTGAGGCGTTCGCGATCTCCCAGACCCGGCTGGGCGGCGGGCGGATCCACCACGCCATGCGCACGATCGGCCTGGTCCGCCGCACGCTCGACGCGATGTGCGAGCGGGCGGTGTCGCGGTTCACGCAGGGCGAGCGGCTCGCCGACAAGCAGTTCGTCCAGGGGATGATCGCCGACTCCTGGACGCAGCTGGAGATGTTCCGGCTGCTGACCCTGCGCACGGCGTGGCGGATCGACGAGTGCGACGACTACAAGGCGGTCCGCGGTGAGATCGCCGCCGTCAAGGCCGCGATGCAGACCGTCCTGCACGACGTCGCGTCCCGCACCCTGCAGCTGCACGGCTCGCTGGGCGTCACCCACGAGATGCCGTTCGTGGAGACGCTGGTCGAGTCGTTCGTGATGGGGCTCGCCGACGGCCCGACCGAGGTCCACAAGATGACCGTCGCGCGGGAGCTGCTGCGCTCGGTGCGTCCGGCGGAGGGCAGGTTCCCGAGCGAGCACGTCCCCGCCCGCCGCGAGGCCGCGCTGGCCAAGCACGCGGACGTCCTCGCCCGGGTGCGGGATGGGGGCTGAGGCGGCGGCCGCGGCGCTCGGCCCGGACGTCCCGGCCCTGGTCGGGCGGCTGAACGCCGCGGCGCGAAGCTGGCACCCCGGTGCCGAGATCACCGCGGTGCGCGAACTGCCCGGCGGCGAGTCGAGCCTCACCTTCCTGGCCTCGGTGGACGCGGCGCCCCACGACCGGATCGTCGTCAAGGTGGCCCCGGCGGGACTGCCCGCGAGGCGCAACCGCAACATGCTCCGCCAGGCGCGGCTGCTGGCCGGACTCGGCCCGGCCGGCACGGTGCCCGTCCCCCTGCTCCTGTTCGCCGAGGACGGCACGGACGGGCCGCTGTTCGCGATGAGCCACTGCGAGGGTTCCGCACTCGAACCGAACGTGGACGACGCGGAGGAGGGGCTTCCGGGCCCGGGCGTGCTCGGCGCACGGGCGTTCAGCGCGGCACGCGCGCTCGCCGCGCTGCACCGGACCGAGCTCACCGCACCCTGGTGGGCCGAGGAGGAGCCCGTGTCGCTGGGAGCGGAGATAACCCGCTGGGAGAAGGCGTTGCGCACCCTTCCGGCGGACTTCGGCCTGGCCTGGGCGGACTGCGGCGAACGGCTGCGCGCCACCGAGCCGGTGCCGGTCGTCCCGTGCCTGACCCACGGTGACTTCCGGCTGGGCAACATGCTGTGCCGCGGCACGGAGGTCACCGCGGTGATCGACTGGGAGATCTGGTCCCGCGGTGATCCGCGGGTGGACCTGGCGTGGTTCGTCCTGTCCTTGGACGGGGACCACCCAGCGGCGGTGCGGTCCGCACCCGGCCTGCCGGGCACGGACGCGCTGTTGCGGGAGTACGCCGAGGCGTACGGCGAGGACGTCGGGGAGATGGCCTGGTTCTTGGCGCTCGCGCTGTTCAAGCTCACCGCCACGACCGGCCTCATCGCCAAGCACGCGCTCAAGCGGGGCGACACGGCCGCATGGGGAGTGCGCATGCTCCCGAGGCTGCCTGCCGCGCTCGCGAAGGCGCGGCTATTGCTGGACGAGCTGTGAACGGCCACGGGAGGCGAGGATGAGCGGACCGCTCAAGGGCGTGCGGGTGGTCGAGCTGGCCGGCATCGGGCCGGCCCCGTTCGCGTGCATGATGCTGGCCGACATGGGCGCCGACGTGCTGCGCCTCGACCGCCTGCGCACAGGCCCGGAGGACGACTGGTGGCTCGCAGAGGACATCCTCTCCCGCGGCCGCCGATCCGTGGAGGTCGATCTGAAGGACCCCGCGGGGGCCGAACTCGTCGCCGGGCTGTGCGAGACGGCGGACGTCCTCGTGGAGGGGTTCCGGCCCGGCGTCGCCGAACGGCTCGGTCTCGGCCCGGAGCCGCTCCGCGCCCGCAACCCGCGCCTGGTCTACGGCCGAATGACCGGCTGGGGCCAGGACGGCCCGCTCGCGGACAGGGCCGGGCACGACATCAACTATACCGCCCTCACCGGCGCGCTGCACGCGATCGGGCCCGCGGACGGGCCGCCGGTTCCGCCGCTCAACCTGCTGGGCGACTTCGGCGGGGGCGGCCTGCTGCTGGCGTTCGGCCTGGTTTCCGGGCTGTTCGAGGCACGCCGGTCGGGGCACGGCCAGGTCGTCGACGCGGCGATGATCGACGGCGTGTCCTTGCTGATGGCCTGGCCGTTCACCCTGCGCAACGCAGGCCGCTGGAACGACGCCCGGGGGAGCAACCTGCTGGACGGCGGCGCCCCCAACTACACCGCCTACGAGACGGCCGACGGCGCCCACGTCGCCGTGGGCGCGATGGAACCGAAGTTCCTGCTGCGCCTGCTCTCGCGTCTGGGGCTTCCCGCTGAGCTGGCCGGCGCGCTGGACGACCCGGCGGAGTGGCCGGCGGTGCGCGACCGGATCGCCGGCGTGTTCCGGACGCGGACGCGGGCGCAGTGGGAGGGGTTCTTCGCCGGCGACGACGTCTGCGCGACCCCGGTCCTGTCGATGGGTGAGGCCGCCGGGCATCCGCAGCTCCGGGCGCGCGAGGTGCTCCACCCGACCGCGCACGGATACCAGCCCGCTCCGGCGCCCCGCTTCAGCCGCACTGCCCCGTCCGCGCCGGGCGGCCCGACGCTGCCCGGCTCCGGCGGTGCGGCGGCGCTCGCCGACTGGGGCGTCCCGGAGTCGCGGGTGTCCGGCCTGAGGGACCGCGGCGTCGTCCGGACGCGGGACTGAGCACCGGCCGCGCCCCCGCGCCGGGTCGCCAGTGGCCCGTACCACTCGCGGTTCCGGAGAATCCGATTCTCGCCTGGAAATAATCCTGATGTCGACGTCAATTTACTCTTGTGGCCTGTACCACACGTTGTTAGCCTCGCAGCGAGTAGGCGTTCTTTCTCGCATTGACTGGACGTGCGCAAACAGGCCATCTCCCGTCCGCGCTAGCGAAGGTCCCGGGGAACGGAGCTTTTATGACTTCGATGTCGACAGAAGACGTAGGCAAGGACACGGCGGGCCGCATGTACACGACGATGACGCTGGCGGCGGCGTGCGACGAGCGCCTGCGGCGCGGCATCGGCCGCGGTGAGTTCGCCGCCGTGATCTGGCCGCACCGCGGCCAGGAGGCGATCGCGGCCGGCATGGGAGCGGCGCTGCGCGCCGACGACCGCCTGGTCACGACCTACCGGGGCCTGCACGACCTCATCGGCAAGGGCGTACCACTCATCGAGGTCATCGGCGAGGTGCTCGGCCGGACGGCCGGCGCGTCGGGCGGCAAGGGCGGCACCATGCACATCACCGCCCCCGAGGTCGGCGTGCTGCTGTCCACCGGCATCGTCGGGGCGGGCGTCCCGGTCGGCGTGGGGCAGGCGCTCGCCGCCAGGCAGCAGGGCAGCGACCGGGTCGTGGCCGTGTCCTTCGGCGACGGCGCGACGAACACCGGATCTTTCCACGAGGGGATGAACCTCGCGGCGACGTGGCGGCTGCCGGTGGTGTTCGTCTGCCAGAACAACCTGTTCGCCGAGATGACGCCGATCGCCGAGACGATGCGCGTCGAGCGGGTCGCCGACCGGGCCCTCGGCTACGCGATGCCGGGCGAGCGGGTCGACGGCAACGACCCCGAGGCCGTTCACGCGGCCGTCGGGCGGGCGGCGGAGCGCGGCCGGAGCGGCGGCGGCCCGACCCTCCTCGAATGCGTCACCTTCCGCTTCGAGGGCCACTACTCCGGCGACCCGCAGAAGTACATGCCGCCGGAGCAGCTCGCCGCGGCGCGCAAGGCCGACCCGATCCCCCGGTACCGGCAGGTGCTGCTCGACGGAGGTGTGCTCACCGACGCCGAGCTGACCGCGATCGAAGCGGACGCGTCGGCCCGCGTCGAGGAGGCGCTCCGGGCCGTCCTCGACTCGCCGGTGCCGGACCTCGGCGAGATCGACCGCGACGTGTACGCCGCCATGGAAGGGATCCCCGCATGACGACCCCGGCTCAGACCCGGACCCTCACCGTCCTCGCCGCTCTCCAGGAGGCGCTGGACGAGGCGCTCGCCGAGGACGAGCGCGTCTTCCTGCTCGGCGAGGACCTGGCCGACCCCGCCGGCGGCGTGTCCGGCGTCACCGCCGGGCTGTCCACCAAGCACGGCCGGGAACGGGTGCTCGACACGCCGATCTCCGAGGCCGCCATCGCGGGGGCCGCGATCGGCGCCGCGCTGGAGGGGCGCCTCCCGGTCGCGGAGATCATGATCATGGACTTCATCGGCATCGCGATGGACCAGATCGTCAATGTGGCGGCGAAAGCCCGCTTCATGTCCGACGGCCGGACCCCGTGCCCGGTCACCGTGCGCACCGCGACGTTCGCCGGGCTCGGCTCCGGGGCGACGCACTCGCAGTCGCTGGAGAGCTGGTTCATGCACGTCCCGGGCATGAAGGTCATCGTGCCGAGCACGCCGGCCGACGCGAAGGCGCTGCTCAAGGCGGCGATCTTCGATCCGGACCCGTGCCTGTTCATCGAGACCGTCTACACCTACGGGGCGCGGGGCGAGGTCCCCGACGACCACGTCGCCGAGCTGGGCAAGGCCGACATCAAGCGTCCCGGGACCGACGTCACCATCGTGACCTACGGCCGCGGTGTCTTCGACGCCCTGGCGGCCGCGGACGAGCTGGCGGCCGAGGGCATCGACGCCGAGGTGCTGGACTTGCGGACGCTGGTCCCGCTGGACGCTGCCGCCGTGCTGGAGTCGGTGGGGCGGACCGGCCGCGCGGTCGTGTCCCACTACGCGACGGAGTTCGCCGGGCCCGGCGCCGAGCTGGCGGCGCAGATCGGCGGCGAGCTGTTCGGCCGCCTGAAGGCGCCGGTGCGCAGGCTCGGCGCACGCTTCCGCCCGATCCCGTCGGCGAGCGTCCTGGAGGAGGCCGTGTTCCCCGACGCGGCGCGCGTCGCGGCGGCCGTCCGCGAGACGGTCGAGGCCGGCCGATGAGCGTTCCCGTGCGGATGCCGAAGCTCGGAATGGCCGCCCACGAGGGCGTCTTCGTCGAGTGGCTGGTCGAAGACGGCCGGCGCGTCGACGAGGAGCAGCCGATCTACATCGTCGCCACCGACAAGGTCGAGACCGAGATCCCCGCACCGGCCACCGGCGTGCTCCGCCACGGCGACGCCGTCCCCGACGGGACGTACCCGGTCGGCACCCTCCTCGCCACGATCGAAACGGACGAATGACCGACCCACCACCCCACTTCGAAACGAGGTGTCCGAGTCATGACAGCCGATGTCACCACCGGAACGGCCACGCCCCGGGACACGGCTCCCGGGCCGAACTCGCCGAAGGTCCAGGCGAAGATCCCGCATCCCATGCGGGAGGCGAACTTCGTCCCGAAGGAGCGGTACTACTCACGCGAGCTGCACGAGCTCGAGAAGGAGCACCTGTGGTCGCGCGTCTGGCAGATGGCGGCGCGGCTGGAGGAGATCCCGAACGCCGGTGACTTCGTCGAGTACGAGGTCGCGGGGCGCTCGATCCTGATCGTCCGGCAGCGCGACGGCTCGGTGAAGGCCCTGCACAACGCGTGCCGGCACCGTGCCACTGAGCTGGCGAAGGGCTCCGGCCGGTTCCCCGGCGGCCAGCTCGTGTGCCCCTTCCACGGTTGGCGCTGGAACCTCGACGGGTCGTCGTCGTTCGTCTTCATGGACTCGGCGTTCGAGCCGGAGTGCTTGAAGAAGGAGGACATCCGGCTGCGGGAGTGCCGCGTCGAGATCTGGTCCGGCCACGTCTGGATCAACATGGACCCGGAGGCCCGACCGCTCCGCGAGGCCCTGTCGCCGGTCGCCGACATGCTCGACGCGGTGGGCGTCGGGAACATGCGGGTCAAGTGGTGGAAGCAGGTGATCCTCAACGCCAACTGGAAGATGGCGCAGGAGGCGTTCTTCGAGGGCTACCACACGCTGCAGACGCACCCGCAGCTGATGATGGGCGGCGGCGAGGAGGCCGGCGCGATGATGAGCGAGGCCATCGAGTACACGGTCTTCGGGAACGGGCACGCCCGGTTCCAGGGAGGCGCGTTCGAGAACGAGGGCTGGACCGCCGACGCCGATACCTTCATCGAGTCGGGCCGGCTCCTCGCCCAGGGCCAGGACGCGATGACCCTGGACGGCGACATCCGGGTGTTCGAGGGCCTGCGCAACCGCACCGACATCGACCTGTCGGACTTCCCTGCGGCGGCCATCTCGGCGCTGTACGAGTACGCGGAGGGCGCGGGGATCCCGATGGCGCCGCTGACGGACGCCATGCGGCTGTGGGGCGGCGACATCTTCCTGTTCCCGAACTACCTGATGCTGCCGATGTACGGCAACGCGCTGTGCTACCGGTCGCGTCCCTACCAGGACGACCCGGAGAAGTGCGTCTTCGACGTGTGGTCGCTGACCACCTATCCGGAGGGTCAGGAGCCGGAGCGCGCCGAGCTGCTCGGGGTCTTCGACAAGGACGACACCGAGCACTGGGGGCTGATCCCGCGCCAGGACTTCAGCAACATCGAGGGCCAGCAGCGCGGCCTGCACTCGCAGGACTTCGACGGCCTGCGGCTGTCCAGCAAGTACGAGAAGTCGATCGCCAACATGCACGAGGAGATGGACCGCGTCATCGCCTCGAACATGTGACCGAGCGGCCGGCCGGCCGTGGTGCGCCCCGGGCGCACGGCCGGTCCGGCCGGCCTGCGAGCTGGGGGTCTTGCCACGATGCCGATCGTTCGCGTCGAGCCGGCCGGCGTCGAGTTCGACGTCCCGGCGGGGGAGTCGGTCGCCGAGGCCGCGTGGCGGCTCGGCTACATCTGGCCGACGAAGTGCTACGGGCAGGCGGAGTGCATGGTGTGCTTCGCGAAGGTCGTCGACGGCGAGCTCGGATGCGTGCCGCCGGACGATGAGGAGCTTTTCCAGATGCGCACCCGCCTGCCGAAGCGGCTGCGCGGCCCGCTCGTCCGGCTCGCCTGCCGGCTGCGCGTGACGGGTCCGGGCGTGGTGCTCGAGAAGAAGGGCGTCAGCGCGCCCGAATGAGAGGGATCATGGCGCAGCACATCGGTAATTCGATCCAGGACGTCCAGGCGAGCCCGGAGGCGGCCCAGACGGTGCTGTTGCTGGAGAAGCTGAAGGACATCGACGGCAACCGGATCGCCAAGGACGACTACATCGTCATCCGCAAGGGCGTTCTCGGGCTCCTCGACGTCGTCGCCCGGCTGGAAGGCCGGATCGGCGCGCTGGAGGCGGAGCGCGCGGCCCGCTGAGTGCGGCCGCGCGCGGCCGCTTCACCTGGTCTTTCTCTATCTATTGACGTTGACGTCGAAATATACTTTGATGACTAACGTCAGCCCGGACGGCGAAAGCCCTGACCAGGCACCCCCTTTCGTGTAAGTAGTTGGGAGTTCCACCGTGCGCAGATTCCTCTCCGTCGCCGCCGTCGCGGCGCTCGCGGCGGCCGGCGTTACCGCGTGTTCCGATTCCGGCTCCGACGCCGAGTACGGTAAGGATCTCCCCGGCGAGCCGATCCGGCTGTCGGTGATCGCCTCCGGGCCCGGGCCCATCTACCAGCCCGAGCTGCTGAAGGCCGCCAGGGCCGCGGCCAACGCGGTGAACGACGCGGGCGGCGTGAAGCCGTCCGGCGGCGGCGACGCGCGACCGATCGAGCTGGTCGATTGCGAGGCGTCGACCGTGACCGACCCGAATGCCGCGGTGAAGTGCGCCCGCGAGGCCATCGACAAGAAGGCGGTCGCCAGCGTCGGCAAGTACGTGTCGTCGGACGAGGTCGTCAAGGCGTTCGAGTCGGCGTCGATCCCGCTGGTGGGCACGCAGGTGCAGACCGAGCAGGACTTCGTGAACCCGGCCTCGTTCCCGCTCGTGGGCGGCTCGCCGATGCTGTCGGCGGCCACCGGCGCGGCGCTCCAGGACGCGGGGGCCAAGACGGTCTCCGTCGTGACCGGTGACAGCCCGTCCGGCCGCCTGGTGCCTCAGTACGTCAAGGCCCTGCTGAAGTCGCCGGACGACCTGAAGAAGACCCACTACCTGCCGTTCGACGCGTCGGCCGACCTGACCTCGCAGTTCAGCCAGATCGCCGGCGAGAAGCCGGACGGCGTCGCCCTGCTGGCCTCCACCGACGTCACCAGCAAGACGATCGTGGGCCTGCGGCAGGCCGGCTACCAGGGCAAGATCGCGGTCGTCGCGACGGCGGTTTCCGAGGCGTCCCTGAAGAAGACGGGCGAGGCGGGCGAGGGCACCATCGTCACCAGCGACTACGACGCTCCGACGAACACCGCGAACCCGAAGATCAAGCAGTTCCAGGACGAGATCGACAAATACGGCGACGGCGAGATCGAGGGCACCGAGTTCGCGCTGAACGCGTGGGCGGCGGTCCACTTCGTGGCGGACCGGCTCGGCACGACGGACGAGATCAGCGGCGCCGCGCTCATGAGGTCGCTCAAGGGCAGCAAGGTCTCCATCGGGATCGCCCCCGACTTCACCTACGGCACGCCGAACTTCCTCAAGCTGTCACAGCTCCCGCGGGCGACCATCCAGTTCCAGACGGTGAAGGGCGGCGAGATCCAAGCTCCCGCCGGCGGCAAGTTCACCGATCTGAACGAGCTCGCGAAGCAGTAGCCGGAAAGGCCAGGAGCTTCGCCCATGAACGACTTCCTCACCTTCGTGATCCTGGGGCTGTCCGTGGGGGCGGTCTACGCCCTCACGGCCCAGGGCCTCGTCCTCATCTACCGCGGCAGCGGGGTCGTGAACTTCGCACAGGGCGCCTACAGCATGATCGGCGCCTACCTGTTCTTCCGCGTCGCCCCCGACCTCGGGCTCCCGCAGGCCGCCGCGTGGCCGCTCGCCCTGGGCGTCCCCGCGCTGCTCGGCGCGGCCACGCACCTGCTGCTGATGAAGCATCTGCGGCGCGCGTCGTCGCTGGTGCGGCTGGTCGCGACCCTGGGCGTCTTCGCACTGCTGGTAGGGATCGGCTACCAGTTGTGGGGACACGGGCAGGACCTCGTCGTCTCCCCGCTCCCGGACACCGTGCACCACCTGTTCGGGACGGGCGCGGGGATCGGCCAGGACCGGTTCTGGATCATCGGCATCGCGGGCGTGCTGACGCTCGGCCTCGTGGCGCTGTTCCGCTGGACGTCGTTCGGGCGCACGACCGAGGCGGTCGCCGAGAACCCGGTGGCCGCGGCGGCGCTCGGCAAGTCACCGGACCGCGTCGCCACGGTTAACTGGATGATCGGCGCCGTGCTCGCCTCGCTGGCCGGCATCCTGATCGCCCCGGTCCTGTTCCTCAGCGTCGAGGCACTCGCGCTGATCGTGCTGCGGTCGCTGGCGGCGGCGCTCGTGGGCCGCTTCTACTCGTTCTGGCGGACGCTCGCGGCGGCGCTCGTCATCGGCGTGGTGGAGACGCTCCTCGGCCGCTACATCACCAACGAGGGCCCGCTGGCGCCGGTCGTTTCGGACAACAACCTGCTGTTCGGCACGTTCACCGCGCAGTCGGTGTCGCACTCGGCCGCGTTCCTCATGATCGTCGTGGTGCTGTTCGTCGCGGGCCGCAACCTCCCCGTCCGCGGTGAGCTGCTCGACCGGCTCCCGGTGCTCGGCACGGGCCGCGTGTCGGTTCCGGGGCTGCTCATCGCGGTCGGGATCACCGCGGCCGTCATCCTGGCGGTGCCACCCGCGTGGGCGGCCTCGATCCAGGTCAGCCTCGCCACCGCGATCATCTGCCTGTCGCTGGTCGTCGTCACCGGCCTGACGGGGCAGATCTCCCTCGCGCAGATGGGTCTGGCGGGCACCGGCGCGTGGATCGCCGGAAAGCTGATCCAGACGCAGTCCTGGCCGTTCATCCCGGCCCTGATCGCCGCCGTGGCGATCACCATGGCGGTCGGGGTCCTCATCGCGATCCCGGCGCTGCGGACGCGGGGCGTCAACCTCGCCCTGCTGACCTTCGGCCTGTCGGTCGTGCTGTCCCAGCTGATCCTGCAGAATCCCGCCCTCACCGGCGGGATGGCCGGCATCGACATCGGCACGCTGAACGTGTTCGGCTGGGAGATCGACGGCTTCGACCATCCGCGCCGGCTCGCCTTCGTCACTCTCGGGCTGCTGGTCGCGGTCTCTCTCGCGGTGGCGAACGTGCGGCGCGGCTGGACCGGCCTGCGGCTGATCGCGCTGCGCAGCAACGAGCGGGCGGCGGCGGCGCTCGGCCTCGGCAGTGCGACGATCAAGGTCTACGCGTTCGCGCTCGGCGCGGCCCTCGCCGCGCTCGGGGGCGTGCTGCTGGCGTTCCGGCAGCAGAACCTGGTGCTGACCGAGTTCTCGCCGTTCTCGTCGGTGCAGCTGGTCGTGTACACGGTGATCGGCGGGATCGGCTTCGTGATCGGCGCGCTCGGCGGCGGCGGCTTCGCCCCCGGCGGCATCGGCGGCCAGATCCTGCACTCCTTCGGCCTCGGCACCAACGCGCTGGAGATCGTCTCGGGCGCGATGCTGCTGATCATCATTCTCGCCAACCCGAGCGGGATGGCGTTCGAGCAGGTCCGGTTCGCCACGATGCTGCGCGACCGGTTCAGGCCGGCCGAGCGCCGTCAGGCCGAGCCTCCGCCGACTCCGGCACCGGACACCGCGAAGGCCCTGCCGCGGGAACGTCCACCGGGCGAGCGCGTGTTCGAGGTCTCCGGGCTGAGTGTCCGCTTCGGGCGGGTTCAGGCCGTGAACGATGTGCGGCTGGACGTCGGCCGCGGCGAGGTGCTCGCGCTGATCGGGCCGAACGGCGCCGGGAAGACGACCGTGATCGACGCGCTGACGGGTTTCGTGCGTCCTGACCGGGGCGCGCGGATCCGGCTCGGCGGCGCGGCGCTCGAGGACTGGGGCGCCGCCCGCCGGGCCCGCGCCGGGCTGGTGCGCTCCTTCCAGTCGCTGGAACTGTTCGAGGACCTCACCGTCATGGAGAACCTCCTGGTCACGGCCGGGACCCCGGCCAAGACCCGGTACCTCACCGACCTGGTCCGGCCGCGCATGCCCGCGCTGACGGTCGCCGGCGAGGCCGCCGTCCAGGAGTTCGGGTTCGCCGACGACCTGGCGCGGCTTCCCGACGAGCTGCCGCACGGCCGGCGGCGGCTGCTGGCCATCGCCCGCGCGGTGGCCGCCGGCCCCGCCGTCCTGCTGCTGGACGAGCCCGCGGCCGGGCTCAGTGAGCAGGAGACGGCCGAGCTGGCCCGGCTGATCCGGCGGCTGGCCGACAACCTCGGTATCGCGGTCCTGGTCATCGAGCACGACATGTCTTTCGTGCGGACGTGCGCCGACCGGGTCGCCGTCCTCAACTTCGGAACGCTGATCGCGGACGGGGAGCCGGAGGAGATCCTGCGGGATCCGGCCGTGGTGGCCGCCTACCTCGGGTCGGACGCGCAGACCGAGCGGGAAAGGGCGTGACGCCATGCTGCTGAAGGTCGAGGAGATGTCCGCCGGCTACACCGGCGTGGACGTGATCCGGTCATTGGACCTGCACATCGACGAGGGCGAGGTCGTGGCGCTGCTCGGGCCCAACGGCGCCGGCAAGACCACGACGCTGCTCGCCCTCGCCGGGGTGCTGGTGCCGTCGTCGGGGCGCGTCCTCTACCGGGACGCCCCGCTGCGCGGCGCGCTGCACGTCCGGGCCAAACGCGGCATCTCCTACATCGGCGAGGGGGGCTCGGTCTTCAGCCGGCTGACGACGCTGGCGAACCTGAAGCTCGGTCCCGGCAAGGTCGAGGACGCGCTCGCCCTGTTCCCCGAACTGGAGCCGCTCCTCAACCGGCCCGCCGGGCTGCTGTCCGGCGGCGAGCAGCGGATGCTCGCGCTCGGCCGCAGCCTTGCCGGCAAGCCGGACCTGCTGCTGGTGGACGAGCTGTCCCTCGGCCTCGCCCCGCTGATCGTCACACGGCTGCTGGAGCGGCTCCGCGCCGCCGCCGACGCCGGGACGGCGGTCCTCATCGTCGAGCAGCACGCATCGCAGGTGCTGTCGGTCAGCGACCGGGGGCACGTGCTGCGGCGGGGACGCCTGGCGATGTCGGGCACCGGTGAGGAACTGCTCGCCTCGTCCGGGGCCCTGCAGTCGGCTTACCTGAGCGCCGGGCCGGAGGAGGAACCGGTCGGGGACTGACCCGCCGGGGGGAATGAGCAGGGCCGGCGCCGGTGGCCGCCTGGGAGGGCGGGCACCGGCACCGGCTCTTTCGCCGCCGGCTCCCGCTCAGCGGCGCAGCCCGAGCCCCCGGCGGGCGATGCTGCCGCGCTGGACCTCGCTCGTCCCGCCGTAGATCGTCGTCCCGAGCGAGAAGCGCAGCGAGTGCTCGACGCGCCCGCCCCCGGGCGCGCCGGGGGACAGGTGACTGCGCAGCGCGTCCGGGCCGAGCATGGCGAACAGGTCCTCCGCCGCCCGGGTCAGTGCTTCGGAGCTGAAGAGCTTGGCCATCGGCCCCTCCGCCGCGGGGACGGCGCCCTGCCCGGCCATCACCGCCGCGCGCCGCTGGAGGAGCAGCGAGACCTCCGCCTCGGCGGCGCACCGGCCGAGCCGTTCCCGGACGCCGGGGTCGGCGATGCGGGGCCGGCCCCGTTCGCAGGTCTCCGTCCGCGCCCAGTCCTCCGCCGCCTCCAGCAGCCGCAGCATCGAGGCGCCGAAGCCGACGGAGTGCTCCTCCTGGAGGGCTTCGCCCAGGACGCGCCAGCCGCCGCCGACTTCGCCGATGCGCCACGCGTCGTGGACGCGCGCGTCGCGGTAGTAGGTGATGTTCGTGCGTTCACCGGAGATGGTGCGGACGGCCTGCGCCTCGATGCCGGGCTGGTCGAGGGGGACGAGGAACACGGTCAGCCCCTCGTGCTTGGGGGCGTCCGGATCGGTCCGCGCGAGCAGGAACACATGGTCGCCGATGTGGGCGTTGGTCGTGAACATCTTGGAGCCGTTGATCACCCAGTGGTCGCCGTCCCGCACGGCGCGGGTCCGCGCGGCGGCGAGGTCCGATCCGCACTCGGGCTCGGTGAACCCCAGCACGATGAGGATCTCACCGCGCACCGCCTTCGGGACGACCTGCTCCCGCTGGGTGTCGTCGCCGCACTTCAGGATGGCGCGCGCGACCATGTGCGTCGTGCTGACCCCGTAGGTCGGCGCGTCGGCCCTGCTCAGCTCCTCCTCCACGACGCACAACTCGAACGGGTCGCAGGGACGTCCTCCCCACTCCTCGGGCCAGCCGAGCGCGAGCAACCCAGCCTCGTGCATCGCACGGACGAACCCGGTGTCGTGGGCGACCCCGGTGCGGTGGCACCGCTCGGCGAGTTCGCCGGTGAGGTGTTCCTTGAGGAACGCCCTGACCTCCGTGCGGAGCGCCTCGCCGCGCTCTACTAGGCCGAAGTCCACTGCTCCTCCATCTGTGCGGGGCCGTAGCGGCGGTCGGCCGCCCGGCGGTAGGCGGCACGCGGTTCCAGGCAGACGCCGGCCCATGCGCGGGCGCGCCGGTAGTAAAGCTGGACGTCGTACTCGTCGGTGAAGCCGTAGCCGCCGTGGAAGTGCAGGCTGTGGTAGGTGGCGTCACGCGCCGTCTCGGCGGCGAACCCGAAGGCCAGCGCGGCGAGTTCGGCGAAGCGCTCCGGCTCCTCGGTGGCCGCCCAGGCCGCCTCATAGGCGAGCAGGCGGGCGCCGTCGACGGCGGCGGCCACGTCGGCCAGGGTGTGCGCGACCGCCTGGAAGGAGCCGATCGGAACGTTCCATGCCGTGCGTTCCTTGACGTACCCGACCCCGATCTCCAGCGCGCGGGCGGCGATGCCTACCTGGGCCGCGGCCGTCAGCAGCAGGAACTCGTCCTGTGCCGCCTCGTGCGCGGCCACGGCCTCAGGCCCGGTCGCCAGCACGTCTGCGTCCGGGCCGATCGGCAGGTCGGCGAGCGGCAGCGAACCGAGGTTCGCGGCCCGCGCGCCGCAGCCCTGGACGAGCAGCAGCCGGTCGCCGTTCAGCACCACCGCGCCGTCGGCCACGGCCCCGGCGGGTACGAGCCGGGCCACACCGCCGCGGGCGGGAAGGAAGGCCACCGTCACGGTGCGCTCGCCGGCCAGGGCCGCGGCGAGCGCGGCGGAGGCGGGCGGTGTTCCCAGCCGCGCGAGGAGCCGGGCGGCGGCCTGGGCCTCGATGATCGGTGCGGGCGCGAGGAAACGCCCCTGCAGCTCCGCGACGAGCGCGAGGTCGAGCAGCCGGGCGCCCCAGCCGCCCGCGTCCTCGCCGACCGCCATGGGCAGGACCCCCGCGGACCGCGCGGTGCCCCACAGGGAGGCGTCGAAGCCGAGCGGCTCGGCCTCCCGCACCCGGGACGGCGGCGACGCGCCGGAGAACAGCGAGGTGAAGGAGTCGACGAGCTGGTGCTGCTCGGCGCTGAGACCGACGTCCATGGTGCGGGGCCTTTCAGTTCTCGATGACGCCGCGCCGGGTGGCGCGCAGCCCGTTGAGTTCGGCGTCCCACGCGTCCGGCGGGGCGCCCGCCTCGCGCAGCTCTGCCTTCTTGACCTTGTTGGACGCGGATCGCGGCAGCTCCGGGATGAACGCGATGAACCGGGGAACTGCGAAGTACGGCAGCCGGTCCGCCAGATGCCGGAACAGCTCCGCCGGGTCGGGAGGACCCTCGGGATGGGGCACCACGAGCAGGAGGACCTCCTCCTCGCTGTGCTCGCTCGGTACCCCGACCGCGGCCGCGTCGGTGACCTGCGGGTGCGTGTTCGCCTCCGCCTCGACCTCGACCGAGGAGATGTTCTCGCCGCGCCGCCGGATGCTGTCGCGGATGCGGTCGACGAGGAAGAACTCGCCGTCGGGCATCCTGCGGACGGCGTCCCCGGTGTGGAAGTAGGAGTTCCGCCATGCCTCCGCGGTGGCCTCCGGGCGTCCCGCGTAGCCCTGGAACATCGTCCACGGCTCGTGCGGCCGGACGACCAGCTCACCGATGTGCCCGTCAGGTACGGGGACGTCGTGCTCGTCCACGACCAGCGCGTCGAACCCCGGCCGCACCCAGCCCAGGCCCCCGGCGCCCGACACTCCGTGTGGAGCGGCGAGCGGCGTGGCGGCCTCGGTGCTGCCGTAGCCGGCGCAGTAGGTGACGCCGAACCGCTCGCAGAAAGCGTCGGCGTCGGCCGGGAGCGGTGCCAGGCAGACCTTGCGCAGGCCGCTCTTCCGGTCGAGAGGGCTCGGCGGCTGCGCCTCCAGGAACCGGGCCATGGCGCCGGTCAGGATGGCGAAGGTCGAGCCGCTCTCCGCGATCTCCCGCCAGAAACCCGAAGCGGTGAACCGGGGGCTGATGTAGGCGCGGGCCCCGGCGATGAGCGCGTTGTAGACGCCCCACAGCTGACCGCCCACATGGAACAGCGGGAGCGACACATGGCTGGTGTCGTTGTGCCCGACCGCCCCGATGTAGACCGGGCTGGCGTACCCGTAGGCCTGGGCGTGGGGGAGGAGCACGCCCTTGCTCGGCCCCGTCGTCCCGGAGGTGTAGAACATCGCCGCGATGTCCCACGGGTGCGCCTCGGCGACGACCGGCTCACCGGCGGGCAGGTCGAACCAGCCGCGCCCCGTCTCCGCCGCGGTGCGGGCGATGACGTGGCCGTCCAGCCGCCCGCCGTCGGCCGCCGCCAGCCGGTGGAGGTAGCGGGTGTCGGCGATGGCCGCGACGGCACCGCTGTCGCCGACGACGTGGTCGAGGAAACCCGCGTCGAACGCGGTGTTGACCGGTACCTCCACCGCCCCGGCGCAGGTCAGCCCGAGCCACGCCACGACCGCGTCCACGTGGTTGTCCATCATCAGGAGCACGCGGTCGCCGGGCTGGAGGCCGTACGCGCGCAGGGCGCCGGCCAGCGCGGCGGCCTCCTCCAGAAGCGCGCCGTAGCCCAGTTCCACGCCGGGCCCGGCGATCGCGGGCCGGTCGGGGTGCCGCTCGGCGCGCTCCCGCAGCACGTGCAGGACGGTGCGCTCCTCCAGAGGCGGAAGAGAGCCCTCGAAGGAAGGCTTCACGATGCCTCCTGGTAGTCGGGGTGGAAGTGGAGTTCGCCGCGCAGCGCGACGCGGCCGTCTCCGTTGACGGCCCTCGTGCGCACCGAGCCGTCGCCGGCCGGGGCGAACGCGACGACGAGGCGGTCGTCGTCCGACACGGGCTTCAGGTACGAGACCGCGACCCCGCGAAGCTCGCCGACGCCGAGCCGCGCGGAGTTATGCCGCGCCAGGCGGGCGACGAGGCCCAGCGTGACCTCGCCCGGCAGCGCCGGCGCGGACAGCCCGCGCCTTCGCGACTCGGCCGGATCGATGTGCATCGCGTCCCGCATCCGCCCGCCGGCCGTCAGCCCGAGCAGCGTGCGGAAGATCGCGGCCTGGTAGGGGCGGACGGTCTCCCGCGCCTCGACCGTCCAGATCGTCTCGTCGAGGCCGTCTCGCCCCGGCGAGGGCGGACGCCGGGTGGCCTTTGCCCCGGGAAGCCGGAAGTGCACGTCGAGCGACGAATCCGCGATCGGCCCGTCGGGGGAGGAGGTCTCCACATCAAGCCGGAGCACCAGCCGGTCACCGGTGCGTTCGGCGACACCGAGCGTGGCTGACGCGACGGCGTCACCGCACTCGGCGGGGAGCGGGCGGTGGACGCGGACGCGGCAGGCGCGCGCGAAGGACAGGAGCCCCAGATCCTGCGTGCCCGCCGCGAAGTCGACGAGGGCTCCGCCCGCGAAGCGCGTGGCGAACGTCGCCAGTGTCCGGAAACCGGGCGCCGACTCCCAGACCAGGTCCCGGCCGTTGTGCGCGTCCGCGCCGGTCGCGATGGCGTAGGTGATCGTGTCCCGGAGCGACCAGGGCACCGGGTACGTCCGGCGGCCCCAGCCCTCGGCGAAGCGCAGGATCTCGGAAACGCCGTCCGGCACGTCTGTCCTCCTCGTTCTCCGCCACCGGGGGTGTGGTTGTCGAGAACACATGATTTCGACGTCGTTGTCAACGGGTGGCTTCAGGACATAGATTGCCGGTAGTGCCGCAGCGAGCGACGGGAGTGGGAGCGATGGAGCCTGGAGTGCCGACCGCCGGGGACGATGCGGCCGCGGATGGCGGGGCCAGGCCCTGGGACCAGGACGAGCTGCTCAGGCTGATGGACGTGCGCCAGACCGGGCCGGGGCGCTACACCGCTCCCGCCCACGGGCCGTCCGCGCGCAACGTGGTGGAGGCCGGCCAGCTCCTCGGGGGCGCCGTCGCCGCCGCGTCCAGGGAGATCCCGCACCAGCGCGTCACGTCGGCGACGATGATCTTCTCGCGGGCGGCCGGCCACGATGAGGAGATCGTTTTCGAGTTGGACGTACCGCACGCGGGCCGGACCTACTCCACGATCAACGCGCGGGTCGTCCAGGCGGGAAGGCAGCGCGCCGCCGGCCTCCTCCTGGCGGGGGCGGACGTCGAGGACCTGGTCGGCTCGACCGCGCCCATGCCCGACGTGCCGGCGCCGGAGGAGGTGCGCCCGCTCGGTTTCCCCGAGATGCTGGTCGGGGGCCGGGAGATCCGCGTCGTCGACGACGCCTACGACTTCGACCCCCGGCGGGTCGGGCCGCCGGAGCTGTACGTGTGGACCCGGTTCGACGACGCGCCACCGGAGGCGTACCTGCACGCGGCGCTGATGACGCAGTCGACGACGCACTGGACGATCGCCTCCGCGCTGCGTCCGCACGCCGGCTACAGCGAGGCGATGGCCCACAAGACGATCTCCACCGGCATCTCGAAGGCCACGGTCGCCTTTCACGCCGACGTCGACGTCAGCCAATGGCTGCTTTACGCCAACCAGGTCGTGTACACCGGCCGCGGGATGACGCAGGGCGAGGGGCGCGTCTACGGCGAAGACGGCAGGCTTGTCGCTTCCTACGCGGTGCAGGGGATGATTCGGCCGCTGACCGTCGGCTCGGTGACGGGCACCACGCTGTGAGCCTCGGCCGGTCCCGCCCTCCAGGTATTGACCTCGACGTCGAAATATACTTTGATATGGATCGTCAGCACCGGCGGACGGCGTCCGTCCGACCAGGATACCGACCACTGAAGGCGACACCGTGATCCGAAGCTCTGCTCTCGAAAGCGGGAGCATCCGGCCGGTTCCCGCCGAGCTCGCGCAGCGCTACCGCGACGAAGGCTGGTGGACCGGAGAATCCCTCGGCTCGATGGTGGCCGCCGGCCTGCGCCGCGCCCCGCGCTCGCGCTTCCTCGTGCGGTCCGGAGCGCGCCCCTACGACGGCACCCTCGCCGACGTCGACCGCGCCGCCCGCTCGCTCGCCTGGGCGTTGCGGGTACGGGGCGTCGGCCCGGGGTCGGTCGTCGTGCTCCAGTTGCCGAACTGGGCAGAGGCCGCCATCGCGTTCTGGGCCGCGACCTACGTGGGGGCGGTCGTCGTCCCCGTGGTGCACTTCTACGGCCCGAAGGAGGTCGGCTACATCCTCGACGTCGTCCGGCCCGACGTGATCGTCACCCCCGACCGCTTCGGCCGCACCGATCATCTGGAGCAGTACGGCGAACTGCTGGCCGGACGGGACATCGAGCCGCTGTGGCTGGTCGTGAGCGACCGTCCGGAGCGGGAACTGCCGCAGGCGGCGACACCGTTCGCCCGGATGCTGGACGCCGACCCGCTCCCGGAGCCGGAGGCCGTCGACCCCACCGCCCCGGCGGTCGTCGGGTTCACCTCCGGCACGACGCTCAATCCCAAGGGCGTGGTGCACAGCCACCAGACGATCGGCTGGGAGGCGCGCCAGGCCGACCACTTCTACGGCAAGGGCGGGCCGCCGCAGATCGTCGGTACCCCGGTCGGCCACTTCATGGGGATGATCAACGCGTTCCTGCTGCCGCTGCTGCGGGCGGAGCCGGTGCTCCTGATCGACCGGTGGGACCCGGCCGAGGTGCTGCGCACGATGGCCGCGGACGGGCTAGGCGTCGCCGGCGGGCCGCCCTACTTCCTGACCAGCCTGCTCGACCACCCCGATTTCACCCCCGAGCACCTGGCCTTGATCCCGTATATGGGGCTGGGCGGCTCGACGGTGCCGGAGGCGTTCACCGAGCGGGCGACCGGCGAGGGCATCGCGGTGTACCGCTCCTACGGGAGCACCGAGCACCCTTCGGTCACGGCGAGCCTGCTGGACGACGCCGCCGCCAAGCGGCTGCGCACCGACGGCCGCGCGCTGCCGGGCGCCGAGTTCCGCCTCGACGAGGACGGCGAGATCCTGACGCGCGGCGCGGACTGCTTCGTCGGCTACACCGATCCGGAACTGACCGCCCGCGCGTTCACCGGCGAGGGCTGGTACCGCACCGGCGACATGGGCGTGGTGGACGCCGACGGCTTCCTCACGATCACCGACCGCGTCGCCGACGTGATCATCCGCGGCGGCGAGAACATCAGCGCGCAGGAGATCGAGTCGCTCCTGCTCACCATGGACCAGGTCGCCGAGGTCAGCGTGGTGGCCGAGCCCGACCCGCGGCTGGGCGAGCACGCCTGCGCGGTGATACGCCCGCACGACACGGCGGGACCGGTGTCGCTGGACGACGTGCGGGTCCATCTCACCGAGGCCGGGCTCGCCCGGCAGAAGTGGCCGGAGTCGGTGCATCTGGTCACCGACTTCCCGCGCACGGCCACGGGCAAGATTCAGAAGTTCCTGCTGCGGGAGCAGGTGCGCGGCGGCTCGCTGCGGCACGCGCTCGACCGAGGAGGGGCCCGTGACTGAAGAGGGACAAGGGATGGAAGCGTCGGGCTACGTCGAACGGCCGGACTACCGCGTGGACGTGCGCCGTAAGCGGAACCTCGTCCAGGTCTCGCACGAGGGCGTCACGCTCGCCGAGACGGCGGCCGCGCTCGTCGTCGACGAGCAGGACCACGGCATCGTCGTCTACGTGCCGCGGGCGGACGTGCGGACCGAGCACCTGGCGCCCTCCGACCACACGTCGCGGTGCCCGTTCAAGGGAACGGCGAAGTACTGGCGGCTGCGGGACGGCACCGAGCCGGTCGCTTGGGGGTACCCCGAGCCGTACCCCCAGGTAGCCGTCCTCCTCGACCACATCGCCTTCTACCAGGACCGGGTGGTCGTCCGGCTCGGCGTCGCCGACCCGGTCACCTCCGCCCCCCGCGCCTGACGCGGGCCGAACGCCCGGCGTCCCTCCGAATTCCGAAAGGGTGACCCAATGCCGTCACGTGAGCTTCCGTTTCCGCTGTTCGACGCGGACAACCACCTGTACGAGACCGAGGACGCCTTCACCCGGTACCTGCCGAAGGAGTACCAGGGCGCCATCGAGTACGTGCGGGTCCGGGGACGGACGAAGATCGCGATTCTCGGGCAGATCAGCGACTACATCCCGAACCCCACGTTCGAGAAGGTCGCCCGCCCCGGCGCCCAGGAGGACTACTTCAGGAACGGGAACCCCGAGGGCAAGTCGTACCGGGAGATCGTCGGCAAGCCGATGGAGTCGATCCCCGCGTTCCGGGAGCCGGGTCCGCGGCTGGAGCTCATGGACGAGCAGGGCGTCCAGCGCAGCCTGATGTTCCCGACGCTGGCCAGCCTGCTGGAAGAGCGCATGCGGGACGTCCCCGAGCTGGCCCACGCGGCGGTGCACGCGCTGAACCAGTGGCTGGACGAGGTCTGGTCCTTCAACTACCGGGACCGCATCTACACCGCCCCGGTGATAACGCTCGGGATCGTCGAGGAGGCGATCAAGGAGCTGGAGTGGTGCCTGGAACGCGGCGCACGCGTCGTGCTCATCCGTCCCGCCCCGGCGTACGGGATCCGCGGGCCCCGCTCGGTCGCGCTGCCGGAGTTCGATCCGTTCTGGAAGATCGTCGAGGCGAGCGGCGTCCTGGTGGCGTTCCACTCGTCCGACAGCGGCTATCAGCGCTACACGGCGGACTGGGAGGGCCGGCAGAACGAGTACCTGCCGTTCACGCTGCAACCCTTCCGCGAGATCGGGCAGTGGCGGGCGATCGAGGACACGGTGGCGTCGCTCATCTGCCACGGCTGCCTGTCCCGCTTCCCCGAGCTGAAGATCGCCACCATCGAGACCGGGGCGTCCTGGGTCCGGCCGCTGCTGGAGAAGCTCGCGACCACCTACAAGAAGATGCCGCACGGCTTCCAGGAGGAGCCGGTGGAGCAGATGCGCCGGCTGATCCACGTGAGCCCGTTCATCGAGGACGACATGGGCGCGCTGGCCGACCTGATCGGGTTCGACCGGGTCCTGTTCGGCTCGGACTTCCCGCACCCGGAGGGCAAGGCCGACCCGATCACCTTCGTCGACGACCTCGCCCACCTCGGAGACGAGGCCAAAGCCAAGATCATGGGCGGCAACCTCTCCCGCCTCATCCCCGTGTGACCGATTCGCCGGGCGGAGCGATCAGATGATGGAGCGGGCCAAGCCGGTCTCTACCTGCCGCAGGTCAGGATGGATTTCGCGACCATCGAACGGCGCGTGCGGGCGGCCGAGGAGGCAGGCTTCCATTCCGCCTGGTTCATCGACCACCTCGCGCCTCCCCGCGGCCGCGACCTCGGCATGCTCGACGCCTGGACGGTCGCCACGGCGGTGGCCATGCGCACCGAGCGGCTGCACGTCGGCCACCTCGTGCTGTGCGCGGAGTTCCGCCACCCGGCGGTCCTGGCGAAGATGGCCGCCAGCCTCGACGTGATCTCCGGGGGGCGCTTCGAACTCGGCCTGGGCTGGGGGTCGGTGGCGGGGGAGCTCACCGACTACGGATTCACCGACCCCGGGCCCCCGGCCCGCGCGGCCAGGCTCGCCGAGGCCATCGACCTCGTCCGCCTGCTGTGGACCGGTGAGCCGGTCGACTTCGACGGCGCGCACTGGACCCTCCAGGACGCGGTCTGCCTGCCCCGCCCCGTCTCCGGCCGGGTGCCGATCCACATCGGCGGCTCCGGCCCGAAGCTCACGATGCCGCTGGTCGCCGGACGGGCCGACTGGTGGAACTGCCCGTCGACCGCCGCGGACCGGCTCGCCGAGCTGCGTCCGTCGGCCGGCCGTGCCCGGGTCTCGGTCCAGCACCCGATCGGCCTGGCACCCTCCTCGGCCGCGCGCGACGAGGTCGTCGAGACCACCCACCGCCGCTTCGGCGCGTGGGGCGGCGTCATCGCCGGTACCCCCGACGAGGTCGCCGCCGCGCTGCTGCGCCAGCGCGACGCCGGAGCCGAGCTGTTCGTCTGCCAGTTCCACGACTTCGGCGCACCGGAGACGGTCCGGCTCTTCGCCGACGAGGTCCTCCCGGCACTGGAATGACCCTCTGATCGAAGGAGCGCGGGAATGTGACCGTCAGCGACGAGCCGCGGGCGCCGAAGTACCTGCTGGACGAGCTCGGCTTCGCCACCAGAACGGCCGGCAGGGAGCTGCACGGTACGGCGGCGGTCACCCCCGCGATGCGCGTGCCGGGCACCCCGCACCTGCGGACGTCCATCCTGGCCGCGTGGGCGGACACCCTGACCGGCCTGCTGGCCACCCAGGTCACGACGCCCCGCGTGCCGGTGACCCTGGACCTCGACGTGCAGCTGTACCGTCCGGCTCCCGGGGACGGGACCGTCCAGGGGACCGCCAGGGTCGTCAAGGTCGGCCGCTCGGTCTTCGCCGCCGAGGTCGAGTTCACGTCGTCCGGCGGCGGGCCCCTGGCCATCGCGAACGCCTCGTTCATGACGGCGCCGGACGCCCGGCTCCGGCTCCCGCCAGGCTTCAGCGTCGAGCTTCCGGCGTCCCGGGAGCCCCTGGCCGTTCCGTTCGCCGAGCGCGCGGGCTGCGAGCGCCGCGGCCCCGGCGTGGCCGTCCTGCCCAGGACCGAGGACGGTCTGAACGCCTCGGGCACCGTCAACGGCGGTCTCCTCGCCCTGGTCGCGGAGGAGGCGGCACTGTCGCCGGCGCAGGGCGAGACGCTGTGCTCGCTCGGCCTGCGCTACCTCCAGCCCGCCCGCGTGGGACCCGTCATCGCCACCGCCGTCCGGCGGGACGGTCTCGGGAGGGTGGAGCTGCGGGACTCGGGTAACGGCGGCCGCCTCAGCTGCATCGCCGTGACCAGGACCTTCCAGGGCGGGAGCGGCTAGGGAGCGCGGCTCGGCCCGTCAGCCGAGGAAGTCGCCGGCGAACCGGCGCAGCCCCTCCAGCGCCTCCCGGGAACGGGTCCAGGGCGCGACGATCAGGCGCGTCACCCCGGCACGGGCATACGGCTCGACATCCGCGGGCCGGGTGATCCGCTCGCCGGGCAGCGTGATCTCGATCGGGGCCGTCCGTCCCGCGTGCTCGGCCAGTTCGCCCAGCCGCGCCAGCGAGCGGGGGAGCTCCTCCAGGGTGTGGTTCATCGGCATCCAGCCGGCGCCGACGGTGGCGGCCCGGCGCAGGGCCGCGGCCCCGTCGCCGCCGATGTGCAGCGGCGGCCCCGGACGCTGCAGCGGCTTCGGCTCGAACGCCACGGGACCGAAGTCGAAGTGCTCACCATGGTGCTCGACCACGGCCTCGTCCCACAGGCGGCGGCACACGGCGATGGCCTCGTCCATCCGTGCCCCGCGGCGGTCGAAGTCCAGCCCCACCGCCTCCCATTCCGACCGCAGCCAGCCGGCCCCGACACCGAAGGCCAGCCGCCCGCCGGACAGGACGTCCACCGTCGCCGCCGCCCGCGCGGTCACGAAGGGGTGCCGCAGCCCGATGTTGTACACGCAGGTGCCGAGCGTGATGCGGGACGTCCGTGCGGCAAGGTTGCACAGCACCCCGAACGCGTCGAAGACCGGGACCTCCGGTGGCAGGGGTGGATGGTCCGACCCCCGGTGCGGGCTCCCCGCAACATCGATCGGCAGGACCAGGTGCTCGGGGATCCACACCGACTCGAACCCCAGCCGCTCGGCCTCCCCGGCCACCTCGCCCCACAGCCGGGGACTGACGGCGCCGAGCTGTACTCCGAACCTCATGTCTTCCCCGTACCGTTCAACCGAAAGCGATGTCGAAATCAGCAAGGGCGCTCACTGGCCTCGGAGGTTCTTCTTCATTCCTTCGAGCTGCATGAGGACGGGGAGGCCGCTGTGGCTGAGGGCGTTGCCGTGGCCGGTTTCGTGGATGTCGAAGACCGACTGGACGGCGGCGTAGAAGCCCTGGACGTCGAGGGTCTGGTTGACGGCGCGTTTGGCCTGGCGGAGTGCGAAGGGGTGCATCCGGGCGATCTGCTCGGCCAGTTCCATGCTGGCGGAGTCGAGGTCGTCGAGGGGGACGACGCGGTTGACCATGCCGACCTTCTCGGCCTCTTCGGCGGTGACGGGGCGGCCGGTGAACAGGATCTCCTTGGCCTTACGGGGGCCGAGTTCCCAGGTGTGGCCGTGGTATTCCACGCCGCCGATGCCCATGTGCACGACGGGGTCGGAGAACTCGGCGTTGTCGGCGGCGACGATCAGGTCGCAGGGCCAGCACAACATCAGCCCGCCGGCGATGCACTTGCCCTGGACTGCGGCGATGGAGGGCTTGGGGACGTTGCGCCACCGCAGTGTGTACTCCAGGTACCGGCGCGCTTCGATGTCGTAGATGTATTCGAGCGTCAGTTTCTCCGGGGCGGGGCCGCCGCCTTTGAGATCGTGGCCGGCGGAGAAGTGCCTGCCGTTGCCGCGCAGCACGATGACCCGCACGTCGTCGTCGGCGGCGGCGCGGGTCCATGCTGCGTCGAGGTCGTCCAGCAGTTCCATGGTCTGGGCGTTGGCGGCCTCGGGACGGTTCAGCGTGATGACCGCCACCCGGTCCTTCACCTCGTACAGAATATGGTCCATCGGACTCTCCTGCCCCGCACAAACTCTTGACATCGAAATCAGATTCAATAATCTGCTACTCATCGGGAGCATGTCAAGGCGGCCTGCCACGGCGCCTTGCCGCTGCGGGTCCAGGAGGCAGTGTGCTGGCCGGCCTGGGTTCTCGGCCTTGCCGATGATGAGAGCGCCGGGGACGCCGGGTGCTCTCGCCCGGGCGGGCCGGGATTTCGATCACGGCGATGGCCTGGCGTGCCGCCGACCTCGCCCCCGACCGGGGCTGAGACGCGGCGCCGCCGCCCCGCACCGACGCCGAGTCGGGCGTTCAGTTGCTCCAGTGCGTCGTCGATGCGCTGTAGGTACTCGGAGCGAGGAACCGCTGCGTGCCGACGCCCCCTGCACCGTGTCCTCAGCGTCACCGGGCCGTCCTCCAAGCGCGAGCAGGCGCTTTCATGCCCGGGCGACCGTATGGCGGCGGCCTCGGCGGCGAAACCGGAACCGGCCGACACCGCACCGTCCAGCGCTTCGGACAGGTGTAGTTGACCACCCGCTTGGTCTCGCGGAGCGCTTGGGCGGGCTGTGCGGCCACCGTCCGGCCCACCGCTGCAGCACCAGGAGCAAGAAGCCCAGTTGACGGCGGAGATCACTGTCAACGAAAAGCGGAGCAGCTCCTCGGAGGAGCTTTCGTTCGGTCGGCGCGCTCAGCCGAGCATGCCCACGATCTGCGGCAGCTCGGCGGTCGTGCGGATGCCGGGCTCCGCGGCGCAGACGTAGGGGACGGCGTTGACGGCGCGGTGGGCGGTGTAGCCGGGGGTGGTCTCGGCCATCCGGTCCGGCGACACGGGGAAGCGCAGGTCGACGTCCAGTGGCGCGTCGCCCTCCACCGCGATGCGCCATCCGGTGCCGCGGACATCCCAGGCGGGTTCGAGGTCGGTGGTGCAGTACCAGCTCGCGCGGAAGCGCAGCACGGCCCGTCCGTTCCGGATGCCGGAGACCGTGATGCGCTGGGCGGCCACGGTCCCGGCCTCGATCTCGCCGGCGGCGATGCGGAACGTGTGCGGCGCGGTCGCGACCTCGCCGTCGGCCTCCAGCGAGTCGAGCGGCATCGACAGCGCCTCGGCCAGCGACCGCAGGGACGGGCCGAAGCTGGCGCGCCCGTGGGCGAGCCGGCCTTCGTCCATCTCGGCGGGCGCATTGCCGAAGCCCATGATGTCGAACAGCAGTGCGGGGGACTCCCGCCGGGAGAGGTCGGCGAACTCGTGGATCGTGAGGCGGTCGAGCCGGCGCTGGATCGAGGTCAGTACCAGCGGAACGGCCTCGGTGATGAAACCGGGGCTGCTACCGGTGCTGTGGACGGAGGTGCCGCCTCGCTCGCACGCCGCCTCGATCCGCTTGCGGACGTCGGGGTCGAGACTGCCCGGGTGGTGGAACTCGCCGCGAGTCGTGACGACGTTCGCCCCCGATTCCAGCAGCCGGCACACCGTGTCGAAGTCGCAGGACTGCGGCATGTAGAGGACGCAGTCGGCCCCCAGCGCCAGGATCTCGTCAACGTCCCCGGTGGTGGTGACGCCCGTCGGGTCCAAGCCGCACAGCTCCCCGGAATCCTTGCCCACCTTGGCCGGCGTGTGGACAAACGCTCCGGCCAAGGTCAGGGCCGGGTGCTCGATGACGGCCCGCAGCGCCCGGGCGCCGATGTTCCCGGTGGCCCACTGGACGACCCGCTGCGGCGGCCGTCCGTCCGGTTCGTCCTTGGGGCGGCGGTCCGACTCGTCATGCGGTGTGTCCCCCATGTGCAGCACCTCGCTCTCCAAGTACGAGAATATTAATCTCGCATCCGAAATAGGTCAATTCCGTTCACGGTCGGGCGGGCTCTCCCCTGCGATGGTCCATGAGCTCCAGGGCGTCGTCGGCCGCCGACATGACCGGGCCGGTGGGGACGCCCGCCGCCTCGGCGACGGCGGCCAGCAACCGCGCGTCCTTCTGGAGCAGAGCACCCGCGCGGGACGCCAGCGGGTCGAGCGTCCCGCCGGCCGCGGCGACCCGTCCGAGCGCGAAGCTCGCCCCGCTGCCGTGGGACACGACCTCCGCGAGGCGGGCCGTGTCGACGCCGAGCGAGCGGCCCAGCGCGAGCGCACCCGCCGCCGTCGCGAGGTTGGCCGTGAAGAGTACGTTGTTGAGCAGCTTGGTGAGCTGCCCGGATCCCAGCGGGCCGAGGTGGACGATCGGATCGGCGTAGGTCGCGAACACCGGCCGGCAGCGCTCGACCGCGGCGGGCTCACCGCCCGCCATCAGCAGCAGGCTCCCCTCGGCCGCCGCCGGGCCGCCACCGCTGACCGGCGCGTCCACGACCGAGACGCCGCACGCGGCGGCCGCCTCGGCCAGGCGCCGGCAGGTGTCGGGGTGGACGGTGCTGTGCACCACGATCACCCCGCCCGCCGCGAGCCGGGCCAGCACTCCGGCCTCGCCGGCGACGACCTGTTCGACACCCGCGTCGTCCACCACGCAGACGCCGACGACGTCGCAGTCCGCGGCCAGTTCGGCGGGGGAGCCGGCGACCTTTGCGCCGGTGCCGGCGAACGGTTCGAGGGACGCGGGGCGGCGGGCCCACAGCGTCGTCGGGAACCCCGCGTCGACGATCCGACGAGCCATCGGCGCCCCCTGGCTGCCCAGCCCGATGAAGCCGACGCGCAACGTCACGGCGGGTGCGCTCCCGGGCACGCCGTCGGGGGTGGTCTCGGACGAAGACGAAGGGGTCACGTTCGCTCCGCTCATCGGCGCTCCTTCTGGACGGATCTGCGTTTCGGTGCGGTGCCGCGTGGCATGCCGCCCGCGTCCGGCTTCCATCTTCCATGTGTCAGATCAACAGATTGAACTATCGTTCACCAAGATGACCTATTGCTCAATCTGTTGAGCATGGCTAGTGTCGCGATCACCCGGAACTCCCCACGGAACGCGTTCGGGTCGGCGTCCACGTCGCGCGGGTGCGACGCCCTGGCGAATAGGAGCAGCCATGCGCCTCGGATACGTCGGAGCAGGCCGGATGGGCCGCCCGATGGTGGGCCGCCTCGTCGCGGCCGGCCACGAGACCCGGGTGCTCGGCCGGACTCCCGAGGCGCGCACCGCGCTCGCGGAGGGCGGCGCGCGGCCCGTCGCGGACGTCGCCGCCGTCGGGGAGGACGCGGACGCCGTCATGGTCTGCCTCTTCGACGATGACCAGGTCCGCGACGTGTGCATCGACGGTCCGCTGATGTCCCGGATGCGGACCGGGTCCGTGGTCGTCGTGCACACCACCGGGAGTCCGGACACCGTCGAGGCCGTCGCCGCCCGCGCCGCATCGCGCGGCGTCCAGGTGGTCGACGCCCCGGTCAGCGGTGGTCCGCACGACATCGCCGCTGGGCGGATCTGCCTCTTCGTGGGCGGCGCCGAGGAGGCCGTGGAGCGGGTCCGGCCCGTACTGCGCGGCTACGGCGATCCGATCCTGCACGTGGGCGCGCTGGGCGCGGGCCAGCGGGTGAAGCTGCTCAACAACGCGCTTTTCGGCGCCCAGATCGGGCTGCTGGCCGACGCGGTCCGCCTCGGCGCGACGTCCGGGGTGGACGAGACCGTCCTGATCGAGGCGCTTCAGCACGGCAGCGCGGCGAGCCGCGCGCTGGCCGGCGTGGCGGCGCGCGGCTCCGTCACGGCGTTCGCCGCGGCGGTGGGCGGGTTCCTCGGCAAGGACATGGACGTAGTCCGGCGGGTCGCCGCCGAGCACGGCTCCGAGTTGGGCGCGCTGGGCGAGGGCCTGGACGCGCTGGCCGGAGTGCTGGCGGCGGCCACCGCCGGCGACCGGATGACAAGCTCCACCGCCGGTTGACGGAACCGGACGGCATAGCAGGAAAGGGACGACGCCATATGGGACGTGTCGAGGGGAAGGTCGCGTTCGTGACGGGCGCGGCGCGCGGACAGGGGCGCAGTCACGCCGTGCGGCTGGCCGAGGAGGGCGCCGACGTCATCGCGGTCGACATCTGCCAGGACATCGAGACGGTCGGCTACAAGCTCGCCGGGCCGGACGACCTCAAGGAGACGGCCCGCCTGATCGAGGCGGCGGGTCGGCGCGTGGTCACGGCGCAGGCCGACGTGCGCGACGCCGGGCAGCTGGGCGAGGCCCTGGAGCGGGGCGTCCGCGAGCTCGGCCGGCTGGACGTCGTGGTCGCGCAGGCCGGCATCGCGCCGCTGCACGGGCAGCCGCCTCTGCAGGCCTGGACGGACGTCATCAACGTCAACCTTGTCGGCACCATCAACGCGATCCAGGTCGCGCTGCCGCACCTGGGCGAGGGTGCCTCGATCATCGCGACCGGGTCGGCGGCGGCGCTGATGAACATGGGCGCCGTGCAGAATCCCGGATCGAATCCCGGCGGCACCGGCTACGCGTTCACCAAGCGGGCGCTGTCGGAGTACGCGCACGAGCTCGCGCGCAACCTCGCGCCGCAGAAGATCCGGATCAACGTGGTCCACCCGACCAACTGCAACACCCCGATGCTGCAGAGCGTGCCGATGTACCGCTCATTCCGCCCGGACCTGGAGGCGCCGACCCGCGCGGACGCCGAGCCCGCGTTCGCGGTCCAGCAGGCCTTCCCCGTCCCCTACGTCGAGGCGAGCGACATCAGCGACACCGTTCTCTTCCTCGCTTCGGACGAATCCAGGTTCGTGACCGGGATGCAGATGCGCGTGGACGCCGGCGGTTACCTGAAGTGGCACGACTATCACATCTGATCAATACGTGACGACAATCGGGCAGAAGGAGACAGCGTGAAGGTGCGCGTCGATTCGGAACGGTGCCAAGGGCATACGCTCTGCGCGATGATCGCCCCGGAGATCTTCGAGCTCCGCGATATCGACGGTCATTCGTCCGTCGTGCACGAGGATGTTCCGCCGGACCAGGAGGTTCAGGTGAGCGAGGCCGTCAACTCGTGTCCGGAGCGAGCGATCTCCACCTCTTGACGGCGCCGTGCCGGGCTCCCACCGCGGCGACCCAACCTCGATCGGCATTGGAGAAAGGCAACATGGGTGCGGATGACGTCGTCAGAGACGGCGATCGGAAAAAGCCGCGATACCATTTCGACCGGCACACGCCGGAGTATCGCGAGCAGTTCGAGGCGATCACCGAGGAAATGCATGGGAAATGCCCCATCGCGTGGTCGGACACCTATGACGGCCACTGGGTCGCCGCGGGCAACCGCGAGGTGTTCGAGCTCGCCCGAGCCGCCGACCGCGTGTCGAACGACCACGATGTGAAGGGTGTGCGGCGCGGCTACAAGGGCATCTCCATTCCCACCCCCGAGCGGGGTGCGGGAAGCGTCGGCGGCTTCCTGGAGATGGACCCGCCCACCCAGCGGTACTACCGGCAGGCGCTCAACCCGTACCTGTCGCCGGCCGCCATCGACCGGTGGGTCCCGGTGATCGACGAACTGGTGCGCGCCTGCCTCGACGAGAAGATCGAGGAAGGCCGCATCGACTTCGTCGACGAACTGGCCAACATCGTCCCGGCCGTCCTCACGCTCGGCATGCTGGGGATCCCCCTCGAGGACTGGCAGATCTACAACGAGCCGGTGCACGCGGCGGTGTACACGCGGCCGGGCACGCCCGAGGCGGCACGGGTCGCTGAGCTGCACCGAGAGATGGGGCAGCATCTGGTCGGCAGCTTCCTGGAGATCCAGCGGAACCCGCGGCCGGGCCTGATCGACGAGATCGCTCGGCTCAAGATCGACGGGGAGACCCCGCCGTTCGAGGAACTGCTCGGTACGATCGGCCTGATCATCGGCGGCGGTTTCGACACCACCACGGCCCTCACCGCGCACGCCCTGGAGTGGCTGGGGGAGAATCCGGACGAGCGCGCGAAGCTGAGCCGCGAGCGGGGCGCCATGCTGAACTCGGCGACCGAGGAGTTCCTGCGCTTCTACACCCCGGCGGTGGGCGACGGCCGGACGATCTCGGCCGACTGCGAGATCGAGGGAGCCCGCTTCAAGGAGGGCGACCGGCTCTGGTTGTCGTGGGCCATGGCCAACCGGGACGCCAAGGTGTTCCCGGAACCGAACCGGATCGACCTCGCGCGGAAGAACAACCGGCACAGCAGCTTCGGGATCGGCATCCACCGGTGCATCGGCTCGAACGTCGCGCGCACGGTGTTCAAGCGGATGCTCGTGCAGGTGCTCGACCGGATGCCGGACTACCGGTGCGACCCCGAGGGCACGGTGCACTACGACACCATCGGCGTCATCAACGGGATGCGCCACCTGCCGGCGACCTTCACCCCCGGCGAGCGGTGGGGGAATGGGCTCGACGAAACCCTCGCGACCCTGCAGCGGGTCGTGGACGAACAGGGTCTGGCTGAGCCGGTGACCGTCCGGAAGACCCAGGCCCGGATCGGTTGAAGGACGATCCGATCGGGGCTCAGGG
>NZ_SMKH01000179.1 GCF_004348515.1 Actinomadura sp. KC345 | reverse complement strand
ACGTCCTGCCGTGGGGCCGCCAGGAGGAATGGCAGGACTCACCGGACGGCTGGCCGAAGTCGCCCACCTACTCCAAATGGCTCGACTCACCCGACGTCGCCCGCCTCTACGGCCCACCGGAGACGCCTTAGCGAGTCCGCACGCGAGATCCGCTACGGAGGCTCAAGTGTGACAAGAGATGGAACGGCTCCGGGGGGTGCCCGGAGCCGTTCACTGTGCTCGTGCCGGTCAGCCGATGTAACTGATGGCGACGACTCCGGCGATGACGACGCCGTAGACGGCAGCCGTCTCAAACGCGAGCCTCGTCTTGCCCCGCCACCCCGAGAAGGTCTCGGGGTCGCGGTCGTGGGCGCGCTTCCGCTCGTACCCCCACACGATCGCGCCGATCAGCCAGGAAAGGCTCCACACGGCCAGCATGAAGAGCTGACCGAAGAAGGGCCAGAGCAGCATGGCGACGCCCAGCAGGGCGGCGAGGGCCGCCAGGACGTACCTTGAACGTTTGTCCATGGTCGTTCTCCTTGTCTTTCGTTTGTTACGGCGCGTGACGGCCGTACCCACCGTTGACAGTGCCGTGGCGCGGTGCGGACGCAACACGGCTGGTGGCATCCACCGTTTCGGGCGCGGGGCGGCGGCCCGGAGGCCGCCCGGCGGGGCCCTACCAGGTGCCGGGGAACATGCGCTGCTTGAGGACGGCGTCCACCTGGTCGGTGGCGTACTTGGTGTCGCCGCAGGGCGAGAGGTAGCCGTGCCTGCCGCGTCCGGCCTCGTAGTACCCCCAAGGCTCCATCAGGCGTGGCACGGACGCTCACGGCGACGCGGACGTGGTGATCGGGGGCGAACGCGAAGACCCACAGCAGCGGCGGCCGGGTGGGGAACTCGTCGGCCTGGTAGAGCTTGACGTACCGGTATCCCTTGGTGGCGACCGTGACGGCGAGCAGGTCCAGGTGGCGGATCGCCGTGGCGCGCCCCCGGCGGGTGCGCCAGCGCAGGACCTGGCGCCGTGCCCGGACGTTCACCGGCCGCAACGAGCCCATACGGCCTTTCCCCCCTCGTCGAGCGGCCGGACGCCCCAGTCGTGGACGAGTTGCGCCACCAGCCGCAGGCCCCGTCCGCCGATGGCACCGTGGTCCTCGGGCCGGACGACGGGCAGAACCGCGCCCTCATCGCACACCTCGATGACGACGAGACCGGCCTTCGCGTCGGGGAAGGCCCGGACGATGATGTGCCCGAATCCCACGTGTTCGTAGGCATTGGTGACCAATTCGGTGACCACGAGTCGGCCGGTGAAGTCGTCGGCCATCCCGATTTCCCGAAAGCGCTCCGCGATGAAGTGGCGTGCTCGGGCGGGCGCCCGTTCGGACGTCTCCAGGACGAGGGAGGGTGTTTCTGGCGCGAGTGCTAGTGCTGGCATCGGATGACCTTCGGATCACGTCGGTTGCTTGCTCGCCAATTCAGGCAGCGAACGCTTAGGAGAAACCATCAAGTACGAGAGAAAAAGAAAACTGATCACGACAGAGTTGATGACAACTTGACCGGGCTTGAGACACCATGTCGCCATGGCACCCTCCCGTCATCACAGCAAGCGCAGCGGCGCGTCCCCCATGCTCACCGCCTTCGGCAAAGCGTTCCGCCGGTACCGCACCGGCACCGGGCTCAGTCAGGAACGATTGGCGGTCAAATTGGGTGTAACCACCCAATACGTTTCTTTGGTGGAACTCGGGCGTACTCGCTGCACGTTCGAATTCGCCACGGCCGCCGACGAGGCCCTCGAAGTCGGCGGGGATCTCCAGGAGCTCTGGAAGGACCTCGTCATGGACGCCGCGTACCCGACGTGGTTCGACTGGCCGACCGTCGAGGCCGACGCCGTGGAGATCACGGCCTACGGCCTCACGGTCGTCCCTGGTCTCCTCCAGACGCCCGCATACGCGAACGCGATCCTGCACGGCGACAAGGAGGCCGTGGACGCCCGCATCAGGCGGCAGGAGATCCTCCGGAAGAACCCTCCTCCTGCGTTGACCGTCCTCCTGGACGAGGCGGTGCTGCACCGTGCGGTCGGCAGCAAGGAGATCATGCGTGAGCAGCTCGAATACCTGATCAGCGTGGTCGGGCCGAACGTCACCGTCCAGGTCGTCCCGAGCAGCGGCGAGCACGGGGGCAACTCGGGGCCGTTCGTCGTCGCGACCCTGGAGGACCGATCGGAGGTCGTATACGTCGATAGCGCGTATCGTGGACTCACCTTGAGCGAGCCGGAGGCGTTGAACGCGGTCGCGAGAACCCTCCGGGAACTTCGCAGCCTGGCCCTGCCGATGGCCGCGAGCGTCGAGCTGATCCGCAGAACGGTGGAAGAGAGATGGACCTGAGTCGCGCGGTATGGCGCAAGGCCGGCCGCAGCACCTCGAACGGCGGCGAATGCGTGGAGGTCGCCAGGGTGCCTGGAACGGTCGCCATTCGTGACAGCAAAGACCCCATGGGGCCCTACCTCATCGTGACCCCCGAGGACTTCCGGCACCTTGCAGAGACCCTCAAGAACGTCTGACTCGGAAGCGAACCCGCGGCAGAGCGGCAGGTCACACGCAGGGACGAGGGTGACGCAGAGGTCGGGGGGCCGGTTGTTGGACGGCCCCCCGAGTCATGCGTACGAGACAGCTCCACCATGGCGGCGGAGCCGTTCAGGTAACGACACCCCTAAGCGGCGCTCGCCTTTCTTGCGACTCGCTCTGAGGATGAAGTGGGCGATGCCGGCGAGCACGACGTATGCGCCGCCGAAACCGATGGTGAGCACGATGTCGGCACTGGCGAGCGCGACCCCGGCAGTGAAGAAGATGCCGAGAGCAACTGTGTTGCTGGCCCACAGCCACCCGGCGGCAATCAACATTGCGTAGACGACCAACAGGGCGAGGAGGGCGAAGACGCGGAGGATATCCACGAAATCGCCGCCGCTGTCGGCGACACCGACAACGATGATTGCGATGGAGACGAGGGCCGCGGCGATCGCAGCCGTGACGGCGGCCGCGATCAGGTGGTTGGAAAATGACTTCTTTTTCATGATCTTTCCTTTGGATCAGCATCCGTGAACGGTCCACGGATGACATGGCATACCGTCCGGCCGCCACTCGCATGCGCAACTCGAACCCGGGTCTCGCGGGCCGGGCGAGAAGGAGCGGCTCCGGTGTCACCCGGAGCCGCTCAGTGGTTCGGTGCCCTCAGCTGAGGTAGCCGATGGCGTAGGCCCCGGCGGCGCCGATGACGGTCGCGACGATCACCACCAGGACCAGCCCCCGTGCGCTCCACCACCCCGACCGCTTCTCGGGGTCGCGGCGGGTGATGCTCCAGCCGACCACCCAGAAGACGAGGCCGACCACCGAGAGCAGGAGCCACACGAGCAGCATGATGAGCTGCCCGATGTGGTCGGCGACGAAGGGCCTGGCCGCCATGGCCAAGGCCCCCAGGACGCCGAGAAACACCAGGAAGGGCTTGGGGTTGGCCCACAGGTAGGCCAGAACCGCCTTCATGGACCCTGAACGCTTGTTCATGGTCGTCTCCGAATCTCTTTTCTTTGTTACGGCACTGGACGGCCGTACTCACCGTGAACAGTCTCGTGGCGCGGTGGCCGGGCAACACGGGTCGGGGCGTTTCGTCAGTGGGGGCGCAGGGCCTTTTCGATGGCGGTGAGTTTGTCCGCCAGGTGGAGGAGGGCGCCCACGGACGGGTCCTCCTGGTTTCCGGCGAGGGTCTGGGCTCGCCGGTGAGCCTCCTTGATCTCCGTCCAGCGGGCCTGCTGGGGCGGGGTCAGGGTGCCGCGGAGTTCGGCGAGCTTGAGGAGGTTGGCCTCGGCGTCCGAGGTGAGGGTCTGGGACTCGGCCCGGTAGTGGTCGTCTATGGCCGCTTCGAGCTCGGACGTGTTCATGACCGGGAGGATGCGCTCGGCCAGTTTGTTCATGTCGCGGTAGGAGCCCTGGAGGCGGAAAGGCGGCTCGGTGCGGGCGGAGTCGTCCTGGGCGGCGGAGGCGATGTACGCGCGGTTGACGCTGAGGACGGTCCGCTGGACGTCAAGGAGCTTGGCCAGGACGGAGAGGATCTCGTCCAGCTCGGTCTGGGTGTAGGGGTGGGACAGGCGGTCGGGCCGGACGGTCTCGTCGCCGGAGGCCAGGCGGACGAGCAGCTCGATGTCGGAACGGTCGTGGTTCGTCAAGGGCGCGAGGACCGGGTTCGACGTCAGCGCGTTCTCGATGTAGCTCAGCGCGAACAGGTCGTCCTTCCCGGACAGGACGTCGCCCAGGTTCCACACGTCGGCGCGGTTGGCGAGCATGTCGGGGACGCGGAAGCGCCGCCCGGACTCGGTGTACGGGTTGCCGGCCATGCAGACCGCGAAGCGTTTGCCGCGCAGGTCGTAGGTGCTCGGCTCGCCGTCCTTGACCCCGTCGATGCGGCGCTGGGCGTCGCAGAGGGGGATGAACTTCTGCAGGAGTTCGGGCGAGGTGTGCTGGATGTCGTCCAGGTAGAGCAGGACGTTGTTGCCCATGTCGAGGGCGAAGTTGATCTTCTCGACCTCCTGGCGGGCGGTGGCGTTGGGGGCCTGGGCGGGGTCGAGGGACGTGACGTCGTGGCCGAGGGCGGGGCCGTCCACCTTGACGAGGGCCAGCCCGAGGCGTTCGGCGACATATTCCATGAGGGTCGTCTTGCCGTAGCCGGGCGGGGAGATGAGCAGCAGCATTCCCATCTGGTCAGTGCGCTTGCTGTCGCCGGTGGCGCCCAGCTGTTTGGCCAGGTTGTCGCCGATGAGCGGGAGGTAGACCTCGTCGACCAGGCGGTTCCGGACGAAGGCGCTCATCGTGCGCGGCTTGAGGCCGGCGATGCCGAGGCGCTTCTCCTCCGTCGCGATGAGGTCGTTCCGCTGCTTCTGGTAGGCGCGGAAAGCCGGGACGCGTTCCGAGCGGAAACGGTGCGTGCGGGCGAGCGACTCGTCCAGGCGGAGGCCGATGCGGCGGTCGGTGATGCGGGGGTGGCTGCCGAGGAGGTCGTCGATGGTCGCCGTCAGGCCGGCGGGGGAGTCGTAGCGGGCGGACGCGCCCGGTGGTGAAGGGCACAGCAGCATCGCGACCGCCTCGGGCAGGTCGGACGGGGTCTCGGCGAACGGGGCCAGCCAGGCTTCGGCGAGCTGGTGGCGGGCGGCGAGGTCGTCGCCGAGGTCGCCCAGGTCGTTCTCCAGATCGGTGCGGTGCGCCTCGCCGAGGCTCTTCAGCAGGTCGCGGGCGCTCTGGCTGGTGACGAAGCCGTCGGGGGCGGTGGCGAGTTCCTCGATGAGGTACTCGGCGGCGAGCCGCGCGTCGGGGGCGGCGAGCCCGGTGCGGTCGGTGAACCCGGTGATGGACGCGGCGAGTTCGGTGGTCAGCGCGGCCAGGCCGTCGTGGCCTCCCAGCGTCCGGCGGGCGCGGACGAGGGAGCGGGCCCGGGTCGTCCACGCGGTGCGGCCGGCGGGGTCGGTGCCGCGCGTCCAGAAGATCTGCGCGGCGGCGCGGGCCGGGGACGGGTAGCGCAGCAGGCCCGCGTCGGTGCGCAGGTGCAGCAGGGTCTCCAGGATGCGGGCGGCGTCGTGGTCGTGGACGCCCCGCTCGTAACCCTCGTCGTAGCGGTCGGCGGCCACGTCCCGGACCAGGGCGAGGAGGCGGTCTTCGGCGGCGGCCCGGCGGAGCTCGCCGGGATCGGCGTCCGCGAGGATCGACGTCGCCAGGTATTCGGCGCGGTAGGTTTCCGGAGTCTCCGAGACGAGGGTCTGGTTCCACAGCGGGCGGGTCGCCGCGAAGCCCTCGTCGAGGACGCAGGCGCGGTAGTCGGTGCCGGTGATCGCGAAGGCGACCGTGTCGCGGTGCGGGACGAGGGTCAGCTCGATCGGCCGGGTGTTGACCGCGAAGAGGTGCCGGCCGAGCCGGATCGTCCCGCCGTCGTCCCCGTACAGGTCGAGCCGGTCGCGGAGGGCCCGGCCCGCTTCCTGGCGCGCTGCCTTGACGCGGCCTTCCAGCTCTTCCGCGCGGACGCCGTCGTCCAGGGCGCGCAGCTCGTCGGCGATCCCGCCCAGCCGGGCCACCATGGCGTCGGTGGCGAAGTAGGTGTTGACCTCGTCCGGAGACCCGAGCGTGGCGGCGCGGCGGCGGACTCCGGAGAGGATGCGCTCGGCCGACTCGGTGAGGCGGTCGGTGCGGCGGGCGCGCTCGTCCAGGAGGGCCTGCTTGCGCGAGGAGAACGCCTCGTAGACCTCGGTCCGCTTGGTCTCCAGTTCGGAGAGGAAGTCGTCCAGGTCGGAGAAGCGGGCCTGGAGGGTCTCCAGGCGGAGGAGCAGGCGGCCGAGCTGCTCGTCGCAGCTCTCCGGCGTGGCGGCGCCCGCGAGGGCCCCCGCGATGGACTGGTCGAGCAGCGCCAGCTCGGCGGCGAACTCGGCGCGGCCCTCGCGTCCGAGCAGGTCGCGGCGCCGGTTGTCCAGGACGGCGCGGGCGCGGTTGAGACCGCCGAGGACCTCGCCGACGCGCTCCAGGATCGCGGTCCGGGCCGTGGCGTCGGCGATGTCGAGGTCGCCGACCACCTCCGTGACGACCTCCAGGCCCTCGTTCTGCGCGTCGAGGAGATCGGCCAGCGGCACGGCGCCGGCGGCGGTCTCGATGGCCCGCGCCGCCTCGGTGATGCGCTCGACCTCGGCGTGGTAACCGGTGAAGGCGTCCTCGCCCTGGAGGAACGCGACGGCGCCCTGCCCGGCCGCCCCGAGCTCGGTCTGGACGGTCTCGGAAAGTTCGTCAAGACGGGCGGTGTCGACGTAGCGAAGGTCGCGCAGAGTCTCCAGATGCCCCTGGGCCCGGCGGAACTCGGCGAGCCGGGCGATCCAGCCGTCCGCCGCCGACGGCGCCTCGGCGCGCGACCGGCGCACCAGCCCGGCGATGTCGTCGGCGCTCTCGGAGACCGCGGCGGCCGCCTGGTCGGTGAGCGCGCGGACCTTCTCGTACTCGTCCAGGACCTGCCCGGCGGTCGTGCGGACGTCCGCCAGCGGCGCGGCCACGTCCCCGAGGTCGTCCTCGGCGAGCCAGTGGTACAGGTCGGCCGTCCGCGTGCACGCCGAGATCAGCGCCTCGAACACCCGCGTCGCCGGCGACATCTCGTCCACCATGCGGGTGATGGAGAGGCATTCGGAGATTCCGCGGACCAGGTCCGCGTTGCCGACCCGCTCCAAGGGACCCGTCCCCACGGGCTGCGCCGCGGCGTGCGCGTCGGAGACGTAGGGCGTGCGCCAGACCTGCATCGGGTGGACGCGCGCGGGCTCCTCCGAGAACGCCCGCATCACGGCGAGCGTCCCGTCCTCGAACAGCGAGTACCCGTGGCAGGTGATCGGCGTCGTGACCTGCTTGCGGATCACGTTGTAGGGCAGCAGCAGCGACCGCCCGTCCTCGCGCGAGTGGAAGACGTACAGGACGTCCTCGCCGTTGGGCGAGCGGACGACGCGCTCGTACTCCAGGCCCGTGACGTCGGTGTCGAAGGTCTTCGCGGCGCCCGTGTCCAGGTGGTAGCCGCCGGGGAAGATGATTCCGTGGTCGTCCGGCAGCCGCCGGCACGCCTGCGCGATCCCGTCGAGCCGCACGACCTCCTTGGTGCGGACGTTGAACACCAGATGCCGCCAGGCCGTCTCGTTGTACGGGCGGATCCGCAGCAGGATCAGCGCCCCGACACGCGCGTGCAGGATGTCGGCGTCCGCGAGGGACTGCAGCGGCTCGTCGACCGGCTCGGAGTAGATCCCGGTCCCGCTGCCGGTGTTGTCCTCGATCTTGACGGTGAGCGTGCCGCCGATCGTCTCGACGAACACCTCGCCCTCGATCGAGATGTGCGGGTGCCGCCCGGGGACGTGGTCGTCCCGCGTGGTCTCGACCCAGTCGACGTCGTGCGCCGCCGGGAACGCGTGGTCGCGTTCGCCCTGGTTGTCCTCGTAGGCGACGGTGCCGTCGGGCGCCGTGCGCCACCGCAGCACGCGCAGATCGGACAGGCGCGGGCCGGTCTGGAAGACCGCGAGCAGCCGCCCGTCCACCAGCCGGAGCTGGAGCAGCCGCGCCTGCCGGTAGTACCGGTACATGTCGGCGAAGTCGCGCCGGAACCTCGGGTCGTCCAGCAGGCCCGGAACCGCCTCCGGCCCGGTCGGGACGAACGCGATGCCCTGTCCGTCCCGCGTGAAGCGGTGCAGGGAGAACACGTCGTCGACCGTCGTCTCCGGCTTCAGCCCGAGGAAGACGTTGTAGCCGAAGAGCATCACCCCGCCGAGCGCCACCACGTCCCGCGGGACGCAGGTGTGCGCCGTCCGGATCTGCTCGGTTCCCGCCAGCCGCAGCTCCGCCCCGCCGAAGACCTCCAGCCGCCGCGCGTTCAGCGCCTCCGCCCGCCGCGCCAGCTCCCCGGCGTGCTCGCCGAGCCGCGCACGCAGCACCTCGTACGTCCCGTGATCCAGCTCCACCCGTCACTCCCCTCTCTCTCCCCGGACACCCACCTCGTTGACTTGCGGCGTGTTGTTGTTTTCGACGCGCTCATAACAACGACTCGCCGCAAGTCAACGGACTCGGTCAGTGGGGGGTGGTCAGTTCGGCGCCGTTGACCTCGGACAGCGGGGCGTCGGCGACGCCCAGGCGGCGGGCGGTGTCCAGGAGGTCCTGGAAACCGGACGCCTCCGGGCCGCCCGACTTGATCATCCGCAGCAGGAGCGCGGACAGGGTCAGGTCGCGGACGCCGCCGGTGTCGACCGCGCCGAGCAGCTTGGCCATGTCGTCGGTGAAGCTGCCCGAGCCGTCCAGCCAGGGGCCGGCGACGGACCGCGCCACCTCGGAGTTCTGGACGAAGCCGTCCACGCCCTTGCCGAGGGCGATGGAGCCGACGAGCCGGTCGAAGAACACGCTGTCGCCGCCGACGATGTTGATGTCGGCCGACTCCAGCCCCGCCGCGACGACGCCGGCCTGCGCCTCGGCGACCTGCCGCTGCACCTCGATGCCGGCGAGCCGGATGTCCTTCTCGGTCTCCAGCCGCAGCCGGTACTCCTCGTGCTGGCGGGACGCCTCGTCCAGCGCGGCCATCGCACCGGCCTTCTCGTTCAGGCCCTCCGCCTCGGCCTTGAGGCTCTCGCGGATCCGGGCGGCCTCGACCAGCGCCTTCTCCCGCGCGACGGCGGCCTCGGCGCGGCCGACCTTCTCGACGGCCTCGGCGTCCTTCTCGCGGACCTGGACCTCGGCGAGCCCGGCCGCGGCGGCCTCGGCCCGCAGGCCCTCGGCCAGGCGGATCTTCGCCTGCGCGTCCATCTCGGCGGCCTCCTGGCGCGCCTGCGCCATCGTGAGCTCCTCGCGGGCCCGGTGCTCGGCGGCGGCCTCCGCCGCCTCGGCGGCCTTGATGTCCTTGACCAGGTTCTCCTGCGCCTCGGCCTCGGCCTGGATGATGACCGCCTGGCGGGTGCGCTCGGCCTCCTCGACCGTCCGCAGCCGCTTGATGTTCTCCTCCTGCTCGGCGACGGTCCGCTCGACCGCGATCCGCTCGCGGACGACGTTGGCGATCTCCCGCTTCTCGGCCTCGACCTCCTTGTCGGCGGAGATCCGGGTCAGCTCGGTCTCCCGCTCGCGGGCGATGACCTCCAGGAGCCGGTCCTTCTCGATCCGCTCGCTCTCGATCGCGAGGACGCGCTCCTTGTTCTTCGCGGCGACCGAGACCTCGCGCTCCTTGTTCTCGTGCTGGACGCCGAGCTGCTCGTCGGTGCGGATGTGCGCGGTCTGCGCCCGCAGCCGCTCGTCCGCCTTCACCCGCTCGATCTCCGCCAGCTCCCGGGCCCGGACGGTCTCGACCTCGCGCTCCTGGCGCAGCTCCGCGTCGGCCTGGCGGCGCTCCAGTTCGAGGATCGCCTCGCGCGCCTCGACGTTCTGGCGCGTGATCTCCTTCTCCTCGTTGCGGGCGTGCTCGTTGGTGCGGACGTGCTCGATCGCGGTCAGCTCGGTGATCTTCCGGATGCCCTGGGCGTCCAGGATGTTGGACTTGTCCAGGGAGAGCAGCGGCGTCTGCTCCAGGTAGTCGATCGCGGCATCCTCAAGGCTGTAGCCGTTCAGGTCCGTGCCGATCACCCGGATGATGTGGTCGCGGAACTCGTCGCGGCGGGTGTAGAGGTCCGCGAAGTCCAGGTGCTTGCCGACGGTCTTCAGCGCCTCGGAGAACTTGGCCGCGAACAGTTCCTGCAGCGTCTCCTGGCTGCTGGCGCGCTCGGTGCCGATGGCCTGCGCCACCTTCACCACGTCCTCGACGGTCTTGTTGACGCGGACGAAGAACGTGATGCGGATGTCGGCGCGGATGTTGTCCTTGCAGATCAGCCCCTCGCGGCCGGTCCGCTCGATATCGATGGTCTTCACCGAGATGTCCATCATCTCGGCCTTGTGGAGCACCGGCAGGACGACCGCGCCGGTGAAGGTGACGTCGACCTTCTTGAACTTGGAGATGATGAGCGCGCGGCCCTGGTCGACCTTCTGGAACAGCTTCTTCACCATCAGCACCAGACCGAGGGTGATGATGAGGGCGAGCGCGAGAAGGACACCTGCGCCCACGGTGATGGTTTCCATCGGAGAATTCCCGTCTGTGGGGGGATAGAAAGTCGCGGGGATTTTCAGGGGGCCGGAGGGCCGAATGCCGCGTCGTGCGGCATGACCCAGAAGAACTGCCCGGCGGGGTCGAAATCGAAGATCAGTGCGGTGCTGCCCGCGGTGAGGGAGGTGCCCTCCGCCTCGCCCGCCACGGCCACGTCCGTGGCGGGCTGGCGCACCTGGACGATGGCGGACGAGCCGTCGGCGGAGGTGACCTCGGCCTGGCCGAAGTCCGGGCCGACCCGCCCGGTGCGGATCACGCACGGCAGCCCGACGAAGTCGCGCAGCGACGCCTCGGCCGGGCGCCGGAAGACGCGGCGCAGCGGCAGCACGATCAGCCGCGTCCCGCCCCAGGCCGCGATCAGGGCCGCGACCAGGACGAACGCTCGGACGACGGTGCCGTCGGCCAGCGCCGCCCCCGTCAGGCTGACGAACCAGGCGAGGACGATGAGCAGGGAGAGCACGACCGTGGCGGGGACACCGCCGAGCCCGAGGAACGCGAACATCCCGGTCGCGGGCCCGTCTCCGGCGTCCCCGTCCTCGGTGGCGGTGCCGGCCCCCGCATCGGCATCGGCGCCGCCACCGAGAAGGTCGATCCCCAGGCCGCCGGCCAGGACGAGCGCCCAGTAGAGGGCGACGACCAGGAGAGAGAAACTGAAAAGCGCCGTCGGAAATCCGAAGGCGACACTGAAGAATTCACCCATGTGACCGCACGCTTCCGCATCGAGACGTCATTGACCGTGCCGGACGCGACGAATACGCGCCGGCCCGGGAAAAGGGGCCCGCTAAGGGACGGTGGGGATGCGGCTCAGCTATCCGGGAAGTCGTGCGCCCAGGCCGGTGCGGTCAGGCCGTACGGCGGGGCGGGGACGAGCGAGGGGACACGCGAGGAGGCACACGGCGACGGAGGCGGCGTGACGAAGAACTGCCGGTGAGTCATCTGCCCTCCTGGTCGCAAGCGTGTCCTTTCCTGCCGGGCGAACTCTCCCGGCACCCTCTCCCGGCATCTTGGTTGATACCGTAGCTTATTTCTCGCTAAAAGGGAAGTCTTCTACCGATCGATACACGAGAACCCCGTTGACCAGCACATCCGCACGAACCACCGCGTTCCGGAGGTGCAACCGGGACGAAGGGCGGGCCGGGGCGGCATCGATGGAGAGTCATGGCAGGACTTTCAGGTTTCGTTGAGGTAGTTTTGTGGCCCCGCTCAGCCGACCTGCGTACCTTGGCGCGCCATGAATCCGCAGACCAGCCGGCCGATCTTCGTCATCGGCTGTCCTCGTTCGGGAACGACGCTGCTGCAGCAGATGCTGCATTCGCACCGGCGTATCGCGTTCCCGTCCGAGACCAGGTTCGTGCACACCTCGTACGACGTGCGGCACACCTTCGGTGACCTGGAGCGGGAGGAGAACCGGCGCCGGCTGGCCGAGTGGATCGTCAAGGGCGAGGACACCAAGTTCAAGGTCCTCAAGCTGGACGCCGACGCCGTCATCGAGGAGATCGTGGACGCGCCGCCGACGCTGGGGTCCGCGCTGGCGACCGTCTTCCGGGCGTACGCGCGCGGGCACGGCAAGCCGCGCTGGGGCGACAAGCGCCCGAGCTACTTCCGCCGGGTGCCGATGCTCCGGCGGATGTTCCCGGATGCGCAGTTCATCCACCTCGTCCGGGACGGCCGGGACGCGGTCAGCTCGCTGAAGCGGATGCCGTGGTACCACGGCGACACCTTCTCCGCCGCGCTGACCTGGCGGGAGGCGGTCGACATGGGCAAGCGCCTCGCCCGCCGTCTCGGCCCGGACACGTTCTACGAGTTCCGATACGAGGACCTGGTCGCCGAGCCCGAGCCGGAGCTGGAGAAGCTCTGCGTGTTCCTCGGCGAGACGTTCGACCCGGCGATGACCAGGGCGTACGAGCACGCGCGGCAGACGGTGCCGTCAGCCCGCAAGTGGCACCTGCGGACGCACGAGGCGCCCAACACGCGCAACGTCGGCGCGTGGCGGGACCGCCTGGAGGACTGGGAGGCCGATCTGGTCGAGCACGTCCTCGCCTCGCGGCTGGTCGACCACGGCTACACGCTGACCGGGGTGTCGCGTCCCGCGGTCGCGAACCTCGCCAGATACCACCGGCTCGCGGCGCACCGGTGGCGGTCGCACCGCGCGCACGGGGTACTGGAGCGGCTTTCCCAGGCCCGCGAACCCAATCCGGTCGTCTCGCGCCTGGCCGGGCCGGTGCCGGTGGACGATCCCGCTGACGAGGGCTGACTCCGTCGAGGACAGGTGCGTCTTTCCCTGGGGCAACAGGGACCTGACCCGCCCGTGATGGGGGAGTCTGGAAGGTTGTCCGAAATTCTCATGGAACGTGCCGGTCCGCCGGGGCCGGCCGGCGCCCGCGCGGGGCGGGTCTGCTGGGAAACGACGCAGGTGGCGTGCCGCGGTGGGGTCCGCGGGGAGCAATGGATCGGTGGGACTCCCGGGAACGGCGGTTTCTGGGCGGGCTGCCGGTGGGTCCCTTAACGGAAGTGGTTACCATCCAGTAACATAGCGCCGTTTTACCGTCTCACTGACTTAATTTACGAAACAGAGACATGGTTGTATCCGATCGTTCACATCCGGATCTGAGACACATCATCCATTTGCCGGTATCTTGCGTGTTGCTCGTCTTCCGATAGCTATCGCGATTGATTCGATGATCCTCTGACTTAGGGAGGAGTGCGGTGACCAGATCGGAAACAATTTCCCACGACGAGTTGCAATCGTGGCTTCTTGACAGGATCGCCTTCTACCTCGACAAGCCCGCCGAAAACATCGACCCGGGGGTCGAACTGGCCCGCTACGGCGTGGACTCGGTCTACGCCATCAGCATCATCAGCGACATCGAGGACCACCTGCAGGTCGAGGTCGACGTGGCCGAGGCCCGGCGCAGGGAGACGGTGGCCGCGCTCACCGACTACCTGCTCGAACTCGTCGCGTGATGGGCGGCCGGCCTGCACGTCGCGTGATGGGCGGCGGGCCCGTCATGCTGGTGCTCGGCGACAGCGTCGCCGAGGGCCAGAACGACCCGGACCCGGCCGGCGGGTGGCTCGGCTGGGCCGGTCGGCTCGCCCGTGAGCTGGGCATTTCCCGCGAGGAGATGCGCAACGTCTCCGACCCGGGGGCGACGATCGAGGACGTGGTCCGCGACCAGCTCCCCGCCGTCCAGGACCTGCGGCCGGGCCTGGTCGTGCTCGGCTGCGGCATGAACGACGCGCTGCGCGGCTTCGAACGGGAGGCCGCGGCGACCCGGCTGCACGAGCTGTTCGGCTGGGCCCGGTCGCGCGGCGCGGTCGCCCTGGCGATCCCGGTGCCGCGGCCGCCGCTGCTCGACCTGTCCCCGATGTCGCAGTTCCGCAAGAAGCGCACCGTGCAGCGCATTCATGACTTCAACGAGGAGCTCGACCGCGCGACCCGCGAGTTCGGAATACCGTTTCCCGGCCGGGAAACGGTGGCGAAGGTCGCCGACCCCGCGATGTGGAGTGCCGACGGAATCCACCTGAACCCGAGAGGGCACGCATATGTGGCGGAGGTGATCGCGAACATCGCACGGAGCCTGCTCCGCGAGCGGGTGATCTGAGCCTCGGGGGCCGAACCGCACAAGTCTGGGATTGAGATGAAGAGACCATTCACCTTCGCCCGCGTCCCCCAGTCGATGATGCTGATTCCGCTCGCACCGGTCCTGGCCGTCCAGGCATGGCGGACGGCGCGCCGGACGCCGCGGCTCGACCCCGCGACCGGGGACGAGCACGGTTTCGTCGCCGGCGCGGACCCGGGCACCGGCCCCGCCTACCGGGTCGTGGTGATCGGCGAGTCGACCGCCGTGGGGGTCGGGGCGTCCCAGCACGCGCAGGCGTTGCCCGGCTTCCTGGCCGAGGCGCTGAGGGAGCGCCTGCGCCGCAGCGTGTCGTGGTCGGTCAGCGGGGAGAACGGAGCGACGGCCCACCGGGTCGCGATCGGGCTTCTCCCGCAGGCGAACGGCGGCCGCGGCCACGGCCCGCCCCGCGACGGCGCGCCCCCCGGCCTTCCGGCCCCGGGTGACCGCGCCGCTTCGGCCTCCGCGGGCGCGGGGCCGGATCTCGTGGTCGTGACCGTGGGGATCAACGATCTGATCCGGCGGCGCCCGCTGCGGCGGTGGACGGCCGACGTGGCCGAGCTCATCACCGCCCTGCAGGGCGAGTACGCGCACGCGACCCTGGTCGTCGCCGGGATGCCGCCCGTGCACCGGTTCCCCGCGATCCCGCAGCCGCTGCGGCTCGTCCTCGGCGCTCGGGCACGGACCATGGACCGGATCATGCGCGACGCCGCCCGTGCGGGCGGCGCGGTCCACGCTCCCATGGACGAGGCGATGGCACGCGACCGCGGGCTCTTCGCCTCCGACGGATTCCACCCGTCACCCGCCGGCTACCGCGCCTGGGCCGAGGACCTCGCCCGGGCCGCCGCACCCGCCGGCCCGGCCGAGGCCCCGGGGCCGGCCGATCCCGCACCCGGCACCACCGAGAGCACGCCCCCCGCCGGCACCGTCCAGCCCTGGACGGTGAAGTGATCCCGACCCACGGCAAGTGAAGGGAGCAGCTCAGGTGACGGTTCCCGGAACGTTCCGAAAAGCGGTGGAGGCCAAAGACCTCTCCGCGATCACCGGTGCGCTCGACCCTGGCATCGAGTTCAACAGCCCGGTGATGGTGAAGCCCTACCAGGGCCGCGACACCGTCGTCGCGCTGCTCGCCGTGCTGCTGGAGGTCTTCGAGGACTTCCACTACACCGACGAGCTCGTCGGCACCGGCCGGCCGGACGTCCCCTCCCAGGCGCTGATCTTCGACGCGCGGGTGATGGGCAAGGCCGTCCAGGGGCTCGATCTGCTCAGGTTCGGCGACGGCGGACTCGTCACCGGGCTGACCGTGATGGTCCGCCCCCTCCCCGCGGCGATGACGCTCGCCCGGGTGGTCGGGCGGCGGATGGAGGAGGCGGAGGGACCGGGGGGCCCTTCCGGCACCGCCTAGCTATAGGGAGTCGAAAGAGATGG
>NZ_SMKH01000178.1 GCF_004348515.1 Actinomadura sp. KC345 | reverse complement strand
CCCTTCCGGACCGCATCGCCTCCCGCCGCACGGCTCGTCCGACCCCCGGGACAACGAAAGCGAAGGCACGCGATGACCTCCTCCAGCACGGGCACCGGCAAGGCGCCGGCCCCGTCCGACCCTCCGCACACGCTCCGCAAGGGCTTCAACCTGCGCACGGCGACCGCGCTCGCGTTCGCCGACGTCTCCCCCATCGTCGCGCTGTACGCGATCTTCACGCTGGGGCTGCTGGCGGCCGGGCCGGCGTTCTGGTGGGCGTTCCCGATCGTCCTCGGCGGGCAGCTGCTCGTCGCCTGCGTGTTCGGTGAGCTGGCGTCCCGCTGGCCGTACGAGGGCAGCGTCTACCAGTGGGCCCGGCACGTCCGCGGTCCGGCCGCGGGCTGGTTCGCCGCCTGGGCCTACATGTGGGGGCTCACGATCGCGCTGTCCACGCTGGCGTACGGCGCCGCGGGCTTCCTGCTCCAGGCGGTCGGCGTGGACGAGCCCGGCAGGACCGCGACGATGGCCACGGCGCTGGCGATCCTCGCGCTCGGGAGCCTCGCCAACATCGTGGGCCGCCGGACGCTGAAGATCCTCGTCGTGGCGAGCCTGATCTGCGAGGTGGTGGCGTCGGTCGGGCTCGGCACCGTGCTGCTGCTCTTCTACCGGGAGCAGTCGTTCGGCGTCCTGTTCGAGGGCGCCGGGACGGCTTCCGGCGGGGCCTGGCTCGCCGGCCCGATGCTGGCCGCCGCGGCGTTCGTCGGCTGGTCGTTCGTCGGCTTCGAGTCGGCGGGCTCCATCGCCGAGGAGGTCGAGGAGCCGGAGCGGGACGTCCCCAAGGCCCTGATCTTCTCGCTGCTCGCGGTCGGGATCGTCGTGATGTACTCGGCGGCCGGGCTGATCCTCGCGATCCCCGACCTGACCCGGACCATGTCGGGCGACGTCGCCGACCCGGTGAGCAGCACGCTGGTGCACCACTTCGGCTCGTCGGTCGGGCGGCCGCTGCTGGTGGTCTTCGTGATCGGGTTCCTGGCGAGCTTCCTCGCCGTCCAGGCCGCGGTGTCCCGGGTGATCTGGGCGTCGGCGCGGGACCGGGCGCTGCCCGGCTCGGGGGTCCTCGGGCGGCTGGCGGGGGCGGAGCGGCTGCCGGTCCCCGCGATCCTGCTGACCGCCGCCGGCGCCGCCGTCTTCGTCCTGCTGTCCGGCTCGACGCTGTACTCGGTGCTGGTCAACTTCACGACGATCGGCTTCTACATCGCGTTCGGGCTGCCGGTGTGGGGCGCCGCGCTTCTGCACCTGCGCGGCGGGTGGCGTCCGGGGCGGTTCAGTCTCGGCCGCCTCAGCGCGCCGGTGACCTACGTCGCGGCGCTGTGGCTGGCCGGCCAGACGGTCAACATCATCTGGCCGCGCGACACCGGCGACGCCTGGTACATCGAGTGGAGCATGGTCATCACCCTGACGGTCGTGGGCATCGCCGGCGCGGCCCTCTACCTCGGCTACGCCCGCCACCGCATCGGCCCCGCCTTCGGCGAGACGAAGCGGGCCTCCGGCATGTGACGCACCGCTGATCGCGGTGCCGCCGGACACGACCGGGTGGGAAACTCCGCCTATGCAGATCGAGGAAGCGATCCGGCGGATGGGCATGGCCGACGACCACCGGGATCCGCACTGGAACACCGCGGTCAGGGTGACCAGGGTCGTCCAGAAGGCCGATCCCGGGTGGCTTGAGGAGCTGCTCTTCGCACTGCTGGAAGCGGAGCGGCCGACCTTCCCGATGCGCGCCGCGTTCGCCGAGGCGCTCCGGCGGCTGGCGACCGCGCCCGGCGACGCGGACCGGGTCACGACCGTCCGCCTGCTCGCCGAGGAGGGCCTCGGGTGGGCCGATGTCCGCTACGAACTCGCCGACGTCGCCGAATGGCTGGCGAGCGCGCAGCCCCTCGGCCCTCTCCTCGCGGTGTTCACGACCGCGGAGGCGTCGGACGAGCTGGCCGCCTGCCTGCTGCACGAGACCGTGCTGCGCCACGACGCGCCCTCGGCGGCCGGGTTCGCCGCGAGGCTGCGCGCCGCCGGGCATCCCCTCGGGGATCTGCCGCTGCGCCGCGCCCCGTCCGAACGCGACCACGGGATGCCCTGGTACCCCGGCCTTCCGAAGCCGCACTGGACCCCGCCGTCCCCAGGGAAGACTCCGGTGCCGGGCCCGCGCGACCCCGCCGTGACGGCGACGGAACTCGACTGGCCCGGCGCCCGCCTGGCGCTGAGCGCGCACCGCGCCTGGGTCGCGGCCGACAGCGAGTGCACCGAGGCCAGGCTCTTCCTGCTGGACCGGCCGATCACTCCCGCCGGCTTCGGCGCCTCCGTGCTGCGCGCCCTCCCCGCGGACAGCGCCGACGGCGACCTGGACGGGCCGTACCGGGTGAAGGCACGCGCCGTCCTGCGGAAGCTCTTCAGCGGCGCCTCCGGCGGAAGCGCCTACGGGCCCGGCATGAAGGGCGCCAACGCGCGACTCGCTTCCTGGGAGGCATTGGCCGCCCTGGCGGGGGCCGAGGACTACGGCATCACGGGCACCGACACCGCGGCCGTCGAAGAGCTGGCCGCCGGATGCACCTGGCTCTTCTACACCTCGGACTGGCATCTCCAGGTCATCCCTCCGCTGGACGTCGGCATCGCCGTCCTGCGCCCGGACGGCCGGACGATCGCGGTCCTCGCCGCCACCGACGCGGACTGACCGCACGTCCTCCGGGCGGGCGGAGAAAGGGGCGGCGGACCGGCGATTTCGCCGATGTCCGGGAGGCGGGCGGCTGCTGAGAATGGCGGCGTCCAGGAGCCGACCCCCCGGCTCCCTCCCCCCGAACAGGAGCGAATCGACGTGCTATCCACCCCCAGGCACGCGGCGAAGATGCTGTTCGCCGCGGCGCTGACCGCGGGAACCGTCGCCGCCGTCCCGCACGCCGCGCAGGCGGCCGACAACCCGTACGAGCGCGGCCCCGACCCGTCGGAGTCGAGTGTCGAGGCCCCGCGCGGCCCGTTCTCGGTGTCGGAGGACAGCGTCTCGTCGCTGGCCGTCTCCGGCTTCGGCGGCGGGACGATCTACTACCCGAGGGACACCTCCGAGGGCACGTTCGGCGCGGTCGCGATCGCGCCCGGGTTCACCGCGAGCCAGTCCAGCATGTCCTGGTACGGGCCGCGGCTGGCCTCGCAGGGCTTCGTCATCTTCACCATCGACACCCTCACGCGCTTCGACCAGCCCGACAGCCGCGGCCGGCAGCTGGAGGCCGCGCTGGACTACCTGACCGAGCGCAGCAGCGTGCGCAACCGGATCGACGCGTCCCGGCTCGCCGTGATGGGCCACTCGATGGGCGGCGGCGGGTCGCTGGAGGCGTCCCTCGACCGGCCCGAGCTGCAGGCGGCGATCCCGCTGACCCCGTGGAACACGAACAGGAACTTCCGGAACGTCCGGGTCCCGACGATGATCATCGGGGCGGAGAACGACTCGGTCGCGTCGGTGACCTCGCACTCCGAGCCGTTCTACGAGAGCATCCCGGCGGCGACGGAGAAGGCGTACCTGGAGCTGAACAACGCCAGCCACTTCGCGCCGAACAGCTCCAACACGACGATCGCGAAGTTCAGCATCTCCTGGCTCAAGCGGTTCGTGGACAACGACACCCGCTACGAGCAGTTCCTGTGCCCCCCGCCCCGTACCGGCCTGGACATCTCCGAGTACCGCGACACCTGCCCGCACTCCTAGGGGCCGCCCGCTCCTAGGAGCGGCGTCCGGGCCGCCCGTTGCCTCCGCGCACGGGCGGCCCCTCGTCGTTCCTGGGACCGGCGCCGTTGCCGGGGCCGGTGCCGTGCAGGCGCAGCGCGCTCAGCGCGAGGACGAGCTCGACCAGGTCGCCGGGGCGGGCCAGCGTCCGGCCGGTGAGCTGCTCGATCTTGCGGAGCCGGTTGAGGACGGTGTTGCGGTGGCAGAACAGCCGGTCCGCGGCGCGGGCGGCGGAGCCGTCGCACGCCAGCCAGGTGCCGAGGGTCGTCAGCAGGACGTCGCGGAAGGCCGGGTCCACGTCCGCGAGGCCGCCGAGCGCGACGTGCCCGAGCCGCCCGGCCAGGCGCGGCTGGGACAGCACGAGCGCGTCGGGGAGGCGGCGGTCGAGGCGGGCGATCTGGTTGCCGGGGCCCCGGCAGGTGCGCAGGGCCAGCTCGGCGAACCAGCGGGCGCCGCCCAGCTCGGCGAGGGAGTCGACGACGGGGCTGACGCCGGCGTGCGAGCGCGCGTAGGGGCGGACGGCGTCGACCAGGTCGTCGAGTTCCGCGGCGCCGAGCGCGACGAGCGCGACCTGCGCGTCGGTGCGCAGCCGCCAGATGAACCGCATCCCGGCCGTGTCGCCGGGGCGCCGCTCCACCCCGTCCCCGAACCCGCTCTCGGCGCCGAGCATGACGACGGCGTAGCGGCCGGTCGCGGGCAGTCCGAGGACGGACGTCGCGGTGGACAGCAGGCCGCCGTCGGCGCCCTGGCCGTCCAGCAGCGCGTCCACGATCGCGTGGACGCGTTCCTCGCTGCGGCGCGCGAGCGCCAGCTCGGTGCGGTGGTAGGACGCCGCCGCGGCGCCGGACTGCTGGTCGATCGTGTCCCACGTGCGGGTCGCCTGCCGGATCAGGGCGGGGACGTTCTCCGGGTCGTGCCGGTCGACGACCTCGACCACGGCCTCCCAGAACACCTTCCCGGCGAGCCGGTAGGAGCGGAGCAGCTGGTCGAGCGGCTGGCCCTGGTGCGCGCGGCGCTGCCCGAGCCGCTGCGCCCATTCGAGGTCGGCGCGTCCGCGTCCGGGTTCGAGGATCGTCTCGAATCCGTGCCCGAGCCCGGTATGGCACATCTCCCAGACGTCGCGGGAGAACTCCTCGTCGCGGTCGGCGCCGCCGTCGCCGGACAGGATCTCGGCGGTGAGCCGGTCGGCGAGGTCGGGCAGGCGGTCGCTGAGGCGCAGCACCGCCTTGCGCATGATCTCCCGGTCGGCGCGCCCGGCGCCGCGGTCGGCAATGCGGTCGGCGCCGCGGTCGGCGAGCGGCCCGCCGGCCGTCCCGAGCCGTCCTCCCGTCATGGTGGCTCACCTCCGGCACAACGCGGGGGCATCATCGTGTCATCAGGGGCGTCAGCGGGCCATCGCCGCACGGACGGACTGTGCCGGTGCACAATCGAGGCCCCTCCCGATTGCACCGGTTCCACGCGACGGAACCGCGCTCTGGACCCGTCCCCGGGGCCCGTGTTGGCCTAGGGGCCCGCTCCCTTTGTAGATCCCGTCCAATAGAGGTTCATTGTAGAGGCTTGTTCTAGAGATTCGTTCTAGTCGAGACCTCCGGGCGAGGTCGTTCCCGCAGGAGGACCGCCATGGCACAGGCACCGCCACCCCAACGCATCCACGGACGTGATCGCGAACTCGGCGCCATCGGGGCGATGCTCGACCGCGCCCGTGACGGGCGCGGCGGCGCGCTGGCGATCGTCGCGGACACGGGCATGGGCGGGACGGCACTCCTGGAGGCGGCCGCGGCCAAGGCCGCTCCCCGCTTCCGGGTCCTCGGCACGACCGGCGTCCAGGGGGAGTCGGCCGTCCCCTACGCGGGGCTCCACCGGCTGCTGCGGCCCCTGTCCGGCCTGATCGCCGAACTGCCGCCCGCGCACCGCGACGCGCTCGGCGCCGTCACCGGCGGACCGTGCCGGGTCACGCCGTTCGTCCTGTACGCGGCGGTGTGCGAGCTGCTGAGCCGGGCGGCCCGGAACGGGCCCGTGCTCTGCTGGGCCGACGATGTCCAGTGGCTCGACCGGGTGTCGCTGGAGGCGCTGGCCTTCGCCGCCCGCCGCGTCCAGGACGAGCCCGTGGCCGTGCTGTTCGCCGCGCACGGCGACGGACGGGCCCCGGACGCCCTCGCCGGCATCCGCCGGCTCCACCTGGCGCCCCTCGACGAGGACGCGAGCCTCCAGGTGCTCCAGGACGCGCTGGGCTGCGGCACGGCCGGCGGCGATCTCGCCGAGGATGTCGTCGACCTCGCCTGCGGCCTGCCCCTCGCGATCCGCGACCTCGCCGCCGCGCTCACCCCGAAGCAGCTCTCCGGCACCGCGCCGCCGCCGCGCTCCCTCCCCGCGGACAGCGCGCCGCGCGCCCTGCACCGCCGCCGCTACCTGCGGCTTCCCGCCGGTGCCCAGCGGCTCGTCCTGATGGCGGTGGCGGACGAGTGGCTCAGCGGCGCGACCGTGGCCCGCGCCATGCGGACCGGCGGGATCGGCCCGCGCGACGTCGAGGCGGCCCGCGCGTCCGGGCTGCTGCGGTTCGAGGGGGAGGCGGTGACGGCCCGCGACCGTCTCGTGCGGTCCTCGCTGTGGGCGGACGCGTCCCGCGAAGAACGGCAGGACGCGCACGCGCTGCTCGCCGAGGTCCTCGTGCAGAAATGGCAGCGGCCGCGGCGGCTCTGGCACCGCGCGGCCGCCGCCGGCGACCCCGACGACCAGGTCGCGGGCGAACTGGCCGCGGTGGCGCGGGAGTCCCGGAAGGCCGGCCGGTACGCGGACTCGTGGCGCGTCTGGAAGCGCGCCGCCGCCCTCACCACCGACCGCGGCACGCGGGCCGGCCGCCTGCTGTCCGCGACGGCCGACGCCTGGGCGAGCGGCCGCTCACGGCGGGCCCGCGCGCTGCTGAGAGAACTCCGCCCCCTCACGGCCACGGAGCCGGGCGCCACGACCGAGGCCCGGGTGAGCCGGGCTCACGCCGACCTGCTGCGCGGCGAGATCGACGTGGCGGCGGGGTCCCCCGCGACCGCCGTCCCCCCGCTGCGGGACGCGGCGGAGCGGCTCGCCGGACGCGACGCGGACGCGGCGCTGACCGCCCTGATGTGGGCCGCCGAGGCCGCCGACGCGGCCGGCGACCACGACGCCTACCTGGAGATCGCCGGCCGTGCCGCGACGCTGCCCCGCGACGGGACGGGACCGCGCACCGAGCTGATGCTCACCCACCTCGCCGGGATGGCCGCCACGATCCGAGGCCGCTACGCGGAGGCGGCTCAGCGGCTCGGACGCTCCGTCCTGCTCGGCGCGGAGGTCACCGACCCGGCCGCGCAGGCGTGGGCCGCGCTCTCGGCGTTCGTGCTCGGCGACGCGCCCGCCGCCCGGACGCTCGCCGCGGGGGCCGTCGCGTCCGCCCGCCGGACCGGGAACGCGCCCCTGGAGTCGTTCGCGCTGGTGGTGGCCGGACGCTGCGAGGCGCTTCTCGGGCATCCGCCGTCCCCCATCGCCGCCTGCCACGACGGGCTGCGCCTCGCCCGCGCGACCCGGCTGCACGGGCACGCGGCCGAGCAGCTCGCCACGCTCGCGCTCACCGCGTCCTTCAACGGCGACGAGAACACCGCGCGGGGGCACCTGGAGCCGCTCACCGGCGCCGCCGGCCGGCGCGGGCTCACCCGCGCCGCCGCCTTCGGCTCCTGGGCGGCCGCGTGCCTGGACCTCGCCGCGGACCGTCCCGCCGACGCGGCCGCGCGCCTCAGCCTGCCCGGCGGCGCCGGGCCCGCCCATCCGCCGGCGCGGCTGCCGGCCGTCCCGCACCTGGTCGAGGCCCTGGTCCTGGGCGGCGAGCGCGACCAGGCCGTCCGGGCGTTCGAGCACTACCGCCGCTGGACGGACGGGACCTCGCGCGCCCCCGCCCGGTCGGCGCTCGCGCGGCGCTGCCTGGCGCTGCTGGCCGACTGCGACGCCGAGGCGGCCGAGCACTTCGCCGAGGCGCTCCGCCTCCACGAGGCCGCCGGCGCCGTGTTCGACCTGGCCCGGACCGAGCTGCTGTTCGGGCACCGGCTCCGGCGCGGCCGCCGCCCCCGCGCCGCCCGCGAGCACCTGCGCGCCGCGCTGCGGATCTTCGAGCGCTACGACGCCGTCCCGTGGACCGTCCGGGCCCGCGCGGAACTGCGCGCCGCCGGGGAGACGATCGCGCCGCCGCCCGCCGCCGAACCGGCCCCGCCGGCCGGTGTACGCGAGACCGGGACGGACGGCGGCGGACCGGGCACCGCGACGGCGACGCGCACCGCGAACGGCCTCGCCGGGCTGACCGCCCAGCAGGCCAACATCGCCCGCATGGCGGCCGAGGGCGCCACCAACCGCGAGATCGCGGCGCGGCTGCTGCTCAGCCCGCGGACCATCGACCACCATCTCCGCAACGTCTTCACCCGCCTGGGGATCCGCTCGCGCGTCGAGCTGGCGCGCCTGATCCGCTGACCGGGCGCCCCCACCGGTCCGGGTCAGCGGGCGGCCTCGTACTCCTCCTCGGACTGCTCGCCCTTGGTCTCCTTGGAGCCCTTGGTCTCCTTGGCGCTCTTGGTGCCCTTGGCGTTTCGCGCGTCCTCCTTGCGGTCGCGCTCCTCCTCGTCCAGCGCGTCCTCGTGCGTCCTGACGACCTCGCTGTCGCGGATCTCGCCGCGCCAGCCCTCGACCTCGTCGGGGTCGGCGAGCGACTGCGTCATCACGTACCGGCGGAAGTGCTTGAACTCCAGCCGGACACGGCGGCCCTGCGCGCGCCAGATGTTCCCGGTCCGCTCGAAGAGGCCCTGCGGGTGGTACTCCAGGACGAGCAGCACGCGGGTCAGGTTCGGCGAGAGCTCGTGGAAGCTGACCGTCCCGTCCACGTGCCCCTTGGAGCCCTTGGACCGCCACACGATGTGCTCGTCCGGGACCTGCTCGATGATCGTGGCCTCCCAGGTCCGCTTGGACCAGAAGATCTTGGCCTGCCAGTTCAGCTTGGTCTCGTCGGCCTGGTCGACGCTGATGACCTTCTTCATGAAGGACGGGTAATCCTGGAACTGCGTCCACTGGTCGTAGACCAGGCGGCGCGGCGCACCGATGTCGATGTGCTCGACGATGTTGATGACCTTGACCTTCTTGCCACCGCCGCCCGAGCCGCCGCCCTTGCCGGAGTCGCCTTCCTCGCCGCCTTCCTTGCCGACGCCCGGGATGGCGCCGGTGACGGTGTCCTTGACACGCCCGAACACGCCCTGGCCGTTCTTCTCGGCGGCCTGCTCGTCGGGCTGCTCGGCGCTCTCGGCCTCGCTCTTCTCGGGAGCGTCCTTCTGGCTCTGCTTCTGCTTCTGGCTCTGCTTCTGCTCCGGCTCCTCCGGGTTGGACGAGCCCTGCGCGCCCTTGCGCCCGGTGAGCGCCTTGCCGGCCGCGGCGGCCGCGCCCGCGCCGAGCAGGACGCCACCGGCCGTGCCGACGGCCCGCCCGCCGGGCAGGCTCTTGGTGACGGCGCCGAGGCCGGGCATCCGCTTGCTGCGGCCGCCCGGCAGCCGTTTGGTGAGTGCTCCGACGGGCAACCGCCCGACCGGGTTTCCGCGTTTCATCATGTACCTCACTTGGGGGTTGTGACGATTTCGCCGTCACGGATCTCGCCGCGCCAGCCCTCGATCTCGTCGGGGCGGGTGAGCGACCGCATCATCACGTGACGGCTGAAGTGCTTGAGTTCGAGGCGGGCCCGGCGGCCCTGCGCGCGCCAGAGGTTGCCGGTCCGCTCGAAGAGTCCGACGGGGTGGTACTCCAGGACGAGCAGGACGCGGGTCAGGTTCGGGGCCGGCTCGTGGAAGCTGACCGTCCCGTCCACATGGCCCTTCGGCCCCTTGGACCGCCACACGATGTGCCGGTCGGGGACCTGCTCGGTGATCGTGGACTCCCACGTCCGGCGCGACCAGAAGATCTTCGCCTTCCAGTTCAGCTTGGTCTCGTCCGCCTGGTCGACGCTCTCGACGTTCTTCATGAAGGACGGGTACTCCTGGAAGAGCGTCCACTGGTCGTAGACGAGACGGCGCGGCGCACCGATGTCGGTCTGTTCGACGATGTTGGTCGGCTTCCCCCTCCGTCCACGCCCGAAGATGCGGGCGAGGGTCTCCTTCAGTGCCGTCCAGCCGAAGCTCAGCAGCGCGCGGAACGGGGACTTGCCCTCGTACAGCGCCTTGGCCCCGGCCAGAGCGGCCTTGACGAGCGGACCTCCCTGCTCTGCCTTGGCCGTAAGGTCCCGGACGGCGCGCTCCAGCCGCTTCTCGAGCCGCTGGACGACACCGCCCAGCGCCCGGCGTCCCAGGTGCCGTACGGACAGCACGGCCAGGGCTCCACCGGCGCCGGCCGCCAGTCCCGTCCGGAAGCTCATGTCCTGTCCACCTCGTCGTTTGCTCGCGTACGGCGCCGCTTTACCCGGTCAAGTCAGGGCAAAACAGGCCCCTGGCCGGCGCGTCGCAGCTCACACCGGCCATGGGCGGCATCACGCCGGACAGGACTCCCGCCGCCGCCAGGATTTCTTTATGCAAATCTGTTGATTGCAAATCGAAACGCCGATACGGTGTACCAGGTAGCCAACCTCAGATGGAGGGTTCGCGGATGCAAAAAGCTCCCCGGTCGGCGGGCGGAGCGACGGGGCGATGGAAGGCCGTACGGGCCGCGCTCTGCGGCGCCCTGTCGCTCGCACTCGTCATGGCGCTCGCGCCACCCGCCACGGCCGCACCCGCCCCGCCGCAGGCACCGGAGAAGCTCGCCCCGGTCATGCTCGTCATGGACGCGTCGGGCTCGATGACCGCGCGATCCGGCGGCGAGGTGAAGATGGACGCCGCCAAGCGCGCCGTCCGCGGGCTCGTGAACGGCGCCCCGCAGGGCGCGCAGCTCGGGCTCACCACGTACGGCACCGGCACCGGCAACTCCCCGGCGGAGAAGGCCGCGGGCTGCAAGGACGTCGAGGTCGCCCAGCCGGTCGGCACCGACCGCGCCGGCCTGCTGCGCGCCACCGACGGGATCAGGCCGCGCGGCTACACCCCCATCGGGCAGGCGCTGCGCACGGCGGCGGACGCACTGCCCAAGGAAGGCCCGCGGTCGATCGTCCTGGTCTCCGACGGCGAGGACACCTGCGCCCCGCCCGAGCCGTGCGCGGTCGCCAAGGAGCTCGCCGAGCAGGGCGTCGACATGCGCGTCCACACCGTCGGCTTCGACGTCGACGGCACGACCAAGCAGCAGCTGACCTGCATCGCCCAGGCCACCGGCGGCACCTACGCCGACGCACCGGACTCCAACGAACTGGAGCGCGAGCTGGGCCGGATGGGCCAGCGCGCCCTGCGCACCTACGAGCCCGCAGGGACCCCGATCACCGGGACCCCGCAGGCACAGGGGGCGCCCGAGGTGAAGCCGGGCGCCTACCTCGACCAGATCAACGCGGGCGAGGCCAAGTACTACACGCTCGACGTCCCTGCGGGCCACACCGCCTACGCCTCCGCCGTGATGTCGTTCGGCGTCGACAGCGGTGTCGAGGTCCTCAAGGTGCAGCACTTCGCCTCCGACGGCACCCGCTGCGGCGACCTCTACTCCCACGACGTCAAGAGCGGCAGCAGCACGGTCTCCACCGCCGTCCGCAACTGGCACGTGCCCGCGCAAGGGCAGGGCGAAGCCGACGAGATCTGCGAGCAGCCGGGCAGGTTCAGCGTCCGCGTCGAACGCGGTGAGCGCAGCGACGCCCGCGCCCCGGCCCCGCTTGAGCTGCTCTTCCAGCGCGAGCCCCCGGTCACCGGCTCGCCCGGCCCGGCGGCCGGGGAGGAGGTGGCCTTCACCGAGCCCGGCGGGCAGGTGAAGCCCGTGGTCGGTGCCGGCTCGTTCTCCTCCGCCACCGCGCTGCCCGGCGCCGGCCACTTCAGCGACACGATCAGGACGAACGAGACGGTCTTCTACCGGGTCCGGGTCGGCTGGGGCCAGGGACTGGCCTACCGGCTGCAGGTCGGGGAAGGCGCGGACGAGTACCGCGGCTTCAAGATCGGGCTCTACAGCCCGCTCAGGGAAGAGATCTCCTGGGACCACGGCTCGACGAGCAGTGAGGCGTTCAAGGTCCCCGAGAACGACCCGGCGCTCGCGACCAGGCCGGTCCGCTACACCAACCGTGACAGCGGCGGCGAACCCGCCGACATGCTGCCCGGCTGGTACTACCTGACCGTGTCCGCCTCCGCCGTCGGCGACAGGCCCATCGACAGTCCGGTGACCCTGGGCGTGTCCCTGGTCGGCGATCCCGAGCCGGGTCCGCAGTACGCGGGCGGCGCCGAACTGCCCGACGCGGGCCCGGGGCAGGCCCCGGGCGGAGCCGCCCCCAAGAACGGCGAGAAGGACGAAGAGGACGAGGACGGCGGCATCGTCTCGCTGGTCTCCGGCTCCGGCCCGCTCGTCTGGGGCGGAGGCCCCCTGCTGATCCTGATCGCGGTCGGCACGGTCCTCCTGCTCCTGCGCACCCGCAGGCGGAGCGCGCCACAGGGACCACCGGCGAACGGGCCCTCCCCAGGTCCGGGCCCGCACGCCGGCCCGCCGCCGCCCTCCGGCCCGCCCAGTCCGCCCAGTCCGCCCAGTCCGCCCGGCCCGCCTCCGGGCCCGTACCAGAACCCGCACTGACAGCCGAGGAGAGAGGCCCGCTCGCATCGCCGAGCGGGCCTCTCGTCATTGGAGGCCGTGGTGACCTTCACGCTTGATCTCAAGCGCGGTTGAGCTTCTAGCGTTCCAAGGAACCGGTAGTTCGTCCGGTACGGAATGAGGAGCGTCATGACGACAGACAACGGCGGGGTCACCGTGCTCGGTCTCGGTGACATGGGATCCGCGATCGCCCAGGTGTTCGTCGAACGCGGACATCCCACAACGGTCTGGAACCGGACCGCGAGCAGGAGCGCACCGCTGGTCGAGTCCGGCGCCACGGCCGCCGCGACGGCCGCGGAGGCGGTGGCGGCGAACACGCTCGTCGTGGTCTGCCTTCTCGACGGCCCAGCGGTCGACGAGGTGCTGGGCTCGCTGGACGGAGCGGTCGCGGGCAAGGTGCTGGTGAACCTCACGAGCGGCTCGCCCGCCCAGGGCCGGGCGAACGAGCGCTGGGCGCACGAGCAGGGCGCCGCGTACCTCGACGGCAAGATCATGGGAGACCCGCCGTATGTGGGGACGCCGAACATCATGTTCCCGTTCAGCGGTTCCCGCGACGCGTTCCAAGCCCACGAGCCGGTGCTGCGGGAACTGGGCACCATCTCCTACCACGGCGAGGACGCGGGCCTGGCCGCCGTGGAGTTCATGGCCCAGGTCGCGGTCTCCTACGAACTGCTGATCGGCTTTCTGCACACGCTGAAGCTGGTTCAGGCGGAAGGGGTCGACGTGGCGGAGTTCGCCGGGCGAATCGCCGACTCGATCGCCGTCCACCCTCCCCTGCTGGCCTCGATGGGCAAGGCGGTCAAGAACGGCGACCACGGACCGGACCTCGGTTCGCTGAACGTCCAGGCCGCACTCATGGACGACATGATCAGCCACCGCGATTCCCTCGGCGTGGACGCCGTCCGAATGCGAGAGGTCAAGGAGCTCATGGACCGGAGAATCGCCGAAGGCCACGGCGACCAGGGCTTCTCAAGCCTGTTCGAACTGCTGGCGAAGTAGCCGCCCCGGCACCCTCGGCGAGCGTCGCCCGATCACCCAGTGCCGTCCGTCAACGGTCGGCCTCCCGGACGGCAAGGGCGCCAGCAGTCTCACCACACTTGACCTTGACGCTAGTGACAAGGTCTTAGCGTGCGGGCCATGGCCGCTGAAATCAACGACTGGAACGAGAAGATCATCGCCGAGTTCCGGGCGAACGCCGGTCGCGTGAACTGGAGCACGGACGACGACCTCGCCGAGGGCCGTCCCGTCCCGCCCCGGCTCCCGTCCTTCGGCGCGGGCGAGGGTGTACCGATCATCCTGGTGCACCACACCGGCGCCAAGTCGGGACGCGGACGGATCAGCCCGCTGGTGTACCGGCCGGTCGGCGATGGCTTCGCCGTCTTCGCGAGCTACGGGGGCAGCCCGCGCCACCCGGCGTGGTACCGCAACCTGATGGCGAATCCGCAGGCCGCGGTCGAGACCGGCACGGAAAGGATCGAGGTCCGGGCACGGCTCGCCGAGGGGCCGGAACGCGAGCGGATCTGGGCCGAGCAGGCCGCCGTCATGCCCGCGTTCGCCGACTTCGAATCGGCCGCCGGAAGAGCGATACCGGTCATCGTCCTGGAGCGCGTCCACCCTGGTCCCTCGTCCGGGCGATGACTCCTGCGCCGGAACGCGGCACACTGGCGCAATGATCCCCGATGACCGCGCCGACCCCGAGATGCGCATCGGTGAACTCGCCAGGCGCACCGGTGCCAGCCCCCGCTCGCTGCGCTACTACGAGCAGCGCGGACTGCTGACCTCCCGCCGCGACCGCAACGGCTACCGCCGCTACGACGAGGCGGCCGTCCAGCTCGTGAACAATCTGCGCCACCTGCTAGGGGCGGGCCTGTCCGTCGCGGACGTCCGGGAGTTCGGGTCCTGCCTGGCCAGCCCCGATCTGGAATCGTCACCGTGCGCACCGGCTCTGGAGGTCTACGAGCGGCGGCTCCGCACCCTCGACGAACGGATAGCCGCCCTCACCCACGTGCGCCGCGACCTCGCCGCACAAACCGAGCACCTGCGCGCCCGCACCGCATCACGCCATGCCGGGTGACCGCCGCGACGAGAGGGACGGCGACCGTACATGAGGCTTCTTTCAGTCAACGTCGGTAAGCCGCGCCCCAACCCTCGGAAAGCCTCGGCTCTGACGGGGATCGACAAGCAGCCGGTGGACGGGCCGGTGATGGTGACCGCCCCCGGCCCCCGAGGCGACGGCGCGGTCGGTCTCGCCGGTGACCGCGTCTACGAGGTCAAGCACCACGGCGGCGCCGACCAGGCCGTCTATGCCTATGCCCGCGAGGACCTGGACGCGTGGGAGGCCGAGTTGAGCAGGACGCTGCGCAACGGTGTCTTCGGGGAGAACCTCACCACGAGGGGACTGGCCGTCAATGAAGCGCTGATCGGCGAACACTGGCGCGTGGGCAGGGACGTGGTCCTGGAGGTCTCCGGTTTCCGAGTCCCCTGCGGGACGTTCCAGGGCTGGCTGGAGGAGACCGGCTGGGTCAAGAGGTTCACCGAAGCGGCCCGGCCGGGCGCCTATCTCCGTGTCATCGCAGAAGGCCGGATACGCGCCGGGGACGCCATCGAGATCGTGGACCGCCCCGACCACGAGGTGACCGTCGCCCTCGCCTTCCGCGCCGTGACCCGAGAGCCCGAGCTGCTGCCCAGCCTCCCGGCCGCAGAAGCCCTGCCCCAGGACATCAAGGAAATGGTCCGCCGACGCCTCGGCGAAATGGCTTGAACTTCCCAGCGGCATCGGTAGAGCGCGGGCTGAGGAGAGAACTCAGCGAAAGAATCGGCGCACCCGGTCCTCCGCCTCGGGTTCGACCACGGCGAGCACGTCCAGCACCCCGTCAATGGACGAGGCCGACACCCGAACGTGCCCGCTGACCTGCCAGGTCCCGTCCTGGTCCAACAGGATCGACCATTCCGGAAAGATTCGCCGCAGGAACAGCAGCAGAACTCTTTCGTTCACGCGGGCACCGGCTCGATCTCGGCCCAGACGACTTTCCCGCCTTCATTCAGCGGCCTGGTCCCCCACCGCCGGACGAGCGCCTCCATGAGAAAGAGCCCCCGCCCGCTCTCAGCCGCCTGATCAGCGACCTGAACGACCGGCACCACGTCGGACCGATCCCAGGTCTCGACGACGGCGATCCCGTCGTCCCGCCGGTAGGCCCGGACGACCACCACGTCCCCATCGCGTGACGCGTGCACGATCGCGTTCGTCGCCAGCTCACTGA
>NZ_SMKH01000177.1 GCF_004348515.1 Actinomadura sp. KC345 | reverse complement strand
AGGTTCAGCGGATCATGACGGCCTACGCGGGTGTGTTGCGTGGGGCGGCAGGGTTGGAGGTCGCTGGGCGTGAGCTGGCCTCCCTGCCGCGGGGCGGGGTGGAGCCGGGCGTGGAGGCTTGGGAGGCCACCAACCTGCACACCGTCGCGTCCGCGATCGTGGCGGCGGCGCGGCGGCGGGAGGAGACGCGCGGGAGTCACTGGCGTGAGGACTTCCCCGAGCGCGCGGACGGCGCGTGGCGTGGTCATCTTGTGACGCGGCTGGCGGGGAACGTCCTGACGACCAGCTACGAACCTCTGGAAGGAAACCGTTCATGACCCCTGAACTGTCGCAGACGCTACGCGCCGCCGGGCTCGATCCACAGGCTGTGGATAACCTCGTCCACGCGGCACTGGCCGAGGACGGCGAGGTCGACGTCACCAGCATGCCGATCTTCGCACCGGAGGAGACCTCGACCGGGTATCTGACCGCACGCGACGAGGGCGTCGTCGCGGGGATCCCGGTGGCCTGCGCCGTCTTCGACGCCCTGGACGTGGCGTACACGGCCAGGGTCGACGACGGGGAACGCGTGCACCCAGGGCAGGTCCTCATCGAGGTCGGCGGGCGGACCCGGGCCGTCCTGCGTGCGGAACGGACGGCCCTGAACCTGCTCACTCACCTGTCCGGGATCGCGACGGCCACCCGGATGTGGGCGGACGCCATGTCCGGCACGAAGGCCAAGGTCCGTGACACGCGTAAGACCCTCCCCGGCCTACGCGCCCTGCAGAAGTACGCCGTGCACTGCGGCGGAGGCGTCAACCACAGGATGGGCCTGTACGACGCCGCGCTCATCAAGGACAACCACGTCGCGGCGGCCGGAAGCATCGCCAAGGCGTACGAGGCGATCCGCGCCGTGTACCCGTCCCTGCACGTCCAGGTGGAGTGCGACACCCTCGCACAGGTCGAGGAAGCCGTCGCGGTCGGCGCCACTAGCATCCTGCTCGACAACATGACCGACGCCCAGATGGCGGAGGCGGTGTCGCTCGTTAAGGGGCGGGCGGAGCTTGAAGCCAGCGGGGGCCTTACCCTGGAGCGGGCTCGAGACGTCGCTGTGACCGGGGTGGACTACCTTGCCGTCGGTGCGCTGACGCACTCGGCGCGTGTCTTCGACATCGGCCTTGACTTCACCTGACCAGCGGGGACCTGATGCTGCTCACCATTGACGTCGGTAACACCCAGACCGTCCTCGGCCTTTTCGAGGGCGAGGAGGTGATCGAGCACTGGAGGATCAACACCGATCCGCGGCGGACCGCCGACGAGATCGCGGTGGTTCTGCAGGGCCTCGTCCAGCAGAGCCCGCTGCTGGCCGAGACCGACATCAGCGGTATCGCGCTGTGCTCCACGGTCCCGTCCGTCCTGCACGAGATGCGGGAGATGTGCCGCCGCTACTACGGCGACGTGCCCGCGGTGATCGTGGAACCGGGCGTCAAGACCGGGGTTCCCGTCCGGATGGACAACCCGAAGGAGGTCGGCGCCGACCGCATCGTGAACGCGCTGGCCGCCGTCCACACCCACGGCGGCCCGGCGATCGTCGTCGACTTCGGCACCGCCACCACCTTCGACGCCGTGTCCGCCAAGGGCGAGTACGTGGGCGGCGCGATCGCGCCGGGCATCGAGATCTCGATAGACGCGCTGTCCTCGCGCGGCGCCCAGCTGCACAAGATCGAGCTGGTCAGGCCGCGCAGCGTGGTCGCCAAGAACACCGTCGAGGCGCTCCAGTCCGGGATCATCTTCGGGTTCGCGGGGCAGGTGGACGGAATCGTCGAGCGCATGTCCGAGGAGCTCTCCGAGGACCCCGACGAGATCACGATCATCGCCACCGGCGGCCTGGCGCCCCTCGTCCTGGAGGAGTCCCGCAGCATCGACGTGTTCGAGCCGTGGCTCACCCTGATCGGCCTCCGCCTCATCTACGAGCGCAACACCCCATAGCCCGAGCACGCACGACCGCACCGGCCGACGCCTCGGCCACATGGTGACCTCGGGCGTTGCGATCGCGGGCGAAGCCGGATTCGAGCCCGCGAGAAACCGATCGCGCAGCGAGCCTCCAGGCGAGTCGGAGCGCTGCGGCGATCGCAATAGGCTGGGGGACGTGACTGACGAGATCTTCGACGAGCTCCCGGAGCAGATGCGCGTGCGCCGGGAGAAGCTCGACCGGCTCCGCGAGAGCGGAATCGATCCCTACCCGGTGACCTTTCCGCGGACGGCGACGATCGCTGAGATCCGCGAGAAACACCCGGATTTGGAGCCGGGCACCGAGACGGGCGAGAAGGTCGGCGTCGCCGGACGCGTCATGCTGGTCCGCAACACCGGGAAGCTGTGCTTCGCGACCGTCCGGGACGGCGGCGGCGAGATCCAGATCATGCTCTCGCTGGCCAAGGTCGGGCAGGAGCAGCTCGACTTCTGGAAGCGGGAGGTCGACCTCGGCGACCACGTGGGCGTCGACGGCGAGGTCATCACGTCCCGCCGCGGCGAGCTGTCGATCATGGCCGACCGGTTCGCGATCACGTCGAAGTGCCTGCGCCCGCTGCCGGAGAAGCACGCGGGGCTGACCGACCCGGAGGCGCGGGTCCGCCAGCGGTACGTCGACCTCATCGTCAACGACGAGGCCCGCGAGATGGCGCGGATCCGCAGCGCCACCGTCCGCGCGGTCAGGGACTTCTGGCACGACGAGGGCTACCTCGAGGTCGAGACGCCGATGCTGCAGCCCATCCACGGCGGCGCGGCGGCGCGTCCGTTCAAGACGCACATCAACGCCTACGGCATGGACCTCTACCTGCGCATCGCGATCGAGCTGTACCTGAAGCGGCTGGTCGTCGGCGGCATCGACAAGGTCTTCGAGGTCAACCGGAACTTCCGGAACGAGGGCGCGGACTCCACGCACAACCCCGAGTTCACGATGGTGGAGGCCTACGGGACGTACCTCGACTACAACGACATGGCCGACCTGACCCAGCGGATGTACCAGAGGGCGGTCATCGCCGCGCTCGGCACCACCGTGGTCGTCCATGACGGCGTCGAGATCGACCTCGGCCTGGCGGAGTGGCCGCGGATCACGCTGTACGGGTCGGTGTCGCAGGCGCTCGGCGAGGAGATCACCCCGCACACGCCCATTGAGGACGTCCGTAAACTCGCGGACGCCCGGGGCGTCTCCTGGGACTCCAAGTGGGGGCAGGGCAAGCTCGTCCAGGAGCTGTTCGAGGAGCTGATCGAGCACACCCTCGTCCAGCCCACGTTCGTCATGGACTACCCGGTCGAGACGTCCCCGCTGACCCGCCAGCACCGCGAGGAGCCGCTGCTCACCGAGAAGTGGGACCTCATCGGTTTCGGGGCGGAGCTGGGCACCGCCTACTCCGAGCTGGTCGACCCGATCGAGCAGCGCCGGCGTCTGACCGAGCAGTCACTGCTCGCCGCGGGCGGCGATCCCGAGGCCATGCAACTGGACGAGGACTTCCTGCGCGCCCTGGAGTACGCGATGCCGCCGACGGGCGGGATGGGCGCCGGCATCGACCGCATGATCATGGCGTTCACCGGCAAGGGCATCCGCGAGACGATCCTGTTCCCGCTGGTCAAGCCCGAACAGTGACCGCCCGCGCGGGTCGCTGAGGACTCTTGGCGGAGCGCGGACGGCACGGGAGCGCCCCGGTGGAGCGCGCTCGCCGGGCGCTCCGCTAAGCGCTTTCTCGGATCACGAGATCGGGTCGCAGCACCACCTGGCGGTGCTGGTGTGACTTGCCCTCGCCTATCTCGGCCATGGCGAGTTCGGCGGCCTCCCAGCCGAGTTCGCGGCGGGGCTGCCGGATGGTGGTCAGCGGGACGGCGGCGCTCGCGGCGAGCTCGATGTCGTCGTAGCCGATCACGGCGATGTCGCCGGGGACGCCGACGCCAAGCCGGGTGAGTTCGTTGATCAGGCCGATGGCCAGCAGGTCGTTGGCGCAGAACACGCCGTCGGGCCGCGGTGTCATCTTCAGGATCTGGTGTGCCGCGGCCTGCCCCTCGCCGGGGCTCATCGCCTCTTGGACGAGGGTTACGGGCTTTCCGAAACCGGCCTCCACGATCGTGCGGGCGGCGCCGTCGCGGCGTTCGACGCAGGGCTCCGGCTCCGGAACCCCGGTGACGAAGGCGATCCGCTCGCGGCCGATGCCGAGCAGGTACGCGGCGGCGATCTCCCCGCCCGCGACGTGGTCGACCTGGGCGGAGCAGCCGTCGGACGCGTCCCGGTCGATCAGCACGACGCTCATCCCTGCCGCGCGGAGCCGGGAGACGTCGCGGGAGGAAAGCTTGACCGGGATGATCAGGACGCCGGCCGCGCGCTGGTCTTCCAGGAGTTCCAGCGAGCGCCTCTCCTTGGCGGCGGAGTAGTCGCTGGAGAGCCAGAGGGCGTCGTGGCCGGCCGCGTTGAGCGCCGCCTCCGCCCCCCGGACGACGCCGGTCGCGTACGGGTTGGTGAGGTCCTCGACGACGACGCCGAACGCACGGCGCGGCTGGTCGCCGAACTCGCCCGCGGTGCGTTCCGGGCCCCGGCGGAGCCGCCGCGCGGACTCGTTTCGGACGAATCCGAGCTCCTCGATCGCTGCTCGGACACGGTCACGGGTGGCTTCGGCCACGAGGTCTGGCCGGTTTAGGACATTCGAAACGGTCCCAACTGAGACTCCAGCACGCCTCGCGACCTCACGAATACTGGTCTGTGGCAACTCGCTCCTCGTCCCGCTCCGGGAGTGTTTCCCCTGGTAGTGGCGTTTTGCACAGCGTGCCGGCGAATCGCCGGTCACGCATCGGAATATTCCGCACACACATTGCACCGAACCAGCGCTTGACGGGCCGGATCCGGCCGCCTAGCGTTCCGAGCCGAAGCGTAGCTTGAAACGATTCACGATCTTGTTCAAGACAGGATCTGGCGAGTCCGACGAGAAGGGGCGGGTGCGGATGGCTGGCGATCTTTTCCCGTCTCCTTCGGCCGGCCAACGAGTGAATCGTCACCCGGAGTTCCCCCGAACGACCCCCCAATCGGCCAGGCGGCCACCTCCGGCCAAGCACGCGAGACAGAAAAGGAACCCGATGATCTAGTCCGGAAGGGCTCCGGACCCGGCAACCCAACGCGCGTACAGAGGCCCGACCCGTGCCTGTGCAGCGGACGGCTGCATCCCCGCGGTCATCACCACGGACGAGGGAGGACGGAGTGGAAACAGCCACACTCGCACGTCGTGGCACCGACGATTTCGGGCTGAGCGAGGAGGAGATCCGGCTGCTCGCCCAGATCGCGAGCGGTGTCACCGCCGATGTGGCGGCACGCAAGCTGGAGCTGAGCGCGCGGACCTTGCGTCGCCGGTTGCGGACGATCTGCGACCGGCTGGAGGTCAACACCCCTATCGAGGCCGTGGTGTGGGCGGCCCGAAGGCAGCTCATCTAGCGGTAACACCCCCCGACGCTCGCCCGGGGACGGCGAGCGTCACCAGTAATCCAGGTGGCGAACTCATGAGAACTCCGTCCGACCCCGCAGCGGCGGCGCCGAAAGCCTGACAGGTAGGTCCCTGTAGGCGGTGCCGCCGCGGACGGTGTTTGTTTGTAGTTCCCTTGGCGTCGGGCCCAGGGGCCCTCCTGCAACGGGAACCGCGGTGCGATCGCTGCTGTGCTTGCTTGCAGCTCCCTTGGCGTCGGGCCCAGGGGCCCTCCTGCAACGGGAACTGCGGTGCGATCGCTGCATCGCTCCGAACTCGCCTTGCGGCTCGCTTCGCGATCAGGTTTCTCGCTTCGCTCGCAACCTGCCTTCGGACGCGATCGCAGTGGTTTGGGTTGTTGCGGGGTTGGTGTGGTGGCTGGGGTCGGTGCGTTCGTGGGTGCTGGCGGGTGCGCGCCTAGAAGATTTTGTCTTGGCGGGGTTGGGGTGTTGTGTCGCTCCGGCTCGGCCTGGTTCTCGCTGGGGATTTTGTTTGGCCTTGCTCGCTGCCTGGCTTCGGGCGCGCTCGCAGTGGGTGTTGTGGTGATGGCTGGTGTGGGCAAGGGCTTGATGGCGGTAGATGAAGCTGGGAGCGGTGATTTGACGTCGGAGCCTCTGCCTTCTGAGGCGGGTCAGGCTACTCGGACGCCGCCTGCGAAGGGGCGTCCGGCCATTGGGGCGATTCTCACTACGTCGCCGGTTCGCGGGGCGTGGAGCATCTTGTCGTCGCCGACGTACATGCCCATGTGGTGGAGGTCGGAGTAGAAGAACACGAGGTCGCCAGGCTGGAGTTGGCTCCGCGACACGTGGGTGCCGGCGTTCCACTGGCTGCCGGTGTAGTGCGGCAGGTTGATGCCGACCTGCTTGTAGGCCCACATCGTGAGGCCTGAACAGTCGAAGCTGCTCGGGCCTGCGGCGCCCCACACGTACGGGCGCCCGATCTTGGACATCGCCGCCCGCAGCGCCTGTGCGGCCTTGCCGGTGCCGACGACGGGGAGCTTGGCGAGCTGGGTGGGGTCCCTCTTGACGAGCTTGCCGCGGACCTTCTCGTAGGTCTCGCCGACCTTCTTGCGCTGCGCGTCGAGCTGTGACCGCAGCTGCTTGACCTGCGTGGCGCGCGACTCGGCGGACTTGCGGGAGCGTTCGGCGGCCTGCATGGCCTGCATGAGGGCGAGAACCTTCGTGCTGTCCTGCTTGGCGAAGTAGTTGAGGGTGGCGGCCTGGTCCAGGACGGACTGCGGGTTCTGGGACGCGACGAACGACACCGTGGGGTCGGTGCCGCCCTGCATATAGCTGTTGGCGGCCAGGGTGCTGACCTTCTCGCGGACGCTCCTGAGCGACTTCTCCTGCCGCTCGGCGTTGTCGGCGGCGACCTTGGCGGCGCGCTGGGACTGGGCGAGCTTCACCTTCATGCCGTTGTACTGCTCGGTGAGCTTCTCCAGCTCGTCGGCGAGCTTGAGGGCCTTGGACCGGAGTTCCTTCGTGGACGGCTCGGGGTCGGCGTGGGCCACGGGCATGGTGTGCGGCGCGACGGAGACGGCGACGAGCGCGCCGGCGACGGTCGCGGCCCTGGCGCGGAGTCGGGCTCGGCCGCGGGGGCGGGTCGTGCGGGCGCCCAGGGGTGAGTGCGGGAAGCGTGAACGCGCGGATCCTGCAAAACGCGCGGATCCTGTAAAGGGAGCAGGGCGCGATGGCTCCACGGGTTCTCCTCTCCTCGTCCGCCTACCGGGTGGGCTGACGGGTCGGGGCTAGGAGCGGACCGTCCGCGGTACGCGCGGATCGGCTCCGCACCGCCGCGCATTCATCCCTCACGGTGCCGGACGAGTGGCGACCCCCCGAACGCTCCAATGTGGGTCCCCGGCTCCTCCGGGGCGCTGGTTGCGGCCCGGGGACTCGGCGGTTCGGCCTCCGTCCTGCGGTTGGCCGACGTCAGCGCAGGACACTAACGGACCCCGCATTGGATGCCAACCAGAACATGCGAAGACGCAGGTCGCGCTTGAGTTTCGCTTCTGCGCCCGCGCTTCGCTGTGTTCTGGCTCACTTTTCCCGGAACCATGGGTCTATCTAGTCGCTTTTATCTAGTCACCTGCGCGAAGGGGTGGCCTTGCAGGAGGGCCGCCTAGCGGGAGCAAGGGGGCGCGTTCGATAATCTCGCCTGTTTGTGGAGGTCGTGATCCGGCGTGCCCGTACCGCCGACGTTGAAGTGATCCGCAGGCTGGTCGATCTGTACGCCGGGTCGGGGCGACGCATGCTGAAGAAGACCACGGTGAAGCTGTACGAGGACGTCCAGGAGTTCTGGGTCGCCGAGGACGTCCAGCACGGCGTCATCGGCTGCGGCGCCCTGCACGTGATGTGGGAGGACCTCGCCGAGGTCCGCTCGGTCGCCGTCGAGAAGGGGTACGGCGGACGCGGAATCGGGCACCGCATCGTCGCGCGCCTCCTGGAGACCGCGCGGGAACTCGGCGTGCGGAGGGTGTTCTGCCTTACCTTCGAAGTGGAGTTCTTCTCACGTCACGGCTTCCAGCAGATCCTCGGGACTCCAGTGGCGCCAGAGGTGTACGAGGAGCTTCTCGGCTCTTACGACGAAGGCGTGGCAGAGTTCTTGAACCTCGATCGGGTCAAGCCCAATACGTTGGGCAATACCCGGATGTTGCTTCGCCTGGAGGACTGACCCAATGAGCGATTCCCCCTACCGCGGGCGGCGGCGCCACCAGCAGCCGCAGGGCCAGGGTTCCTACGGCCCACCGCCCCCGTATCAAGCTCCCCAAGGGCAGCAACCCCAGCAGCAGTGGCAGTCGCCCCAGCAGCAGTGGGGGAACCAGCCGGCGTACAACGAGACGTACGAGGCGCCCTACGACCAGTACGCCGGCTCCTACGGCGGCCACCACAGCGGCGAAGTGAGCCTCGCCCCGATCGCGCGCAGGGCGGCCGCCCGGCTCATGGACAACGCGCTCGTCGCGGTGTTCGGCTTCGCGCTCGTCCTCCCGGTGACGATCGGTGCGTTCGGCCTAGGCAAGCCGGGCAGCCAGACCGAGGACGAGGGGGGTGTGTGGAACTGGCCCATCATCTTCACCCTCTTCGCCGTCCTGTCGGTACTGCCGTTCCTCTATGAGGCCGTCCAGTTGGCGATGTCGGGACGGACGCTCGGCAAGCGCGTCATGGGCCTTGGCATCGTCCAAGCGCGTCCTGCGGGCGAGCCGCTGACCACGACGCAGGCCATATGGCGCGCTGGAATCACCCACATCGCCTACCAGATCGGCGTCTTCTTCTTCCTCGTCCTGGCGGTGATGGTGTGGGATTACGCCGCGTACGGGATGGTCCTCGTCTGGGCGGGTGCCCTGATGGCCTACCTCTGGGCGATCTGGGACCAGCCCTTGCACCAGGCACTGCACGACCGCTTCTCCGGCACGATCGTCATCGACGAGCGCGCCGGATACGACGAGTACCACGAGTACGACGAGTACGCGGGATAAGGCCGGATGGCGGCACCGCTCGCCGAGCCGGGGCAGCGTCTCCTGGCGCGCATCGTCGACACGCTCGTCGTCGGCCTGCCCGTCGTCATCGTCGTACGCGCGCTGGTGTCCGGGCCCATGGTGGACGTCGTCGCTCCGCCCGCCGTGGGTGGCTGCTTGCTGCTGTACGAGTCGATCCAGCTCGCCCTCTGGGGCCGGACGCTCGGCAAGCGCTTCGCCGGAATAGAAGTGATCGTGGCCACCTCCGCCGAAGAGTCCTCCGCCGGTGAACACGCCGCCGCTGAGGAGGCCGGCGGTGGCGGCCGGTTGGGGGTCCCGCGCGCCGTTCTGCGTGCCGCGGTCTATTCGCTGCCGATCGCGGTGCGGCCGATTCCCGTTCTCGGGGGGCTGGCGGGCATCTTCTGGATCGCGAACGCGGGGATGCTGTACGAGGGCTCGCGCCGCCAAGCCCTCCACGACAGGCTCGCGGGGACGGTCGTGGTAAAACGGCCGCCGCCCGATTCCCCGGCCTTCTGAGGTCCTCTCAGGCCCCTTGAGGCGCACTCTAGGGTGTCGATCCAGAGCGCTCTCGGTCCGCGGTCCCCGTGGGCGGAGAGCGCTCGCCCGTCCCGGACGGCTTTCGCGTGGGCGCCCGCTCTGTTTCGGACGGCCCCGCCGCCGCGCGGCGAATGCCAGCTCGCTCCGGTTACGGCCTCGAATCGGCGCGGTATGTGCCGCGTCCCGGACGCGCCCTCCGCTTTGAGATGTGCATCCCGGGCCGTTGCCGTTCCGCCCGTGGATCCGGCCACATAGGGCGCCGGACTTACTCCCGAGTGAGATCCCGTCTCGCCGGGAAGGGACCTTTAGCTCCACAACCCCGGTGCCATGGGCGTCCGGAGGCGCGCCCGGTACGGCTGTCGGACGCGGGCCGGAAGAACTGGCGCCGGCGGTCGCGATTGGGCTGCAATCTCCCGTTTTCAGGATGGCGGACTGCCGACGGGTTCGGCGGGCGGATGGCGACCGGGGACTTCCCGCCCCGGCGCGGGAGGCAACAGATTTTCGATGTCGGCCTGCCGGCCGTTATCCATCCACATCCGCCGGTGGGGGCGGTGATCACCGCCCATGCCGGGCTCCGCGGCTTCCCCGCATTCCCGGGCCCGGGTGTGGTTAGTGCCGTTACGTCAGGGTTAATCGTTGGCGGCGGTGTAGGTGAGCCCGGCCTGTTAAGGTCGGCCACGGGCTCTTTTACTGCGGCGGCACTCCGGGCGGACGGCCGGTCCGAAAGCCGGGCCGCTCGCAAACAGGGGGTCAATGCGAGAGCGCCCGCCCAGGTCAGCGACGTCCGCCGTGACGCCGGTCACGCTCGAAAACCGCACAGCGGCCCGCGGGCGGCGAAAAACTCACGCGCTGCGGTCGCCGTGACCCCGCCGTGTCGCCGCGACGTGCCAGAAACAGGCGAGGCTGATTACGCCCGGTCACCCTGGGAAGGGGACTTCCACGAGACTGCCGCTTCAACGGCTGTGTCGGAATTGTCATCAGCGGACTTCCCGGTATATCTTTGTCGACCGAATGTAGTTTGCTCAAGCCGAAAGGGTCTGTCCTCATGGCACAGAAGGTTCAGGTGCTTCTCCTCGACGACCTCGACGGTGGCGAGGCGGACGAGACCGTAGCGTTCTCGATCGACGGCGCCTCCTACGAGATCGACCTGAGTGGCGCCAACGCAGCGAAGCTGCGGGATTCTCTTCAGCCGTTCGTTGAGAAGTCGCGCAAGGCGGGAACGTCCACCCGCAAGCGCCGGCAGCGCGGCGCCTCCAGCCGCGAGCGCAGCGCTGAGATCCGCGCCTGGGCCAAGAACAATGGCATCAAGGTCAATGAGCGCGGCCGGATCCCCGCCCATGTGATCGAGCAGTACGAGGCGGCCAACTGACCCGGTTCACCGCACACGGCCCGTCTCCCTTCGCGGGACGGGCCGTTCGCTTTCGGCGTAGCGACCCGGCGGTTGGCGGTACGCGGCGCGCGGTACGCAGGGCGCACGGGTGGAACACCACCCCCATTCGCCACTCTCGGCCCGCGCCTTGACCGACCTGCGAAAAGCCCCCGTTCGCTTGGGGCGTAGCGGGAACATGACGCACCGGCACGGTAGTTGGATGAGACTGAACAGCGCTTAGCTGGGGAACGTCTCCTGGTGGGAGTGCACCGGGTGGCCTCCTCGGGGCGGGCTAGCATGCGGAAGGACAGTTCCGGACGTTCCGGACTCTGCCCAACCGCTCTGTGAGGAGCGACGAGATGTTCGAGAGGTTCACCGACCGCGCGCGGCGCGTTGTCGTCCTGGCTCAGGAAGAGGCCAGGATGCTCAACCACAACTACATCGGCACCGAGCACATCCTCCTGGGTCTGATCCACGAGGGTGAGGGTGTCGCTGCCAAGGCTCTGGAGAGCCTGGGGATCAGCCTTGAAGCGGTTCGCCAGCAGGTCGAGGAGATCATCGGCCAGGGGCAGCAGGCGCCGTCGGGCCACATCCCGTTCACTCCGCGTGCCAAGAAGGTCCTTGAGCTGTCACTGCGCGAGGCGCTGCAGCTGGGCCACAACTACATCGGCACCGAGCACATCCTGCTGGGGTTGATCCGTGAGGGCGAGGGCGTCGCCGCCCAGGTCCTCGTGAAGCTCGGCGCCGACCTGAACCGTGTGCGCCAGCAGGTCATCCAGTTGCTGCACGGTTACCAGGGCAAGGAGCCGGCCGCCTCCGGCGGTCCCTCGGAGTCGGCTCCGTCGACGTCCCTTGTGCTCGACCAGTTCGGCCGCAACCTGACCCAGGCCGCACGCGAGGGCAAGCTCGACCCGGTCATCGGCCGGGACAAGGAGATCGAGCGGGTCATGCAGGTGCTGTCCCGCCGCACCAAGAACAACCCCGTCCTGGTGGGCGAGCCCGGCGTCGGCAAGACCGCCGTCGTCGAGGGCCTCGCGCAGAAGATCGTCAAGGGCGAGGTGCCCGAGACGCTGAAGGACAAGCAGCTCTACACCCTCGACCTGGGTGCGCTGGTCGCCGGCTCCCGGTACCGCGGTGACTTCGAGGAGCGCCTGAAGAAGGTGCTGAAGGAGATCCGCACCCGCGGCGACATCATCCTGTTCATCGACGAGCTGCACACGCTCGTCGGCGCGGGCGCCGCCGAGGGCGCGATCGACGCCGCCAGCATCCTCAAGCCGATGCTGGCCCGCGGCGAGCTGCAGACGATCGGCGCGACCACGCTGGACGAGTACCGCAAGCACCTGGAGAAGGACGCCGCGCTGGAGCGCCGCTTCCAGCCGATCCAGGTCGCCGAGCCGTCGCTGTCGCACACGATCGAGATCCTCAAGGGCCTGCGGGACCGCTACGAGGCGCACCACCGCGTGTCGATCACCGACAGCGCGCTGGTCGCGGCGGCGCAGCTCGCCGACCGCTACATCAGCGACCGGTTCCTGCCCGACAAGGCGATCGACCTGATCGACGAGGCCGGGTCGCGGATGCGCATCCGCAGGATGACCGCTCCGCCGGACCTGCGCGAGTACGACGAGAAGATCGCCGACGTGCGGCGCGACAAGGAGTCCGCGATCGACGCGCAGGACTTCGAGAAGGCCGCCGCGCTGCGCGACAGCGAGAAGCAGCTGCTCGGCCAGAAGGCGCAGCGGGAGAAGGAGTGGAAGGCCGGCGACATGGACGTCGTCGCCGAGGTCACCGACGAGCTGATCGCCGAGGTCCTCGCCACCGCCACCGGCATCCCGGTCTTCAAGCTGACCGAGGAGGAGAGCACGCGCCTCCTGAACATGGAGGACGAGCTCCACAAGCGGGTCATCGGCCAGGAGGACGCCATCAAGGCGCTCTCGCAGTCGATCCGGCGTACCCGCGCCGGCCTGAAGGACCCCAAGCGTCCCGGCGGCTCGTTCATCTTCGCCGGCCCGTCCGGTGTCGGTAAGACCGAGCTGTCCAAGACGCTCGCGGAGTTCCTGTTCGGCGACGAGGACGCGCTGATCCAGCTCGACATGTCCGAGTTCATGGAGAAGCACACCGTCTCGCGGCTGTTCGGCTCCCCGCCCGGCTACGTCGGGTACGAGGAGGGCGGCCAGCTGACGGAGAAGGTCCGCCGCAAGCCGTTCTCGGTCGTCCTGTTCGACGAGATCGAGAAGGCCCACCAGGACATCTTCAACTCGCTGCTGCAGATCCTGGAGGACGGCCGCCTGACCGACGCTCAGGGCCGTGTCGTGGACTTCAAGAACACCGTCATCATCATGACGACCAACCTCGGGTCCAAGGACATCTCCAAGGGCGTCTCGATGGGCTTCGCCCGTCAGAACGACGAGCAGGGCTCGTACGAGCGGATGAAGGCGAAGGTGTCGGAGGAGCTCAAGCAGCACTTCCGTCCCGAGTTCCTCAACCGTGTCGACGACACGGTCGTCTTCCACCAGCTCACCCCGGCGGAGATCATCCAGATCGTCGACCTGATGATCGCCAAGGTGGACGAGCGGCTGAAGGACCGCGACATGGGCATCGAGCTGCGGCAGGAGGCCAAGGACCTGCTGGCGCTGCGGGGCTACGACCCCGTCCTCGGCGCCCGGCCGCTGCGCCGCACGATCCAGCGGGAGATCGAGGACAACCTGTCCGAGAAGATCCTGTTCAACGAGCTCAAGCCCGGCCAGATCGTGATCGTCGGCACCGAGGGCTTCGACCCCGAGAACAAGGAGGGCACGGCGGAGACCGCCAAGTTCACCTTCAAGGGCGTCCCGAAGCCGGACACGGTCCCCGACAGCCCGCCGCCCATCGAGGGCGCGGTCAACTTCAACAAGGACTGACGTCCCGCGCAAGGGCCCGCGGCCAGTGAGAACCGGCCGCGGGCCCTTCCGCATGCCCGGCATCTTCACGGCGCCGAAGCGGCTCGCAGACGCCTCCCCCCAACCGGACGGCGGCGCCCGGTGCCCAGCCGGTCGAGAGTTATCCACAGCTCATGATTCGAGCGGAGTTCGTCGTACCCGGCGCATAGTATTCGAACATGCGATCGAATATGGTCGGTTCGGCGGCGGAGTTCGGGCGGCGCGCGGGAGGCGGCCCGGCGGGATACGCGCACGTCACCCGGGCGTTCCTCCGGGACGTGAGAGCCCGCGCTCCCGCGCCGTTCCCGATCTTCCGCTCGAACCTCCAGGGCGAGCTGCTGGCACGCCTGCTCCTGGGCCCGGCCCGCGAGGTGTCGATGCTCGACCTCGCCGTGATGCTCCGCGTCGACCTGGCGTCCGTGATGCGCGAGGTGGAACGGCTGGCGCGGGCGGACCTGCTCACCCTCCGCCGCACTCTGGCCGGCCGCCTGGTGAGCCGGAACCCCGACAGCCCCCTGTACGAGCCGCTCACCCGTCTGCTGATGCTGACGTTCGGCCCCGCGGCGGTCGCGGCGGAGGAGTTCGGCCGTTTGCGGGCCGTCCGCGACCTGTACCTGTTCGGTGCCTGGGCGGCGCGCTACAACGGCGTCCCGGGCGACCAGCCCATCGACGTCGAGGTCCTGGTCATCGGCGAGATCACCCATGCCGCCGCCCACGATGCCGCCCAAGAAACGGCAGCTCGCCTGGGCCTCCCCGTACACCCGGTGGTCCGCACCCCCACCCAATGGCAGGGCGACGCCGACCCCTTCCTACGCGAAATCCGAGCCGGCCCTCTCACCGAGCTCTGACCGCCCGAGCCGATCACGCTCCCTGGCGTTCGCGGCGGCGAGCAGACCCGCGGTCGCGCGCAGCGAACCTCAAGGCGCGGCCAGCCACCTGTTGATCTCCTCGTGGAGGCGGGTCTTGGTCTTAGCGGCGGCGAAAGAGGCGTCCACACCGCCGTGGGCGAGGTCGGCAAGGACGGTGTCGTCGTAGCCGAAGGCATCTCGGACGCGGGCGTACTCGGTGGCGAGCGGGGTGTCGATCAGGGCGGGAATGTCGGTGTTGAGGGTCACCATCAGGCCCTCGTCGCGGAGACGGGGAAGAGGGTGGTCGTCGAGGGAGGGGGCGAAGCCCAGGGCGACGTTGGATGACGGACACACTTCGAGCGGGATCTTGCGCTCTCGCACCTCGGCCACGAGGTCCGGGTCGTCCAGGATCCGGATGCCGTGGCCGAGCCGCTCGGTGCGGCCCGCACCGAGCGCCTGCCGGATGCTGGCCGGCCCCTCGCCCTCCCCCGCATGGTGGACGACGTGCAGCCCCGCGTCGTGGGCGGCGGCGAACACCTCGTTGAAAGGGTCGCCGGGATGGGACTCGTCGCCGGCGAGCCCTATCGCGACCACGCCGTCATGGCGGCGGGCGAGGTCGAGCGTCCGCCAGGCGCGCTCAACGGAGCGGCGGCGGGAGTGGTCAAGGATGAGGCGGCATTCGATCCCGAACGCCTCCTGTCCGGCCTCCAGACCCTCGAGGACGGCCGCGAGCGGCATGTCGAGGTCGCCAACGCGCTCGCCGTGACCGGCCGCCGTGAACGACACCTCGGCATATCGGGTGCCCTGCGCGGCCTCGTCCTCACAGAACTCGTAGGCGACCCTCCGGAAGTCGCCAGGACGGCGCAAACAGGCCCGGACGAGGTCGTTCTGAGCAAAGAACGCCGCGAAACTCCCGAACGAAACACCGTCCTCGGGAACGTCCACCCCGTTAGCGGCACCGATCTCCCGCAGCGTGCCCCACCGCACAGTGCTCTCGAGATGAACATGCAGATGCACCTTAGGCAGCCCCACCAAGTCGACCACGCCCGCACGCTACGACCCCACTCCACACCTCCACCACTCAATAT
>NZ_SMKH01000176.1 GCF_004348515.1 Actinomadura sp. KC345 | reverse complement strand
CGTTCGGTGGTTTTGGCGAGGGGGAAACACCCGGTCCCATTCCGAACCCGGAAGTTAAGCCCTTCAGCGCCGATGGTACTGCATGGGAGACTGTGTGGGAGAGTAGGACACCGCCGGACTCATATTGCTGGAAGGGCCCCGCCGATATGGCGGGGCCCTTTCTCGTTCGCCTACCAGGTTCCTGCGGAGGAGACGCCGCACGAACCCGCCATCGAGGCCGAGGGTGTTCGGTGACCTGCTCGGCGCTCGGTCGGTCCCGGCCTCGATGCCCGGTGTGAGTCGGAAGCCGCATCTCTGTGAGCGTCCCCGACGGTGGTCACCGGACGCCTGACGAGCATTTTCGGAACGTGGAGACGTGGGGCGATCCGGCTTTCGCGCAGCCGAAAAGCGCCTTTTTGGGTATGCGCTGTGAGTGGGGGTAAAAGATTCCCGATCTCAGGGAGGAGATTGGATGGGTCGTCCTGCGAGTGGCGCCGCCTGGCGCAAGGGTTCCCGCAGCAACGGAGCGAGCAACTGCGTAGAGGTGGCCGGGCTACGGTCCGGCATCGGTGTCCGGGACAGCAAGTCGCCGGACGGACCGGTGCTGATCCTCACCGCCGCCGAATGGACGACGTTCGTGAACGTCGTCAAGACCCGTGAACAGAATCTCGGCTGACCACGATCCCAAGGCTCCGCCTGCACCCGGCGGGGCCTTCATCGTGTGACGGCGTGCTTAGATGTCGTCGCCGGCGAGGACGGTGTCGGCGTCGACGATGCGGTAGGCGTAGCCCTGTTCGGCCAGGAAGCGCTGGCGGTGGGCGGCGTAGTCCTGGTCGAGGGTGTCGCGGGCGACGACGGCGTAGAAGCGGGCACCGTGGCCCGAGGCCTTGGGCCGCAGCAGGCGGCCCAAGCGCTGGGCCTCCTCCTGGCGGGACCCGAAGGCGCCCGATACCTGGACGGCGACGGACGCCTCGGGAAGGTCGATGGAGAAGTTCGCGACCTTGGAGACGACCAGCACGTCGATCTCACCCGAGCGGAACGAGTCGAAGAGGCGTTCCCGTTCGCGGACGCGGGTCTCGCCCTTGATGACCGGTGCGTCCAGAAGGGTGCCGAGTTCGTCGAGCTGGTCGATGTACTGGCCGATGACGAGGGTCGGTTCGCCTCTGTGCCGGTCCACCAGCGCCTGGATGAGCTTGGTCTTGGTGTCGGTGGTGGCGCAGAAGCGGTAGCGCTCCTCGGGCTCGGCGGTCGCGTAGGCGAGGCGTTCGGAGTCGGTGAGGGTCACGCGCACCTCGACGCAGTCGGCCGGCGCGATCCAGCCCTGGGCCTCCATGTCCTTCCAGGGCGCGTCGTAGCGCTTGGGGCCGATGAGGGAGAAGACGTCCCCCTCACGGCCGTCCTCGCGGACGAGGGTGGCGGTGAGACCGAGGCGGCGGCGGGCCTGCAGGTCGGCGGTCATCCGGAAGATCGGCGCGGGAAGCAGGTGCACCTCGTCGTACACGACCAGGCCCCAGTCACGGGCGTCGAAGAGTTCGAGGTGCGCGTAGGCGCCCTTCCGGCGCGTAGTCATGATCTGGTACGTGGCGATCGTGACGGGACGGACCTCCTTCTTCGTGCCGGTGTACTCGCCGATCTCGTCCTCGGTCAGGGACGTGCGGCGGAGCAGCTCCTGCTTCCACTGGTGCGCGGAGACGGTGTTGGTGACGAGGATCAGCGTGGTCGCCTCGGCGCGTGCCATGGCGGCGGCGCCGACGATGGTCTTCCCGGCGCCGCAGGGGAGCACGACGACGCCGGAGCCGCCGTGCCAGAACGCCTCGGCGGAGTCCCGCTGATAGGAGCGCAGTTCCCAGCCGTCCTCGACGAGGGAGATCGCGTGGGCCTCGCCGTCCACGTATCCGGCGAGATCCTCGGCGGGCCAGCCGAGCTTGAGCAGGGCCTGCTTGAGAGCGCCGCGCTCGCTCGGATGGACGGCGACGGCATCCTCGCCGACCCGGTCGCCGATCATTCCCTTGATCTTCTTGGCGCGCAGCACCTCCTCCAGGACCGAGCGGTCGACGGACGACAGGATGAGCCCGTGCGCTGGGTCCTTCTCCAGCCGCAGCCGCCCGTACCTGGCCATCGTGTCGGCGACGTCGACCAGCAGGGCGTGCGGGACGGGATACCGGGAGAACCTGAGCAGCGTGTCGACGACCTGCTCGGCGTCGTGGCCGGCGGCGCGCGCGTTCCAGAGGGCGAGCGGCGTCACCCGGTAGGTGTGGACGTGCTCCGGTGCCCGTTCGAGCTCGGCGAACGGGGCGATCTCCTTGCGGCAGGCGTCGGCCAGGTCGTGGTCGACCTCCAGCAGCAGCGTCTTGTCGGACTGGACGATGAGCGGACCGTCGGTCAAAGCGAGAGCCCCCGTCGGGATTCGGTGATCGGCGCCCCGTTCCGGTCGGGTACGCCCGTGCACGCTACCCGAGCGAGGGTGCCAAGTCGCCCCACCGAACGAGACCAGGAGTTCCAACACGACACACCGCGGAGTTATGCCGCATCCACCCGACCACCTACATCAGCCACCACAGCCACCCCGCGACAACCCGAACCACCGCGATCGCGCCGAAGGCAGGTCACGAGCGAAACAAGAAACCCGATCGCGAAGCGAGCCCCCAGACCGAGCCGGACCGATGCACCCATCGCACCCCGTCCCTTTCGCGCTGACGCAAGCCACCACCGCAACCCGCAACAACCAAAACCACTGCGATCGAGTCCGAAGGCAGGTTTCGAGCGAAGCAAAAAACCTGATCGCGAAGCGAGCCGCAAGGCGAGCCGGAGCGATGCAGCGATCGCACCGCAGTTCCCGCCGAAGAGAGGGCCTCTATGGCCCGACCGCCAAGGGAACTGCAATAAACACAGCTAATACCCCGAGTCGTAGCTTTCGGCCATGACCACCGCGACGATGTAGATGATGATCAGGATGATGCCGATGACGAAGGAGAGGCCGAACAGGACCCAGCTCCAGATGGTCAGCTTCCGCGCCGACTCGGGGTCGGTCTCGACGCGGCTCATCGCGATCGCGGACGTGATGGCGCCGGGGATGGACAGGATGCCGCAGCACAGCACCACGCCGGCGATGTTGCAGACGAGGGCGGCGATGGTCGAGGCGCTGCTCGCCGGCCTGGTCGGCGTGCCCGGAGGGCCGTAGCCGTAGCCGGGAGCCCCGCCCGGTCCGTACGCGCCGCCGTACGGGTCGCCGCCCCAGCCCGGCGAACCCCCGTACGGGTCCTGCCAGCCAGGGGGCGGGCTACCTCCGTATCCGCTCACGGACAGCCTCCTCTCGCCCTTGGACCGCTACCTGTTCGACTCTGCTGACGGAACCAGGGTTCACGCGCGTCCGCAAGCGGTCGCACATTCGCGCGGGACGCGGGACGTCAGGAGGCCGGGTCGTCGGTGAGCTCGGAGACGCCGGTGATGCGGTGGAGGGCGAAGCGGTGGACGGCGGCGCGGGTGGCGTCGTAGCCGGTGAGGAAGCCGCCCTCGACGCGGACGGGCTCCACGATCCGGCTGGACGCCTGGCCCTGCTGGTCGAGGTAGCCGATCCAGACGCGCCCGCCGCGCTCGACGGCGGCGCGGAGGCGTTCGATGGTGGCCATCGCGGGGGAGCGGGGCGGTTCGCCGGACGGGGCGTCCGCTCGCCGCCGCGCCTGCTCGGCGCCGTGCCGCGCCGCCGCGTCGCCGGCCCGCAGGGCACGGACGGCGGCGGACACCATCGAGGCGTCGGTGCGCCCCTCCGGGCGCAGCCGGACGATCTCGGCGGTCGGCGGTGGTTCGGCGCGCTGCGCGTCCGGGCGGGTCACGATCACGCCGCCGCCGGGGGCCTCGGCGACGGGGGCGAGGCCCATCGCGCGCAGCCCGTCGAGCAGGTCGGCGCGCTGGAGGGCGGAGGCGAGCACGGTCGGGGCGAGGCGGTGCAGGCGCAGCGCGTCCGAGCGCCGGTCGGCGAGGATCTCGTCGAGCGTGGTGGGCGCGTCCGTGCGCACATAGGACGTGAGGGCGCCGACGCGCAGGTGGCCGTGCCGGCGGGCGACGTCGTCGATCAGGTAGGTGAGCGGCTGCGGGAGCGGGGTCGCCGAGTGCCGGGCCAGCAGCTCGGTGACGTCGGCGGCGGTCCGGCCGGCGTCCAGGGCGCGGCGGACCGACTCGGGCGTGAACCGGTAGACGGTGGCGCCGCCGGTGGATTCGACGTCGGCGGCGAGGGCGAGTTCGCGGGCGAGGTCGGTGACCAGCGGGCCGGGCGCGATCGCGGTCAGGTCCGCCTGGATGACGATCTCGTCGACGGGCGCGGGGAGGTGCTTCTCCAGGGCGGGTTCGGGGTCGTCGCCGGCGAGGAGGTCGCGGGCGAAGGGGGCCAGCTCCCCGAAGCCGGTGATGCCGAGGACGGCGGCCTCGCGCAGCGTCCAGCCGAGGAGCCGGTCGCGTGCCGGGCCGCCGCGGCGCGGCCGCAGCCACGCGAGGCGGGCGCGGAGGGAGTCCTCGGTGACGGCGACGCCGCGCCCGGCGTCCGTGAGGATCTCCAGGGCGGCGCGGCGGGTGGCCGGCGCGCTGCTGCGCACCATCGCCTCGCTGAGCGCGTTGATGAGCCGGTCCCGGTCGTCGCGTTCCCCCGCGAGCCCGGCGGCCCGGTCGGACTTCAGCCAGCCGCGCGCGAGCTCGGTCCAGCGGCCGGCGGTGTCGCGCATGAGCCACAGGTCGTAGGCGGGGGTGGGCAGCCATTCGCCGTCCAGGTCGCCGCTGCGGGTCAGCAGCCCGGCCGCGTACGCGACCTCGACGAGCAGCGCGGCCCGCCACTCGGGGACGTCCAGGAGCGTGGCGGCGGCGCGCAGGTCGCGGACGGCGAGGCCGCCGCTGCGCAGGACGGGCGGCGGCTCCAGCCCCCACCGCTCCAGCAGGTCCTCGGTGAGCCGGACGGCGCTCGCCGCCTCGCCCGCCGCGGCCCGGACCACGATGTCGTCGCCGCGCGGCTCTCCCGGTGCGGACGCGAGCGGGGGCGGTTCCGCCGGAACGTCCTGGAACAGGTGGCCGCCGCGCAGGTGCAGCGCCACCTCGCGGGGGAGGGTGACCGTGCGGTCGTCCTCGGCGGCGAGGAGGCCCCGGGCGAGGAGCCGCTCGATCGGGGTGGCGGCGGTGCCGATCCGGACGGGGCGGCGCGCGTCGGCGACCCGCCCGAACGGCGGGCCCCACAGGAGGGCGTCGAGGGCGGCCCGCGCCTCCGGGCCGGCGTCGTCGATGAGCGGGGCGGGGTCGTCCAGCAGCTCGGCGAGCCGCCGCAGGAGCCGTGCGGAGTCCGCGAACCCGCGCGGCTCCCGCCCCTCCAGGTCGCTGACCAGTTCGGCGAGGCGCTCGGGGGGGTATCCGGCGAAGACCTCCTGGACGGGCGGCCCGAGCCCCGCCGGGTGCGGGAGGCCCTGCCGGACGCCGGGTGCGGTGCTGGGCGTCCCGTCCCCCCAGGCCAGCCCGTACCGGCGAAGCGTGCCGAGCGCGCCGGCGACCTGCTCGGGCGTGGCGCCCACGGCGGCGGCGAGCGCGTCCGGCCCGGCGGGTGCCGACAGGACGAGCAGGCCCTCCAGGACGGCGAGCGTGAAGCGGTCGAGGCGGTCGAGGGCGCGGGAGATCGCGGCGGGCGTGGCGGCGCGGGCGGCGAGGGCGGTCAGGTCCGCGGGGACGGGGGCGAGCAGCTCTGGACGCGCGGCCAGCAGCGCACGAAGCTCGTCGTCGCCTCGCGCGCGCAACCAGTCCGCATACGTTTCCATGCCGATCCCCAACTTTAGGTGGCGTGCGCGCCGCCTGTACCGGGCTCCTCAAGGGTAGAAGCCCGCACGGCCTGCTCGGATCGGGGGGGAAGGTGGAGGACGGAGAACGCGCGGGGGCGCTTCCGGGCGCCGAGGTCAGGTGGCGGGCCTCAGGTGGCGGGGCTGCGGTCCAGGTGCGTCAAACCGAGGCCGAGCCGTGCCCAGCTCTCCACGAACCGCTTCTCGTCGATGCGCTGGGGCGGCTCGTACATCGACTCGTTGGCCAGCCAGTAGTTCACGACGGCGCCGCCGAGGATCGAGGCGATGGCCGACCAGTCCTCGCCGGCGTCCTCGAACTCGGGCTGCGACGAGAGCCAGGTGGCGATCCCGTCGTACAGCGGGTTGACGATGCCCTCCCGCATCTCGGCGACCAGGTGCGGGAACTGGTCGAGGTCGCGGAACAGCACCCGGATGAGGTCCTGCTCCTCGCGCATCTTCGCCAGGCCCGCCTGGCACGTCATCCGCAGCCGGATCTCCAGCGGGCGCTCTTCGTAGGCGGTCGACTCGTCCAGGACGTCGCTGATCTGCTTGCGGGTCCGTTCGATGTGCTCGCGGATGGCGGAGGCGAGCACCTCCTCCTTGGACCGGAAGTGCCGGTAGAGGCCGCCCGCGCCCGGTGACAGGCCGGCGGCCGCCTCGATCTCGGCGACCGAGGTCGCCGCGTAACCGCGGTCGGCGAACAGCCGGAGCGACTCGGCCACGATCCGATCGCGCGTAGATGTCGTCATGGTGATGGGTTCCTCCGCAAGAACACTAAGGCATCATCGGCCCAGGGAGCCCGGGTCCCCGCGACGGCACGCCCGAATTCGCGATCCGTCTCGCGCCGGGTCGGGGGCGACTAGAGTTTCAGTCCTCCGCGCCCCGTCGCCGGAAGGGGCCGTCTCGGAGAGGTCGACGATGTTCATGTCTCCGCGGAAGGCGGCCGATGGGGCCTTCCTGCCCGAAGACTTCGTGGTGCCGACGCTGGTGGCCGGTCCCCGGTTCCAGATCCGCCCGATCACCGTCCACGACGTGGTCAAGGACTACGGCGCCGTGATCGGCAGCCTGGACAGGCTCGCCGGGCGGTTCGGGCCCGAGTGGGGATGGCCGGACCACGAGTTCACCTTCGAGCAGGCCCTGATCGACGTCGCCTGGCTGCAGAAGCAGGGACAGTTGCGGCGCTCGTTCAGCTATGTCGTGATCACGCCGGACGGGGAGCGCCAGCTCGGCCGCATCCACGTCGCGCCGTCCGACGGGCCCGGCGCGGACGCGGTCGTCGTGTTCTGGGTCCGCGCCGACGAGGAGAACTCCGCCCTGGAGAAGGAGCTGGAGGAGTTCGTCCGCGAATGGGTCAAGACCGCCTGGCCGTTCGACGAGGTCCGCTTCCCGGGCAGGGACTGAGCCGCCGGCGCCCGCCGGCACCGTGGCCCGGCGAGACCCGGGAAGCGTGATCAGAGACGGCGGATCAGTCCCACGAGGATGCGGCCGGCCACCAGGTAGACGAGGGCGGCGAGGCCGTAGTTGACGGCGACCGCGACCTTGAGGTCGTCGGGCTGGAAGACGTCCTTGAACTGCCAGGACAGGTCGGTGGCCCGTTCGCCGAACCAGCGGACGAGGTCGTTGCCCGTGTTGGCCTCGAACGCGACGAACACGATGTGCACGGCCAGGATCAGCACGATGACCGTCGTGACGGCGGAGACCACGGCGGCGACCGCTCCGGTCGCGCGGCGGCGGACCGCACCCGCCCCGGCGGTGAGCCGCCGCACGCGCGGGGCGCGGTGGTCGCCGCCCGGCTCGGTGCGGGTCATGGAGTGCTCGCCCGTCACCGCGGGGCCGGTCGTGGCCGCGGGGCCGGTCGCGGCGCCGCGATCCTGGTCGAGCGGCCGGTCGGGGTTCTCTGCCATGGTGCGGCCTCCTTCACCGGGGAGGGACTTCGCCGGGGGCGGACGGTCCGGGTCCGGAGCCTGGACGTCTTTTGGCTTCGGGTGGTTCGTTCGAGTCCTGCGTTTTCCCTGGTCAGATGGTTTGTGGTCGGGGGCCCGGGTATACCGTCCGCACGGGCGGCCGTTCGGGAGGACCGGGCGACACCAGTCCCGGTCACAACAGAACGGTTCCCGCGCGAAAAGTTCCCGCGCTCTCCTACTCGGATCCCGTCGCATCGCCACTACCAGGAGAGCGCGGGTCCACGCGTGTGTCCAGCCCCTTACCCTGTGGGACGTGTTTGACCTCGTCTCCCCTGAATCTCCTGACTCGTCCCTTGCGGTCGGCTTCGACCTCGATCTGACGCTGGCCGACACCCGGGACGGGATCGCGGCCGTGTACACCGCCCTCGCGGCGGAGACCGGCGTCCCGATCGACACCGCCCAGGTGGTGCGGCGGATCGGTCCTCCGCTGGAGGACGAACTGGCCTACTGGTTCCCGGTGGACGAGGTGCCCGCGATGGCGGCGCGCTACCGGGCGATCTACGCCGACATCGCGATCCCGGCGACCGTGCTGATGCCCGGCGCCACCGCCGCTCTGGACGCGGTCCGGGCCGGGGGCGGGCGGACCGTCATCGTGTCGGGCAAGAACCAGGCCGACACCGAGCGCACCGTCCGCCACCTCGGGCTCGAGGTGGACGTCGTGGTGGGCGGCCTGTTCGGCGCGGGCAAGGGCGCCGCCCTGCGCGAGCACGGCGCGGGCGCCTACATCGGGGACCACACCGGCGACGTGGACGCCGCGCGGGCCGCGTCGGCGGTGGCCGTGGCCGTGGCGACCGGCCCGTTCGACTCGGCGGCCCTCGCCGCCTACGGCGCCGACGTCGTCCTGCCCGACCTGCTGGCCTTCCCCGACTGGATGACGGGCTTCGCGGCGACCGCGTGACCGGATATTCGGGTGCCCGTCCCGGGCGTCCGGGATAGCGTCGCCGGAACGGCCTCTCAGCCCTTCGCGTAAGGCACCCCGGTGTGTACACCGGCGCATGGCGAGGGACTAATCTTGGGGTCGATTCAGGACGATTACCGAACGAGGTCTCCGGTGCCGACTGGCAAGGTCAAGTGGTACGACTCCGACAAGGGGTTCGGCTTCCTCACCCGCGACGACGGCGGTGAGGTCTTCGTGCATTCCTCGGCGCTGCCGGGCGGCGTATCCACGCTCAAACCGGGCCAGCGCATCGAGTTCGGCGTGGTCGAGGGGCGCAGGGGGCAGCAGGCGCTCCAGGTCAGGGTGCTGGAGACCCTGCCGTCGGTCGAGAAGACCATCGCCAAGCAGCGGCGCAAGAAGCCCGACGAGATGGTCGTCATCACCGAGGACCTCATCAAGCTGCTGGACGTGATCTCCAACACCTACCGGCGCGGGAAGCACCCGTCCCCGGCGGAGGCCAAGAAGATCGCGACCGTGCTGCGGGCCGTCGCCGACGACCTGGCGCCCTGACGTCCGGACGCCTCCTGGTTCCGGGGCTCAACCGTGCATCTCCGGGTGCGCGTCCTTGATCGTGTCCGTGCGGCGGGGGCGGCGTGCCCGGCGGCGCGTCCCGGTCCGGCGTGTCAGCAGCAGGACGAGCGACACCGCGAGCGCGGCCGCGACGACCGCGAGCGCGACCCGCCCGTCCGCGACGATCGACATGCCGAGGCCGAGCAGCCCGCCGAGGACCCAGACGAGCTGGTGCAGGCTCTCGGAGAAGGCGAACGTGGACGAGCGCATCTCCTCGCCGACCTCGCGCTGCACCACCGCGTCCATGGAGAGCTTCCCGAGGACCTGCCCGAGCCCCGCCGCGGTCGCCACCGCCAGCGCGGCCCACAGCCCGAAGAACGCCGCGCCGGCGGCGGTGACGGCGGTGACCGACGCCAGTGTCGCCGAGCCGATCAGCCGCGGCGCCCGCGCCTTCATCCAGGCGCCGAGCGCGGTGCCGATGAGGCCGCCGGCCCCCGCGCACGCCGCGAGCAGGGCGAGCGCGACATGGTGGGACACCGGGTCGAAGCGCTCCTGGCGGAGCAGGAACGCCAGGTAGATGATCAGGAAGCCGGAGAGCGCCCGCAGCGCCGCGTTCATCTGCATCGCCTCGGCCACGACCGGGCCGACGCGCGGCATCGTCCGCCGGCGCCAGGACGGCTTCGAGGCCGGTTCCGGCGGCCGGTCCTCTCCGGGTTCGGGTGAGGGCACTGCGTCAGGGACGTCCACCCGCGCGGGCAGCCGCATGGTGAACACGACGCCCAGCAGGAACACGACCGTGCCGATGCGCAGGACCCAGCCCGGCCCGATGAGCACGGCGAGGCCCGCGGCGATCGGCGCGGTGATCGACGCGGCGATCAGCCCCGCGAACGCGTTCCGCGCGTTCGCGGTCACCAGCGAGATCTCGCCGGGCAGGACGCGGGGCGTCACCGCCGCCCGCAGCACGCCGAACGCCTTGGACAGCACGAGCACGCCGAACGCCGCGGGCAGGAACGTGACCTGGTCGCCGTGCGGGAGCGCGCTCGCCATCCCCCAGCACAGCAGCGCGCGCATCACGAACGTGCTCGCGATCGCGTACCGGCGGACGTGCCGCGCCCGGTCGAGCGCCGGTCCGATCAGGGGCGCGACGAGCGCGAACGGCGCCATCGTGACGACGAGGTAGAGGGCGACCTGGCCGCGTGCCTGGTTGACGTCCAGGCCGAAGAACAGCGTCCCGGCGAGGGCGACGGTGACCATCGCGTCGCCCGCGGAGTTGAACGCCGACGACTCGATCAGGGCGCCGAGCCCGCTGCGTCCCGCGCCCTGGGCGTGGGTGACGCGGCGGGTCAGCCGGCCCGTCCCCGACACGGCCGAACGCGTTCCGCGCAGCACCCGCGCCGTCCTCGCGGCGCCGGCGCGGACGGCCCGTCCGAACCGTGTCCGGTCACCCATGCGCGCTGCTCTCCCCCCGCGGCCGCCCTGGCTGTCGGGCCGGGGCACGGCCTTCGCGGACTCCGACTGAAGGTACGTTCCCCGCCCTGCGGCGGGCTCACCCCGCGTCCGCCACGGGGGTGGTGTGTCCGGTCACGTCGTTCCATGGGCGAGAATTGACATGTGAGCCCATCGCGTCAGTCCAGTCCCGCGCGTTCCGCCGCCGCGGGCGCCACCACCGGGCCCGCCCGCCGGACCCGCATGCCCGCCGTCGACCCGGCCTGCGCCGAGGCCGTCGACCTCGCCCGGGAGGCCGCGGAGGAGACCGCGTGGCCCCAGCCGGTCGGTGAGCATCTCGGCCAGCGCGCCGAAGGCGACCGCGTGGTCACGCACTATTTCGGCTGCCTCGATCCCGCCTACTCGGGCTGGCACTGGGCGGTCACGGTGACGCGGGCCTCCCGCGCCAAGATCGTCACGGTCAGCGAATGCGTCCTGCTGCCCGGGGACGAGGCCATGCTCGCGCCGCCGTGGGTGCCGTGGCTGGAGCGGCTGCGTCCCGGCGACCTCGGTCCCGGCGACCTGCTGCCGACCGCGCCCGACGACGTCCGGCTCGCGCCGGGCTTCACGCAGACCGCCGAGTACGGCGACCGGCAGGCGCAGTGGGAGCCCGGCCTCGGCCGCGTCCGGGTCCTGTCCCAGGAGGGGCGCGACGAGGCGGCCGAGCGCTGGTACGACGGCGTGGGGGGCCCGCGCGCCCCGATCGCCGCGTCCGCGCCCGCGCAGTGCTCCACCTGCGGGTTCTTCCTCCCGCTGGCCGGGGAGCTGCGGCAGGTCTTCGGCGTGTGCGCGAACGAGTACGCCTCCGACGACGGGCGGGTCGTGTCCGCCGACCACGGCTGCGGCGCGCACTCCGAGGCCGTCTCGATCCCGGCGGTGTCCGAGCACAACCCGCCCGTCATCGACGAGCTGGGCTACGAGGTCGTCCCCACGGGCGGCGACGAGGACGCGGCGTCCCTGGACGACGAGGCCCTCGGCCACAGCTGACCCGATGGACCGGCCCCTGGAGGACGGTGCTGTGGAAGACGATGCTGTGGAGAACGGTGCCGCCGAGGGCCCGGATCCCTTCGGGGCGCGGGCGCTGCGTGCGCGGGTGCTGCGGGCGTGGAGCGAGTCGCCGGCCCGGTTCCGCGAGGACGCCAACACCGAGGAGGACTTCGCGCTCGGCGGCTACCGCGACCGCGTCGTGACCGAGCTGGCGCAGAATGCCGCCGACGCCGCGCTGCGCGCCGCCGTCTCCGGGCGTCTGCGGCTGGCCCTGCGGACGCACGGGCCGGACGGCCCGGAGCGCACGGCGACCCTGGACGCGGCGAACGCGGGCGCGCCGCTGGACGCCGCGGGCGTCGAGGCGCTGTCCACGCTGCGGGCGTCCGCCAAGCGCGACGAAACGGGTGCGACCGGACGGTTCGGCGTCGGGTTCGCCGCCGTCGCGGCCGTCAGCGATCGGCCGGCCATCGCGTCCGGGGCAGAGGGCGTGGCGTGGTCGCGGGAGCGGGCGCGAGGGCTGGTGGAGGAGATCCCCGTGCTCGCCGGCGAGCTGGCGCGGCGCGGCGGGCACGTTCCGCTGCTGCGGTTGCCGTTCGCGTTGGGCGACGCGGAGCTGCCCGGGATTCCGGCGGGTTTCGACACGGTCGTGCGGTTGCCTCTGCGCGAGGACGCGGTCGAGTCCGTCCAGCGGCAGCTCGGCCAGGTCGGCGCGGCGCTGATGCTGGCCCTGCCCGCGCTGGAGAGCGTCGAGATCGATATTGACGGCGCCGTCCGCACGCTGACCGCCGAACACCGCCCGTCGGGCGAGGTGGTCATCAACGGGGACGTGTGGCGCACGGTCGAGGCGCATGGGGAGGTCCCGGCGGCTCTTCTGGAAGACCGTCCGGTGGAGGAACGGTCACGGCCGTTCTGGCAGGTTCGCTGGGCTCTTCCTGAAGACGGCCTGCCCGAGGGCACACCGGGCGTCGTGCATGCGCCCACGCCCAGCGAAGAACGGCTGGATCTGCCCGCGCTGCTCATCGCGTCGTTCCCGCTCGCACCCGACCGGCGGCACGTCGCGCCGGGGCCGCTGACCGACTTCCTCGTGGATCGGGCCGCCGAGACCTACATCCGGCTGCTGGGCGAGCTTCCCGTGTCCCCGCGTGTGCTCGGGCTCGTGCCGGGGCCGGTGGGAGCGGGGGAGCTGGACGCCAAGGTCCGGCGGAACATCCGTGAGCGGCTCCCCGAGGCGCCGCTGCTGCCCCACCGGACGCGGGGGCGCGACGCGGTCGCGGTGGACGCTCCGGCCGCCTTCATCGAGGTGCTCGGCGGTGTGGAGGCTCCCGACGGCCGGGACGCGGTGGTCGTCGGGTTGCTGCCGCCGGAGTGGCCCGCGCGGGATCCGGCGCTGGCCGTGCTGGGGGTGCGGCGGGTCGGGCTGGCCGACGTGATCGATGAGCTGGCCGCTGTGGACCGGGAGCCGGCGTGGTGGCACCGGGTGTACGGGACGCTCGGCGAGGCCGCCAGGGACGCTCTGGGGGCCCTCCCGGTGCCGCTGGCCGGTGACGTCGCGCGGACCGTCCGAGGTCCGCGGGGCCTGCTGATCGCCGACGGCGTGGATCCCGGGGGACTGGACGCGCTGGGGCTGCGCTTCGTCCACCCCGACGCGGTCCATCCGCTGCTGACCCGGCTCGGCGCGGTCGAGGCGGGCCCGCGGGCCGTCCTCGCCGACGCCGCCGTGAGGACGGCCGTCGAGGAGTCCTTCGAGGCCGAGGACCCGGATGCGACCGCGGAGGCCGTCCTGGGGCTGGTCGCGGCCGCGCACATCGATCCCGGCGAGGAGCCCTGGCTGGCCGAGCTGGCCCTGCCGGGCGACGACGGTGAGCTTTACCCCGCGGGCGAGCTGCTCCTGCCCCAAAGCCCCCTGCGCGACCTCATGGCCGATGACGCGCCGTTCGGGGTGGTCGACGGTGAGCTCCGGGAGCGGTGGGGTGCGGAGACCCTCGCAGCCGCCGGAGTCCTCGACGGGTTCGCCCTCGTCCAGGCCGAGGACGTCAACCTCACAGGGATCGCCGACGAAGCGGAGACCCTCGAACTCGACGACGAGGACCTCTGGGCCGACGAAGTCCTGCGGCGGATCGGCCCGCAGGATCTCCCGCCCCTCGTACCGGAGTTCGTCGCCGTCCGGGACCTGGAGCTGGTCGACGACTGGGCGGCGGCGCTGCGCGTCCTCGCCGGACCGCCGTGGCGTGCCGCGATCGTCGACCCCGTCCATGTGACCTTGCACAGCGGCCGCCGCGTCGCCGCCCCGTCCTACGCCGCGTGGTGGCTGAGCCGTCACCCCGTCCTGGACGGCCGTAGACCGAGTGAGTTCCGGCTCGGCGGGGACGAGTCCCTGACCGGGCTCTACGACATCGCGCCAGAGGGCTTGGACGAGCGCCTCCTGCTCGCCCTGGGCGTCCGTACGTCGCTGGAGGAGCTGCTCGACGAGCCCGGGGGCGCGCAAGAGTTGCTCGACCGCCTCGGTGACCCCGGACGGTCCGTCACCCGTGCACATCTGGGAGGGCTGTGGACGGCCCTGGCCGACGTCCCGGAGGCTGTAGTCGAACCACCGGACCACGTGCGGGCGGTCGTGGACGGTCAGGTCGAGGTCGTGGACGCCGCCGACGCGCTCGTCCTGGACGGCCCGGACGTCCTGCCGCTCCTCCAGGGGCAGCCGCTCGTCATCGCCGGGCAAGGGCGGGACGGGCGCCTCGCCGAACTCCTCGATCTGCCTCTGACCGGAGACGAGATCCCGGGCGCCGTCCAATCGGCGGGTGAGAAACGTCCCGTACCGGAGGCTGTCAGCGCGGTCCTGCCGGAGCCCCCCGCCCACTACCTCGCGCACGAGCGCCTCATCGTGGACGGCCAGGACGTGCAGTGGTGGACGAGAGACGGCGAGATCCATGCGAGCGGAGCCGGGGGGCTCGCGCGGGCGCTGGCGTGGTCCACCGGGAACTGGGCCGGTCGGCTCGTGGTGGAGGCCGTCCTACGCGACCCGGGGTCCCTGCCGGTGCTTCTGGCCGAAGCCGACCTCGAAACCTAGTCGGCCGTCCTGCGCTTCGGGTCCGTGCTCGATTCCGCAGACCCGGCGGCCTGGCTGGTCTCGGCGTCCTCCGGGCGTTCTGGCGAGGGACCCGGCGAGGGATCCGGCGGGCCTTCGCGGAGGGCGGCTTCGCGTTCGGCGGCGCGGGCGGCCTCCTGGCGGGCACGCCCCGCCTGGAGCCGCGGGACGTACCACACGGCGAACAGGCCGATCGCGATGCCCGCGACGCAGACCCACAGCCACCAGCGGTCTTCGGACGGCAGGCCGACGATGAGCAGGACGACGAGCGCCACGGCCCAGGCCGCCGTGCCCGCCGCCGCGATACGCACGTCGTTGGTCTGCATCGGCGGTGGGTCGGGGCGGTGCGGTCGGGTCATGTGGCCAGGCTACGTTGCGCGGGGGCGGTGACTCTTCGGTAGGTTCGTCCCTCACCCCGCCGGTCGCGGGCCGCCGCGCCCGGCCGGGGCGCGGGCGCGTCCGCCGCGCGGCGTGGCAGCATGGGCAGCACGGGAGACCAATGACTATGACAACGCCACCGACCCGGGGACGGGCGCCGTCCGCGCCGGGCCTCGCCGAAGAGCTGCGCATCTCGATCGCGCGGCTGTCGCGCAGGCTGCGCACGCTGCGTCCGCAGGCGGGCGGGGACGGAGTCCAGAGCCCGCTGTCGCTCACCCAGTTCGCCGCGCTCGCCGCGATCGAGCGGCACGGGTCGATGACGCCGCGCGAACTCGCCGACCACGAGAAGGTGCAGCCGCCCTCGATGACCCGGGTCATCGCCTACCTGGAGGAGCGCGGCCTCGTCGCGCGGCGCCCGCACCCGACGGACGGGCGCCAGGTCGAGCTGAACGCGACCGACGAGGGCTCCGCCCTGCTGGCCGACGAGCGGCGCCGCAAGGAGGCGTGGCTGGCCAGGAGGCTCTCCGAGCTGACCGACGAGGAGCGGGAGATCCTGCGCCGGGCCGCCCCGGTCATCGACAAGCTCAGCCGCTCCTGACCCACCGGCCCGTCCCGCC
>NZ_SMKH01000175.1 GCF_004348515.1 Actinomadura sp. KC345 | reverse complement strand
GGGCGGCGGCGTGCTGGGGCGGGCGTCGTACGCGGCCCGCGCGGCCGGGTCCTTGAGGGTCTCGTACGCGGTTCTGACCAGCCGGAACAGGCCGGAGTTGCCGTTGGTGTCGGGATGCACCGCGCGCATCGTCCGGCGGTAGGCCCGCGTGATGTCCTCCGGGGTGGCGGATCGCTCCACGCCGAGGATCTCGTAGTAGTCCGGTTGCTCGTCTGCCATCGTTTCCCGCCAGTGGTCCGTCCTTCATGAGGACCGTCCGTGGTTCGGGCCTCTCGGCTGGTAACTTCTGCCGCCATGCGGGTGCTCATCGTGGAGGACGACCCCGGGGTCGGGCGACTGCTGCGCATGCTGCTGGAACGCGACGGGCACGAGGCGGTTCTGGCCGAGGACGGCGCGCGGGGCTGGAGCGGTCTGACCGGGCCCGCCGCGCCGCACCTGCTGATCCTGGACCTGATGCTCCCGGACATGGACGGCGCCGATCTCCTGGCCCGCGTCCGCGCCGACCACCGCACGGCCACCCTGCCGGTGCTGCTGATCACCGCCGCCGCCCGCACATCCGGCGACCTGGAGGACGGCACCCGAACCCGCGTCCTAGCCAAACCGTTCGACCTCGCCGACTTCCGCTCGGCCCTCTCCGCCCTAACCGCACACTGACCCACCGAGCGCGTTGACTTGCGGCGAGTCGTTGTTATGAGCGCGTCGAAAACAACAACACGCCGCAAGTCAACGCGGTGGACCGGTCACCTCGACAGGGGCAGGCGGAGCCGCACGTCGAGTCCGCCGCCCGGTGCCGCGGTGAGTTCGATCCGGCCGCGCATGGCGGTCATCGCCGCTTCGGCGATGTACAGCCCCAACCCGGCGCCGGGCCGGCATCGGGCGTCCGCCGACCGGTGGTACGGCCGCAGCACCAGCTCGCGTTCCGCCTCGGGGATTCCGGGCCCCTGGTCCGCGATGCTGATCACGCCGGAGGACGCGCCGTCGATGTGCGCGTTTATGGCGATACGTCCCACGGGCGCGTACTTCTCGGCGTTGCCGAGCACCACGAGGAGGCACTGCCGGAGCCGCACGGGATCCGCGCACACGGTCAGGCCGGGCGCGACCGTGGTCAGCGTGCGCGCCGCCACCGACGGAACGCTCCGCAGGGTCCGCTGGAGCAGCGATGCCACGTCGATGGGTTCGGTCGTCGTCTCGGGTGGCGCGGGCGGGTCCACGCCGGCGAGGGGGACCAGGTCGCCGACGATGCGCCGCAGTGTCTCCTCCGCGTCCAGGATCGCCTCCAGGGATTCGGCCGCGTCCTCGCCGCGGGGGAGGGCGTCCTGGAGCAGTTGGGTGTGCCCGCGGATGGTGGTGAGCGGACCGTGCAGCTCATGGCAGGCGGACGCCAGCAGCAGGTGCCGCATGTCCTCCACCTGCCGTCGCGCCGACTCGTCCGCGAACACCGCGGACAGCAGTCCGGGCGGCCCGCCGGGCGGGGCCGCGCACGACATCCGGACCCGCAGTTCCCGCCCGTCGTGCGTGGCGAGACGCATCGTCCCCCGCACCGCGCCGGCGAGTTCCACCGCCCGGCCGTCCTCGCCGGTCAGGGTGAACAGCTCCGCGGGCCGCCGGCCGGTGGCCCGGTCCGCGGGCGTACCGGTCAGCGTCGCCATTGCAGCGTTCCAAAAGGCGATCCGGCCGTCCTGGACGGCCATCACGGCGGCGTCGCAGTGCTCGATGACCGCGCTGAGCGGTGACCGCTCCGCCTCGTGAGCCGCGCACGCGCCGGCCCAGAGCGCGCCGAGGGTCCGGGCCGCGCCGGCGAGCGCTCCGGGGTCCAGCCGGGAGGCCCGGTACCGGCCGCTCCGCCGGGTCCAACCGAGCAGCAGGCATCCGGCCTCCCGCCCACCGGGGCCGCGAAGCGGGACGCGCACCCCCGCCCTCCAGCCCTCCGGCAGCGCCGCCCTGGGGATCGGGCCGGGATCCGCGGGCCGATCGAGGGCGTCCCGCCCGCCGGGTGCCCGCGCGCCGACGGCGCCGGACGCCTCGACCCACGCGGTTCCGCCGGGGGAGTCGAGACGCACCCACAGCAGGTCGGAGCCCAGCAGTCGCCGTAGGTCCCGAGCCAGCGGTACCCAGTCCTCGGCGGTCACCGGCCGTACCGGTGGTGGATGCGGGGGCCCGAAGAACCAACTCATGGGGTGCGTCTTCCGGGGAGATGGGAGCGCATGAGGCCGTCCGGCCGTTGCCGCGGGACGACACGTCAGCGGGGGATTCGGGCCGGAATGTATCACGGGGCGTCCCGCGTCTCCACCGGCCGACCACAGAGACGTGGCCCCCGGGGACTATGCCGGGGGCCACGGGTTGAAGCGACGATGCCGCGCTCGAGCGAGCACAGCGTCATCGGCTGCTAACGGGTTATGACCTCGTGCAGCTCCTCAAGTGCTTCGCGCACACTCTCAGGGCAACCCACGATCATGTCGTCCCGCTGGTGCAGGGCACCATGGCGGGACGCGCACAACCCGAGGGTGGGGACGTCCTCGTCATCGCTCAGCCGGTCGAGTTCGGCGAAGACGGCCTTGCCCCGCTCGCAGTCGCCCACGTAGAGGACCGCGGAGGGCACGAACCAGAGCTGCGCGATGAACATCGTGAAGGTGCCCAGCTCGGTGGTGGGAGTGCCCACCTCCACGAAGTCGTCGTGCTGCCGGAGTTCGAGGCCGCCGGCGGTGGCCAGCAGCCGGAGCTGTTCGAGGAGCCTCGGGACCTGCGCCTTCTCCAGGTCTCCGTAGCGGACGGTCATGGAGCAGGCCATGTCCTCGACGTGAACCCCGCCGGCCAGCCCGAGCGCACCCAGGAAGTCCGACAGGCGTTCGCCGAACGAAGGCAGCCCCTCCGGAACCGGAACCCACACGGTGTGCGTTCCGCCGTGGTGGTGCTCCTGACCGGACCGGCCGATCACGTGGATCCACCTCTCGGGGAGGACTCCGGACCGCTGAAGCGTCTGGATCGAGGTGCCGGTCAGCAAGGCGACCGCTCCGACGTACCTGCTGAGATCCTCCAACAGCCAGGCGACGTCGTCGTTGACGGCCAGGCCCTCCGAGGACTGGTCGGGCACCCACAGGGTCCCGTCTCCGGGAAGGATGAGGACGGCGCGGTCATATGCCTCCGCGGACGCGTCCCGGGCCCTCGCCCACTCAGCCGTGCCGATCGGCGGCGCTCCCGGGTTCCGGGACGCCCTGTCGTCGTTGGATGGCATGTGCCACCCCTTTCTCGGTTGTCGTTCACCCGCGCGCGACACGCGGGGCCCGGCTAATGGCCGGGCATGACGGACCGTCCCGGGAACGGTCCCCGGCGCACATCCCGTGCACACAAGAAACGGCCCCCGGAATGCTTCCGGGGGCCGCTGGTCGGGGACGACGGTGCCGCAGTCAGAAGACTACGACGCCATCATCCGGCCCGTGCCGTCGCGCAGCCACGTGAGCAGCTTGCGCGTTTCGTCGGGCCTGTCCAGGTGGATGTCGGACCGCTCCGCGAGGGCGCGGTCGTCGTGGCCCACGCACACGAAGGCGGTGACCACCCCCCACTTCTCGAGGTAGCGGAGCGTCTTTCGGGCCGGCTCGTCACCGGAGGAGTTGCCCAGGAAGACCACCCCGTAGGGCTTGATGTCCCTCTCGTGGAAGAGCCTCCAGATGGCGTTCCCTTTGTCGACCTCCGGGCCCACCTCGATGAACCCCCGGCCCTTCCGGACCGTCAGGCCGTGCTGAACGGCCAGCAGGTTGATGCAGTTGGCCAGGATGTCCACCACCCCCCGGTCACTGACGCCCTGGAAGTGGACGCAGCTCAGGTGGGGCTTCTTCTGGGTGACGACGCGGTCGTAAACGCCGATCCCCTTCAGGATGAGGTCCAGCGTCTGGTTGAAGTCGTCCAGACCTCCCGGACGCTCCACCCAGTCGGTGTAGTCACCGTCGTAGGAGTACCCGCAGCCGTACTCGGAGATGCGGTGCACCTTGGTGTGACGGATGCCGTACACCTCCTCGATGGCCCGGTCGTCGCGACCGCTCACCGCAGCGGCGAGCATCCGCTCGCTGAGCTGCCCGAACACCGTGGGGGTGTCGGGGTGGACGTCCGGCATGTCGTTGCCCGGGACCTCGTCCGCCCACGTCCCGTCCAGGTCGGACAGCACGGCGGATACCTCCATGTGGGCCACGATGTCGGCCCACTTCTTGGCGGCTCCCGGGTTGACGAAACGCCCCTTGGGGGCGTTCGGCATTCCGAGCGCCTGATTGATGGATGGCATGCGCCACCCCTTTCTGCCCTTTTCAGGGCTTTGCTTTGTCGTTTCGCCCGCACGTGAGGTGCGGACGGCGCGGCTCGATGTGGAGCCGTGCATCAGTGACCGTCCGTGACCCGGCTGCGGAGGCAAGGCGGCGGCCGTCGGATGGGCTACCGCGGAGCGGCGTGGCCTCGGAGGACGCGTCGCTGTGGCCGGGCATCGCGACGCCCGGACGGTCCTCGTGGAGAAGTCCCTACAAACAAGAGGAGAACGCTATGTACGACGCTGTTCGGAAAGTGTTCGGCCGCCTCACTCGCAACGAGGCAGCGGAGGGTGGACCGATCGGCCGCCTTCCCGACCTGGCTGTCGGCGGTTCCCGGCTGCTGGTGGACCGGGGCGGCGAGAACGATCCGGTCTGGGTCTACGACGACCATCCGGCCTGGTCCTGCACCGTGGACCGGTGGGACATCGTCCGCCTGCCGCAACTGGTGATCTGCGGCCTGCCCCGCGACTACCGTCACTACATCATCGAGCGCGCCGTCGCCGCGATGGAGTTCGGTCTGCTCGACGTGGGAGCGGACGACAGTGAGCTGACAAGCCGGAGATTAAAGGTCGTGGCCGTCCATGAGAGCTGGTACGGCACGCGACTGCTGCGCGCCGCCCGTGAGTCATACGACGGTGAGCTGCCCGAGTACCGCCAGCTCATCTGGGCCGACGAGACCGGCAGGTTCCCCGGCGAGGACGGTTTCGACGAGGAGCTCATCGGGCGCCAGCCCGACCTGGGCCTTCCAAGGCCGGAACACCCGGAAGACGCCTGGAAGGCACTGACCTGACGGCACCGCCCCACCGGCGCCGTCCCACAGAAGGCACCCCGCGCGTGAGCGCGGGGTGTCTCTCTTGTTCCGGGCCGTGTCGCCCGATCCGGCGGGAACGAGGAGATGCCCCGACGGGAACGGCGTCGGCCGTCCCGTCGGGGCATCGATGAACTCACTCGTCGATCGTCACTTGCGCGCGATCAACGAGTGTCACTCGGCCAGCAGCAACTCCGAGAAGTCGACCCGCTGCCCGTTGGGCAACTCCCCTGTGAATCCGGGGTCGTTGTAGTACAGCGCGGTGAGCCTTCCGCCCGACTCGGGTTCGGCCTCCGTCTCCGCGTGGATTCCCTCGTAGGGGTAGATCGCCACGTTGTCGAAGGTCGTCCCCGGGTAGGCGGTGATCAGGTCCGAGTAGCCGCCGACGATGGCCTTCGCCATCCTGTCGGCCTCGGCCTTGATCCGTCCCTCGCTCGCGTTCTCGACGCCGATGAGCAGGACCCGCTCGCTGGACGGGTCCTTCGACATCGAGTGCTTGAGGACCGCGTGCGTGTAACCCCAGCTCGCGCCGGCGTGCACGTTGTCCGGACGGCCGGTGCTCCCCATCGCCTTCCAGGTCTCGTCTCCGTGCAGGACCTGCTGATCGAACAGCGTGGCCAGCTCCGGCAGAAGACGACCCCGCGATTCCAGCGCCTCACGGAGCATGTCCCGGACGATGTCCAGGTCGTCCTCGAACGGCAGGATCTTGACGCGGGCGTGCTGCTCCGCGTCGAGGTTCCCGTGCAGGGACTTGACGAGGTTCTCGCGGAGGAGCCCCTCGACGAGGCTGGTTCGACCATCCCACAGGGAGATCAGGTCGAGGTACAGCCCGGCCGGGATGTGCCCCTTCTGCGCTCCGGGCAGGAAGTACAGGTCGTACCCGGTGTTCGGGACGTTGAGCAGGATCTCGATCTCCAGCCCCTTGCTGCGGGACAGAAGGCCGAGCACGATCAAGCCGATCGCCTCCGCCTGGCGGGCGGTGCTCTCGACCTCGTACAGCGACGGGCCCTTGGTCCAGTCGAAGCCGTGGACGGCCGAGGCCAGATCGTCGGTCGTGGCCATGCTGAGGACCTTCTCGAACGGTCCGTCGGCGGTGTGCAGGGTGAACCCCGGCCCACTGAGCAGGCACGGTCCCGCCTTGATCACGACCTTGTCGATCTCGTCCAGCGGGATGGCCTCCTGCTCCGTCCGTTTCCCGACGGTGACCGGCCGCGAGGGCAGGTTGCCGCCGAGCGACCAGTAGCCGACACGACCGCGCCCGGCGATCTCGGCGAAGGCGCGGACCTCACCGTCCAGGTGGTGGCAGACGGCGGCGTCGCCGACGACGGCTTCCGCTCCCATCCAGGCCATCCAGCGGTCGGCCTTCTCCCGCACCGAGCGCGCCGGCTTCCCGTACGGCTTTCGCGGCAGGTCCTGGAGACCCTGCACGTAGACCCGCCCGGGGGCGAACTCGACCGGTGCCGACGGCTCCGGCGGTACCTCCACCGGGGAGACCAGGGGGAGGCTGCCCGGACGCACCAGCGTCCGCCAGCCCAGTTTTCGGGCTTGTGGCAACACGGAATCACTCCTTTGATTTGTCGTTCGCCCTGGCTGATGCCAGGACGGCGCGGCTCCGAGAACCGCTCGCGCGGCAGAGCCGCGCAAAGAAGACCGTACGGGATATGAGTGTTCCGGCAACCTTTGGCCGAATCGGGAAGGCACAGGAATGCCCCGACGGAATGGCGTGTCAGCCATCCCGCCGGGGCACGGTTTCACCCGGGTCTCAGATCACGAGGTGATCTGCGGCCTCGGGTAGAGCTGTTCGAGGGCCTCCTTTCGGGACACCTCGGTACCGTCGGGGAGCAGGAACGCTCCGCCGATCTGGTACCTGTACAGCGGGTTGTTCTCCCGCGGCACCCGCTGGACATGGATCTTCTCCAGCGGGTAGACCGCGAGCAGCGCCCCGGCGCGCAGCTCCTCGCCGATCTCGTCCATCAGGCCGGCGATCTTCTGCGCGTCGTGCGGGTACGCCTCGTCGAGCTCACCCGCGCGCCATGCTCGGTGCGCTTCGAGGATGAGCCCGATGACGCGTTCGGCCTCGGCGGCCATGAACGCCTCCGAGCGGTTGTCCACCTCGATCACGAAGTCGCTGCGGAGCATGGACCGGACCAGGGACATGACGTAGCTCAGGCCGGTCAGCGCTCGCACGTTGCCCGGCCGGACCAGGGTGAGGGCCAGCCGCATGACGGCGTCTGCGGACGCCTCCAGCGCGGAGAGCACCTCCGCGAACTCGGGGGTCCTGCCGGCGCCCATCTCCACGTTCAGGAAATCGGCGACCGACTTGAGTTCGCGGGGCATGCGCAGGCTGACCCGGCTGTTGCCCAGCAGTTCGTCGAGAACGCTCTGGAAGGAGCGCTCGACGCGTCCGCTGCGTTCCTCCACCTTCGGGAACCACTCGGTGCACTGCTCGGGTCGGATGTACCCGCTCACCGCACCTTCGTACGGGTAGAGGGTGTACTCCGCCGACGGCACGTCGACGACCAGGTCGACTTCCAGCTCCGGGTTGAGCCGGAGCAGGGCCGTCGCGAACAGGATCGTGAGCCGTCCCAGGCGGGCCGGGGTCTCGTCCTCGTAGAACGAGGACTCGTCCACGATCTCGATCCGCCGCACCCTCGTGGAGAGCCCCGCGGTGTGCGCGAGGCCGACCATGTCGAAGGTGCCGGTCGTCGTGTGCACGACCGCGGAGTTCACGTCGAACAGGCAGCCGCCGAGGACGATGGTGACCTTCCTCAGCTTGCTGAACTCCTTGAGCTCGATGAGCTCCCGGAGGTCGACGAGACTCAGTTCCGCGCTCGACGACACCAGGTGCGCCAGCTCGGCCGCATCCGTCTCCGTGTGGCGGGCGAGCTTGGCCAGCTCCTTGTCGCTCAGCTCCCCGAGGGGACGCTTGGCGAGAGCGGGCGCGGTGCTCACGTTGAGCCGCCGGAGCGCTGCGATCCGGCCGAGGCGCTCGATGTCGACGGAGTCGCCGTACTTGACGAGCCTCTCCAGCCTGTTCGCCCGAGCAGCCGGGATGCTGCCCCGGGTCTGCAGGAACTCCACGGTCCCGTCCATCTCGACCCCGGCGTACGACCGGACGACCTTGCGGCCGTCCTTGTACACGTTGAGGTCGCAGATGGCGTCGCCGCGGACGCGGGCGTCGAGGCCGAGGAAGCCGACCAGGTCGGCCGCCTTCGACACCACGCTCCGCGCCGGCTTGCCGTAGGGCTGCCGGACCTTCTCGGCACTCCCCACGTGGAGCATCCCCTCCGCGAGGTGGGTCTGGCTTTGCACGCCTTCAGGCAATGCGATGTGGCTGAGCGGTGCGACGGTCCCGTCGGGACTCTCACCCACCAGCAGGTGAATAGCGGTAGCCAATGTGGCTCCTCCTTCTTGTTTGTGCGTCGCCCGGCTGGGCCGGGACGACATGGCTCGTGGACCGCTGACGCGGCTGAACCATGCAATAGTGACCGTGCGGTCCGGAGGCGGATCGGCAATCCGGAACGTTCCGAGGCGACGAAAAGAGATGCCCCGGTGGGACGGCGCTAGCCGTCCCACCGGGGCATCATGTGCACTACGTAGCCGCTAGGCGACTACAACACGGGGTAGAGCTCGGGCAGGAGATCGTCGAGGACGATCACCTCCCCGTCGGTCCGACCGGTGAGGCCGTCAGGGTCGTTGAGAACGACCTCGTGGCCCGGGTCGTCCCGGTAGAGGTGGAACCGGCGGTCCTTCACCCCGATGGTCCGGGGGTGGAACCGGCTCTGCGGGTAGACACCGCACGCCTGGAGCTTCCAGGGAAGCGGCTTGCTGAGTCGATCCGCCCCCTCGAAGATGGGGCGTTCCACGGGGTCATCGATTTCGATGGTCGGACCCGCCTCGGCTTCCCGCGCGACGGCGAGGCTGTAGGCGGTGGCGTTGAACGCCTTCACGGAGTCCAACGGTCCCACCTTGGTGCGCTCGCGCACCCGCGGGTCCAGCGCGTGCTCCCAGAGGGAGTCGCCGCTGTCCCGCATGACGTTGACGAGATCGTTCAGCGTGGGCGTGTGGTTCGCCCGGTACTCCTCGCGGAGGTACTCGGCCACGCTGCTGAGCTCGTCAGTGGTGCTGAGGACATCCGCGTGGACGCCCAGGGTGTGGAACACCTGCCGGAAGTGCTCGACGACCATCCGGTTGCGCTTGTCTACCGCGTCGAACCACTCGATGCACGCACCCGGCTTGATGAGGCCGTTCTGGTGGGCATCGAGCGTGTACAGGTAGTACTGCCCCCGCGGGACGTCGAGCCTGATTCGGACCTTGCGACCCGGGAGCCTTCGGACCAGCTTGACGATGTTCACCGCCAGCCGGTACATGGTCTCCCGCTCGTAGAACGAGAGCGTCTCCCCGGGCTCGAAGCTGACGGAGTACAGCTCCTCCTTCAGGCCCGAGCTGGTCGCGCTCTGCACCAGCGGATAGGTACCCGATGGGGTTCGCGCGATCGTGACGTCCGCTCCACCGAGGCAGCCCCCGGTGAAGAACGTGATGGTCTTCGCCTCGTCGGTGCTCAGGGAGGACAGGGCCTGGCGGGGTTCTCCCACCATCGACCAGTCCTCCCGGCGTCCGTCGAAGACGACACCGGCGAACGCGGCCCGGAGCATCTCAGCTCCGTGCCGGTCGGTACCGACGTTGGCCAGCACGTCCTCGCGAACGAGCACGCCGTCCTCGACCCCGATCCCCAGGATCTGGAAAAGGTCGTTGACCTTCCTGTAGACCTTGTTGCCGGGCTTCGCCAACGCCAGTCCGCCGTACGGGCTGACGTCGTCGAGGTGGGCGTACACCCAGTCGGGGGCGAACCCGACGGGGTGCTCACCCCCCAGCAGGATGGGAGTGAGACGGGCCGGGGCGGAACCCTGAGGGTCCCGCTCGGTGGTGAAGCGGATGAATCCGCTGGTTGGTGGTGCCAACAAGGCACTACCTCCTCTTGTTTGTACTGCGCCCGACCTGAGGCCGGACGACGCGACTCGGAAGCCACACACGTGGTTGAGCCACGCAAGGTTGACCGTGCGGACCTGGACCGAATCGGCAACCCGGAACGTTCCGGGGACAAGAAGAAGCGGGGAGGTGACCCTCCCCGCTTCCGATCGGTGCGCTGCGGCTACGCGCCGCTTTGCATCAGGTGTTGTGCTTGGTCCGGGTCACGCCGTTCTTGATCCGGGCCATGCCCTGCTTGATCCAGGCCATGCTGTTCTTGGTCCAGGCCATGTCGTTCTCGAGCTGGTCGTAGCAGCCGATGCCGGCCGCGCTCACCAGGAGGGTGCCGAGCAGGTCGAGGCCGACCGGCTGGTACCCGAGGACCCACCAGCCCAGCGCCAGTGCGACCATCGGCTCGAAAGCGGTCAGAACGGCGAAGGTCTCGCCCTTCAGCAGCTTCCAGCCGAAGATCATGTTCTGTGCGACCGTGGCCAGGATGCCGGTCAGGAGACCGGCGCCCACGGCGGCGGCGAACACGGGCCACGACAGCCAGTCGGGACCGGGCGTGACGCCCGGGACCGTCAGGCCGAAGGCGCCGAACGCGATGATCGTGGCAGTCGTCAGGATCGCCATCGCGCCGGCCGACCGAAGGTGGCTCTCGGCGACGGCGACGGAGATCCGGTCCTCCTCGACGCCGCTGGCTTCGTTCTTCGCCGCGTTGACCGCACCCATGCGGTCGTACGTGAACAAGAAGTTGGCGTAGCACACCGCGCCGCCGAGCGCCAGCAGGACGCCCAGGATGTCGAAGGTGCCTTCCCAGGGACGTGTCAGGAACACCACGCCGGCCCCCGCGAGCGGGAGCCACAGCAGGCTGGAGAGCCTGCGCGTGCTATCGCTGACCATCTTCCAGATTGCGACCCACAGGGGGCCGAACCACATGATGGAGATGACCGTCCCCAGCGCCTCCAGCCGGTCGAGGGCCAGCAGCGTGAACGGGATGACGAACACGTCGCTGACCGCCATGCGGTTGATCAGCGGCGTCATTCCGAGTTCCCGGACACGTCGCCGCCTGCCCGGCCGGAACAGCCTGGCACGCTCGACCATGAGCGCCAGCGCGATGGCGCCGAAGACCATGGTCATAGCGGCCACGACCAGCGGAGACGCCACGTCGATGACGAGACCGCTGACTGCGTCCGAGCCATTGAGGCTGAAGAACACAACTGCCGTGAGGAGCAGACCCACGCCGGGGATCCGCTCCACAAGATGTTTGATGCCTGACATGGCATCTCTCCTTTGTCATGCGTCCCGGCCGAGCCGGGACGCGGTTGTGGTTCTGTGAACCGACACGCGTCCAGACCTGGGGTCGGGACGCGCACCGGTCACGATGAACTGGTGCAACGTCCCGAACTTCTCGGAACGGCGTGGCTGAGCCACGCAACGAAGACCGTGCCGTGCCGACCGCGGATGGCAACCGCCCGCGAAAGGCGAACGGCGGGGAGGGTGGGCCCTCCCCGCCGTCGGCTGGGTGCGGCGGCGCCGGGCGCCGTCGCGGTCAGACGCGGGTATCCCGCTTCCGACCGTTGTGTACTTCCCAGTGGTAGAAGCAGGCGATGCCTGCCACGACCACCAGGAGCGTGCCGACCACGTCCAGGGCACCGGGCTCGTAGGAGAGCATGGCGGCGCCCAGGACGAAGGAGGCGGCCGGTTCGAGGGCCGTCATGATCGAGAACGTCCCCAGGGAGATCAGTCCCCTGCGGAAGATCTGGTTCTGCGCGATCTGGCAGAGCGCCCCGCTGAGCAGCCCCGAGCACGCGGTGACCATGAGCACACGCCAGTTCATCCAGTCATCGCCGGGGAGGCTGATGCCCGAGACGAACGTGCCGTTCGCCGACAGGACCGCGAGCGTGACGCCGGTCAGCGCCACCATCAGGGCCGCCGCCAGCAGGTTGCTGACCGCCACCCCCATGGGGAGGGCGTGCCTGTCGGTCTCCCTCATCCTGTCGTACATGGCGAGGAAGACCGCGTACGCGGCCGCCGCCCCCGCCCCGAACAGCAGGCCGAGGACGTCGAAGTCGCCTTCCCAGAAGCGGGTCAGGCAGCCGACTCCGATGACCGCGACCAGGACCCAGAGCAGGCCGGTGAACCAGTCGCGGCTGCCGGCGAGGACCTGCGAGAGCCCCCACACGGCGAGCCACAGCGGGCCGCAGAACACGATCGCGCCGACGGTCCCCATCGAGCCCAGCCTGTCCAGGGCCAGGAGCGTCAGGGGCAGCATGAAGGCGATGCCGACGGCCATCGAGATGACCTGCCATCGCATCGCCCTCCCGAAGACCCGCCTGCGGACGTGCCTGAGCACGCCGCAGACCGGCCTGCGGTTGCGCAGCACCTGCCAGAGGGCGCTTCGGCCCACGTAGATGCTCAGCAGGAGAGCGCCGAACGTCGTCGACAGAGTCGCCGCCACGAGCGGGCTGACGTCGTCGAAGACCCTCCCGTTCACCGTGCGGCCGGAGACCGCCACGGAGATCGCGAAGAGCGCGAGTGCGCCTCCGGCAACCGGCTTCCCGTAATGCCGGAGGAGGTGTTTGATCTGTGACATAAGTCACCTCTTTGGGTTGTGCGTCGCCCGGACGCTGCGTCCGGGCGGCTCGGCTCCGAGAGCCAAGCGATCATGACCGTGCCGAAACGATCATGTTCCGCAATGTGAAACCGGGTACACCAGTTGGAAAGGGGGATCGCCGCTGCTCTCGGCCAGGGCTTGAGTACTTACGGTGACCTGCAAAGACGAGAATGTGGCCCCCGGACTCGGTCCGGGGGCCACGGTTCGGGTGACGGTGCCGCGGTCAGTCGGTCACGGCGCTGTCGCTGTTCCCTCGCTTCCGGTGATCTCGCACAGCCACTGGAACCACCTGATCGTGTCCGGAGGTTCGGGCACGATCAGGTCGGCTTTCGCCTGGAGCCAGGGGTCGGTGCTCGCGCACACCTTGAGGGTGGGCACGCCGAAGCGGGGGAGTTCCACGCTCCGGTCGCGGAGCAGTTCGAGAGCGCGGAAGGCGAGCCAGTCCCCCTCGGAGGCCCCCGTGTGGACGACCACGCTGGGGGTGAACGGGAGTTCGCGGACGAACCGGAGAACGGCGCGCCTCTCGTCCGTCCGCGGACCGATCTCCACGCTCTGGGGACCCGGCAGAACCGCCAGGCCGTACTTCTCGACCCGCGGCCCGAGGCTCCCCAGCAACCGCTCGACCTGCTTCCTGCCGAGCGGCTCCCGGTAGCGGAGGGTCATGAAGTGGGACCTCACGTCCTCGATGCGGACGATGCGGTCCATCCCGCTCGCCTTCAGCCAAGGAGGCAGGCTGAGCCTGAACTCGTCCAGCCCGGCCGGGATCTCGACCAGCTCGACGTGTCCGTCCAGGTGGGACCACTCGCAACCGAGCTGCCCCAGGATGTGAAGCCTGCCGACGGCGAGACCGAGGTCCCCGACCTGCGAGACCGAGTGGCCGGTCAGCAGTCCGGTCGCTCCTGTCCGCTCCGCGAGCCGCGCGAGGATCCCGGGGTAGCGCCGGTCGATGCCGGGTCGGGCCCGCGCCTCGGCGGCGTCAGGGATCGTCCCGTTCAGGGCGAACAGGAGGACGGCCCGCTCGGGGGCGTTCCCCAGGGCCTCAAGCGCCGCCCTGGCCGCCTCCGTGCAGGGGGAGGGCTCCCAGCCTCCCGAGGGTCTGGTTTGTGTGGTCACGAGGATGTACCTCTTCCGGTCTTGTTTGTTCGTGACGACTGGTGCCGCCACTTCTGAGGACCGTCTGCGACGCGCCTCCAAGAGCAAGGCAGTGCCGGCCGGTCGGTCGCCGCGGAGGGGACGATCTCAACTGTCGGACCGGCGGATGTTACGGATGGTGACCTAGGGAGAGCAGCAGAAAGCGGGGAGGGTGCTCCTCCCCGCCTTCGGTCTCCGCCGCGCGTTCCATGCGCGGCCGGGTCAGCTCTTCGCCGCGTCGACCGGCCGCAGGACGATCAGCGCCGCGAGGAGCGTCATGGCGTTCACGAGCGTGCTCGCGATGAGCACCTGCCACATGAGGCCGGCGAGCCCCACCAGGGTCAGGAGGATCACCGCCAGAATGCTGAACGCGGTGTAGAGCAACCCCCCGACCATGAAGCCCACGACGAGGGGGCGCAGTCCGGGCCCGGCCGCCCTCCCGTGACGCATGAACATGACCGCTTGCGCTGATCTGACGTAGAAGCAGGCGATCGTGAACACGAAGAGCGCGACGCCCAGCAGGTCCCACCAGGTCCCCTCCTGTTCGTCCCTGACCAGTTTGGCGGTCAGTGCGGCGATCAGTTCGGTGGCCAGCAGCGCGAGACGGTTGCCGAGCGCGGGGAGGATCAAGAGAAGGAAGAGCTCCTTGCGGAAGGTCGCCCAGCTCTCGGCCTCGCCGAACCTGTCCCTGATCCCGATGAGCCTGCGGACTCGCGGGACCAGGACGGCCACCAGCAGGAGAAGGGCGGCGGCGCTGGTCGCCCCTGCGGTCATGCCGACGGCGGACGGTGAGGGAGTGTGGAAGAACGCCGCCGATATGCAGAGGGCGAGCGTGACCACGCAGAGCCCCCCGAGGACGTGGAGCACCGCGACCCTCGCCCAGCGAGCCCCCTTGGACATCGGTGGTCGCATGTTTCACCTCATTTCGTTTGTATTCGGTGCCGGTTCCGAGATTCCGGCGCTTGCGTATGACCGTGCGGAAAGAACGGGTCGCAGCAACGGGAGCCCGCACGATTCGGCGTCCGCACGCGGCGTCCGCGCGAACACGTCAAGAAGGGGGGCCACCTCGGGAGGTCGGGACCCGAGGTGGTCACGAAGTGGTCAGGCGGCGGTTCCGAAGAGCTGGGTCCAGTAGGTGCCCGCCTGGCCGCCGCACTGGAAGCCGATCCCGATGTGGGTGAACTCGGGCTTGAGGATGTTCGCGCGGTGCCCCGGACTGTCCATCCAGCCTTGCACCACCTCGGCCGGGGAACGCTGGCCGCACGCGATGTTCTCGCCGATGCCGACATGCGTGCAGCCCGCCGCGGCCGCCCGGTCCCAGGGCTCGCTCCCGCTCGGGCAGGTGTGGGAGTAGAAGCGGCGGGCGACCATGTCCTCGCTGTACGCCTGTGCCGCCGCGGTGAGCCGCGGATCGTTGCCGAGCGGCCGGAGTCCGTGGGCGGTCCGATGGCCGTTGGTGAGCGAGGTGACCTCGGCGGCGAACCTTGCCAGGCCGGGCGGTGAGAACGGCATCGTCCACAGCACCGTCCAGTACAGCTCGCCGTTGCGGCCCGCACCGGGGGCGTGGCCGACGCCGACGTCGCGGATGTCGGCGTTGTGCAGTGCCTGCACCTCTCCGGTGTCCAGGTAGTACTGGACGAACTCGTCCAGCGTGCGCGGGCCGGACACGAGTTGCTCGTCGATGCCCAGGTAGGCGTACCCGTGCATGGCGACCTGGTCGAAGACCGACATGCCGTCCGGCCCGTCGGCGTCGAGCCGCCCCAGCGCCGCCATGGCGGCGGCGTGCGCCTGCGCCGCCGCGGTCAGCCGGCCGTCGGCCGTGATGGGGGGGAGCCCGGCCCTGGCCCTGCGTGACCCGACCTGGTCGGTGAAACGCCGCAGGTGGTCGACGGTGGCGGGAGGCCGGGCCGGCCGGGCCGGGGCCGGCGGGCTCGGAGGCCGCGCCCCGGGG
>NZ_SMKH01000174.1 GCF_004348515.1 Actinomadura sp. KC345 | reverse complement strand
GTCCGGCGGGTGCGGCCGGGGGACGCGGAGCGGTTCGTCGAGCTGGCGCGTATGAGTTCCGGGCTGCATCGGCCTTGGGTCAACCTGCCGGTGTCCGCGGAGGAGTTCGCGGGGTATCTCGCGCGGTTCGACGAGGTCGCGGCGGTGGGGATGGTCGTCTGCTTGCGCGAGGGCGGGGAACTCGTGGGGACCGTCAATATCAACGGGATCGTCCGTGGCTCCTACCAACGGGGTGTGCTGGGGTACGCGGCCTTTCTCCCCTACGCGGGACGCGGTTACGTGACCGAAGGCGTCGGGCTGGCGGTTCGGTACGCGTTCGAGCAGCTGGGGCTGCACCGCGTCGAGGCCGACATACAGCCGGGGAACGCGGCGTCCATCCGGCTCGTGCGGCGGCTCGGCTTCCGCAGGGAGGGGTTCTCGCCCGGGTTCATCAAGATCGACGGGGTGTGGCGGGATCATGAACGTTGGGCCCTCACGAGCGGGGATGCGCGCGTTTATTGATCTTGCAAACCAGACATACCAGTACGAATAGAAGCGCAGCGCCGCGTCTTGATCTCGGCGGGGGGTCAGCAGGTGGGCGTCCATAGAGACGAGCCCGGCAAGGTGACGGAGTGGCCGGGTGCTCTGGACGTCCGCGCTCTCTTGGAAGGCGGCTGGCGGCCCACTCCGATTCGTGACTTCATCCTCAAGGTGCACAGCCGCTGCAACCTCGCGTGCGACTACTGCTACATGTACGAGATGGCCGACCAGGGGTGGCGCCGGCAGCCGCGCCGGATGTCGCGGCAGGTGCTCGAATGGACGGCGCGGCGCATCTGCGAGCACGCGCGTGGGAACCGGGTTTCCGAGGTGCAGGTCGTCCTGCACGGCGGTGAGCCGCTGCTGGCGGGCGTCGACCACCTGCGGCAGGCGATCGAGACGATCGTGGCCGCCGGCCAGCCGGACGTGGGGGTCGGGTTCAGCGTGCAGACCAACGGCGTCCTGCTCGACGAGCTGTTCCTGGACCTGTTCGCCGAGTACGGCGTCTCCGTGGGCGTGAGCGTGGACGGTGACGAGGAGGGACACGACCTGCACCGGCGCCGTGCCGACGGCCGAGGCAGCTACGCGGCGGTGCGGGACGGGCTGGAGCGGCTGACCGGACCGCGCTATCGGCACATCTTCGGGGGCCTGCTGAGCACGATCGAACTGTGCAACGACCCGATCACCACGTACGAGTCGCTGCTCTCGTTCGGGCCGCCCGAGATGGACTTCCTGCTGCCGCACGGGAACTGGGACGAGCCGCCTCCGGGACGTCCACCGGACGAGTCGACGCCCTACGGGGACTGGCTCATCGCCATCTTCGACCGCTGGTACGCCGCGGAGGCCGACCAGGTGCGCATCCGGCTGTTCAGCGAGATCATCAGGCTGCTGTTCGGCCGGATGTCGGCGAGCGAGGCCGTCGGGCTGTCCCCCGTGGCCGTGGCCGTGGTCGAGACGAACGGTGAGATCGAGCAGGTCGATTCGCTGAAGTCGGCCTACGACGGGGCCGCGGGCACCCGGCTGCACGTGTCGCGTGATCCGTTCGACGCCGTGCTGTCGCTGCCGTCCGTCGCCGCGCGGCAGATCGGCCGCCGGGCACTGTCGGCGCAGTGCGCGGGCTGTCCGGCGCACGAGGTCTGCGGCGGCGGCCTCTACCCGCACCGGTACAGGACGGGTACCGGGTTCCTCAACCCGTCGGTCTTCTGCCACGACCTGTTCAAGCTGATCAGCCACATCCGGGACGTCGTCAGCCGCGACCTGGGCGTCGCGGCGGCCGCGGCGCCGGCGGCCGCGGGCTGAGCCCCGGCGGCCGGGGCCGGTCAGATCGGCGGCGGGTCGAAGTCCACGTCCAGCCGGCGTCCTTCCAGGAAGACCTCGGCGTCGGGATGTTCGAGCGTGAGCGTGCGGCGGTAACGCTCCTCGGTGGCCGCGAACAGCTCGGCGGCCTCGTCGTCCCTGCCGAGGGCCCGCAGATGCGCGACGGTGTTCGCGGCGGCCGACATCGTCGTCGGATGGTTGTCGCCCAGCAGTGCGCTGAGCCGCCGGACGGTGCCGGAGCACAGCCGGTACGCCGACTCGGCTTCGCCGACGTCGGCCAGGTCGGTGGCCAGGTTGAGGGCGATGATGAGGGAGTAGTGGTGGTCGCGGCCCAGCTTCGCCTCCAAGCCCGCCAGCGCCTCCTCGTTGATCTTCCTGGCGACCTCCGCGTCGCCGGTGATCCGCCGGAGGATGGCCAGGTTTCCCGCACAGGCGTGGCTGTAGGGATGCTCGGCCGAGTAGACGCGCGGATACCGGCGGACGGTGTCGTCCGCGAGGACCAGGGCCTCCTGGAATTCCCCCAGCGTGCGCCGGATGTTCGCCAGGCAGATCGCGGCCGCCAGCGTGTCGGGGTGGTTGAGGCCCAGGGTCCTCACGTAGCGCTGGTGCACCTCTTCGGCGAGTTCGAGGGCGCGGTGGTAGTCGCCCGCCCGGCGGCACGCGATGGACAGGTCCTTGCCGGTGCGCAGCGTCCAGGCGTGTTCGGGCCCCAGCTGCTCGGTGCCGTAGGCGTAGGCGTCCTCGCCGAGGTCGCAGGCCTCGGAGTAGTCCCCGCCGAGCCGCACCGCCCTCGCGAGCCCGGTGTAGATGTTGAGGTAGGAAGCGGGGTCGGCGGACGCGTCGCTCTCCGCGTGGACTCCGCGGACGACCTCTTCGAGCAGCGTCCGGGCGTTCAGGTAGTCGCTCTTGAGGCCGTGGTCGAGCGCCAGGCTGTTGACGGCACGCCAGGTGTTCCAGTCCTCCTTGCCGAACTTCGACTCGAAACGGCGCAGCGCCTCCTCGTTGACCTCGTGGGCCAGCTGGAAGTCGCCGCTCGCCCGGAGGTCGGCCGCCCGTCCGCGCAGAGCGCGCAGGGTCGTGTCGTGGTCGCTGCCGAGGGTCTTCTCCGCCGCCTGGAGCGTCTCCGTGTTGTGCTTGGCCGCCTCGTTGTACTGGCCCAGTTCGCGCAGGAGGTTGCCCAGCCGCACCCTCATCGCCAGGACGTCCTCGTGGTCGGCGCCGGAACTCGCGGTCCACTCGTCGATGAACGACTGCCCGAAGTCCCGGGCCGAGACGTAGTCGGACGAGGCGTACAGGAAGTTGATCATGTCGAGCGCGAGCGTGCGTACCACCGGCTCCTGGCACCGCGCCACCCCGGCCGGCCCGAGGTGCCCGAGGGCGTTGAGATAGGTGTCCCAGTTCGCCACGTCGCCCGGGTCCTCCGGGGTGTACTTGGCCAGCAGCAGGTGCACTTCGTGGCGGAGGCGGTCATGCTCCGCCTGATCCAGTTCGTCGCGGACGAGGGCTTGGATCAGCCGGTGCACCTGGATCGTCCGGGCGGGGATGTCCAGCCGCGCGAGGGCGAAGCGCCCCAGTTCACCGATGGCCCGGCCCAGCCGGATCTTGTCGCTGATGAGCTCGGCGAGCCGCGGGCTCAGTCCGGGCACGACCTTGCTGAAGGCGTCCCGCGGGATCGGCTCCGGACCGAAGAACGCGCAGTAGCGCAGGAGTTCCAGCGCCTCGGGCAGCTTCTCCTCCAGGCTGGCGACCGACAGCGCCCAGGCCGCCGTCATCGAGGCGGGGTACTCGCTCGGCTTGCCCTGGGAGAGCAGCTGGCTGGTGCGTTGCGCCAGCAGCCGCAGATACTCCGACACGGTGATGCCGGTCTCGGTGTGGAGCGCGCCCGCCTGTTCCAAGGCGAGCGGGAGGTCGCCCAGCTCCTCGGCGAGCCGGTCCGCGTCGGTCGGGGTGATCCCCCTCGGTACCCGCCTGCTGAGGAACTCCACGCTCTCCTCACGGGTGAACACGTCGATCGGCAGGGCGTCGACGATGCCGGCCCAGCGATGGTTGCGGGACGTGATCAGCACGTGCCCCGGGCCCTGGGGCAGGATGTCGGTCAGCTCCTCGGGCTCGTCGGCGTTGTCGAAGATCAGCAGCCAGTCGGTGTAGGGCTCGCCCCGGCGCAGCGCCTCCAGGACGGCGTTGGCCGCCTCCTCGACGCCGCTCACCGACGCCGACGGAAGACCGAGGGGGGTCGCCAGGCTCGCGAGCGAGGACCGCACCAGGACGGGCTGGTCGGCCGGGATCCACCAGATGAGGTCGTAGTCGGACTTGTAGCGATGGGCGTACTCCACCGCCATCTGGGTCTTCCCCACGCCGCCGAGGCCGTGCAGCGCGTGCGGCAGCACCGCCGTGACCCGGCCGCCCAGGCCCTCGCGCAGCCGTGAGAGCAGATCGGTGCGGCCGGTGAAGTTCTTGTTCCGGGGAGGGATCTTGCCCCAGACCTGGGGAATCCTGGGCGACTGGTCGGGCTGCAAATTGATCACTCGATCCCCTCGCGTCACGCTGGAGCCTGTGGGGCGAACCACATCGCGTCGCAGTCAAGCAAATGCACCACTGAAGACAGTATATTGAAGTCGGTGATTTCGATATGTGTCAGGCGGCACGGAGTCGATGACCGGTTTCGGTCGTTCTTGTCTTCTCTTTCGCAGTGACCGAAATGGCGGGCCAATTTGCATCTGGTGTCCGAGCTTACCGTCTGCGATTATGAGGCTGCCGCTCTATTGCGGCTCGCCAGGTCAAGCGACGAGGTCGCGGTGCCGACACCAGGGAGAGGCCGATGCCGAAGTACGCCTTCCGACTGCCCAGCGAAGAGGTCCCGATGGGTTCGTCGGCCGCCCGGAGCCCCGGGCTCAGGCGGATGCGGATGGAGTTGACCAGGAATGGTTCGCTGGGACGCTCCTTCGACAACAAGTGCGCTCACGCCCCGGCGATCTCGGACGACGCGCTCACCAGGGCGCCGACACGCTGAGGACGATGAGCGCGTGGTCCGGCCGCCGGTAACGGTCGGGCGGCTCGCGCTTTTCGGCTGGCCGAGACGAAGGCTTCATCGTCGCATTGCACGGCCGTTCAGCCGATCAGGCACTATTCTCGGGTGAGCCGGCCGGCACCATCTTCCAACGGTTCCTGCTCATGGGACGGAACGATGAACGCGCAGTCTCCACTCGATTCACAAGTGTCACAGGTGGAGCTGCGTGCGTTCGATGAACCTGGCCGGAAGATCCTCCACGGCAGGGATCGGGAGGTCCGTGAAGTCGCCCGGCTATGGACGAGCAACCGGATCGTCGTGCTTCACGGAAGTGCCGGGATCGGCAAGAGCTCGTTGCTGTCCTCGGGCGCGATCCCGTTGTTGGGTGCGAAGGGCGCACATGTGCTCCCGATGGCCCACATGGCGCAACGGCCGTCGTTCCCCGTGGCGGCACTGGCCGAGCACGATCCGTTCCGGCTCGCGGTCCTGGGCTCGTGGTACACGCCCGAATCACCGGTCCAGATCTCCGAGGTGCCGATAGGGACCTTCTTGCGCAAGCACCGCCGCCTGGACCGGTTCGGCGACCGGCTGCCGATGCTCGGGGCCATCGACGGAGCCGAGGTGATGCTGGGCGCCTCCGGCAGGTACGAGCGGCATCGCCTGGGCTTCCTCGACGAGCTGACAGCGGCCATGCGCGATGTGCCCGACCTGCACCTGCTCCTCGTCGTCCGCGGCGACCGCCTCGACGAGGCGAGGGAACTGGCCGGCAGCCTCGTCCAGGCGCAACCCGTCACCTACACGCTCGGGCCTCTGACGCCCCGGGCGGCGAGCGAAGTCCTTGAGGGGCCGCTGCGTCGCACCGGCCGCCCCGGCGAGCCCGCCGCCGGGGCACTGGTGCGAGAGCTCCGGACGATACGGGCCGGAGGCAGCATCCAGACCACCTCGCGCATCCAGCCGGCCCTGCTGCGGCTCCTGCTGCTCCACCTCGTGCGCGGGGCCCTCTGGGGGCCGCTGTCCGGCGACGACGCCGAGATGGCGACGGAGCGGTTGCGTGCCGAGGTGAACCTCGTCCTGAAGGATTTCTGCGAGCAGAACCTTTCCACGATCGCCGCCGACCACAGCCTCCCGGCGGGCACCCTCAACTCCTGGTTCCGTTCCACGTTCGGCGGGCCGGAGGGGCTCGCGGGCGTTCCCGCGGCGCGTGCGCGCGAGAGCGTGCCCGAAGCGGTCGTCGACGCGGTGCAGGACGCGCACCTCATCCGGAGTCGGGTCCGAGAGGGGGATCTGTACTACGAGCTGCTGCATCCCAGGCTCATCGAAGCCATCGAGCAGATCGGCGAGGGCGCGGTCCCCATCCGCAGGCCGGGGCCCGCCGCACGCCTGCGTCAGGCGTACCGGGCGCTGTCGGACCGCGACCCCGAACGTGCGCGCCGCCATGCGGAGGCGGCGACCCGGGCCTGCGCCGAAGGCGATCTCAGAGTGCTCGCCGACGCGACGACCTTCCTCGGCGACATCGCCTACGAGCGCGGGGACGCGGAGGCGGCCGTCGTGCACTACCGGGAGGCCGCGGCGGTCTTCGAGGCGATCCCGGACAACGCCGCAGTCGGCTGGCTCCTGACCGGAATCGGTCGAATTCTCCTGATGCATGACCCCGGTGAGGCCGTGCGCCACCTCCGTGCGGCGGCCGGCCGGCTTCCGCACGAACTCTCGATCCAGGCCGCCCTCGGACGGGCCCTCTGGATATCGGGGCGGACGCGCGCCGCCCGTGCGGTGTTCGAGGACGTCCTCGGCCGTGACAGCTGCAACCGGGAAGCGCTCATGGCCAAGCGGACTTTGTCCGGCATTGCGTAGATGCTTTCGCCCTTCGGCGGTCGATGTTCTTCTTTGTCCCCGTATGGGAAAGTCTGGCCATGGTCGTGATAGCGGTGAAGCGAAAAACGTGCTGCTGCTAGGATTCCTGCTCTGGCAGCCGCCTGCCCGTCCCTCCTGAAAGGGGGATGGGCGTTTTGGCTACTGCTGGCGGAATTTTGCGTCCGGTATGACCTTGTGTCGCTTTTGCCGGGGTACGTCGACGATGCATGTGGAGGTCGGGGGCCGGGGCGATGATCACGGTCCGAAACAAGGAGAAGCGAGGACCGTGACGATGGCCACGGTCCGAAACGAGGAGAAGTCAGAAGGTGACCGCCGCCTCTTCGGAATGGAAGCTTCAGGATGGTGGCGGGGCAGCCGAGTCCAATGGTGCGCGGGACGATTACTGGCGTCGTGATTTCCGCCTGCTGCTCGGCGGGTCGGTGTTCTCGCAGTTGGGCACGCTCGGTGCCGCCGCGGCCAATCCCCTGCTGGCGCTGGCGCTGACGGGCTCGCCGATCGTCGCGGGCTGGGTGGCGGCCGCGAGCACGCTGCCGGGATTGTTCCTGCACCTTCCGGTCGGGCTGATCGTCGATCGCTTCGACCGCTGGCGGATCATGCTGGTGAGCCAGATGTTCCGGGTGGTCAATTCGATCGTCCTGGTCATCGCTCTGCTCACCGCCGACGAGCCCTGGTTCTTCCTCCTGCTGGCGGCGGTGATCGACGGCTCGTGCGCCGTCTTCTTCCGGATAGCCGAACTCGCCGCGGTCCGCTATGTCGTACCGGACGGCGAGGCCGAGAGCGCATTGGGCAAGAGTGAGGCCCGACATCATCTGGCCCTGGTTCTCGGACGTCCGGTCGGCGGGATACTGTTCGCGGCCGGACGCACCTTTCCTTACCTGCTCGACGCGTTGACATCGCTTGTCTCGGTGATATCCCTGCTGTTCCTCAAGGGGAGACGCAAGTCGCTGGGAACCCAGCATAAAAGAGCGCTGAACATCTCGAAGGACAGAGTCCTCAGATCCTTCCTAGAGGGAGTGCGCTGGATATACCGCGACCGGTTCCTATCCGTTTCGCTCGGCGTCTGCGCGATTGCCAACACCGGGTTTCAGATCGTCGTGCTCCTGCTGGTCGTCGAGGCCGAGCGGCGGCAGATCTCCGGATCCATCATCGGCACGATGCTGGCGACGTCCGGCGTCAGCGGATTCCTGGGCGCGCTCACCGCGCCCGCCATGGTGCGGCGCCTCACACCCGTGGTCACGGTCCAATACTGCGTTGCGCTCTGGATTCCCTTTCTCCTGGTCGTCGCCCTTGTGAGCGATCCGATGATCGGTATGTGCGCTTGGGGCGCCTGTAGCTTCACGGGGGCTTACATCAACGTCGCTCTTGCGATGCACCAGGGCAGGGTCATTCCCCGCGGCGTTCTGGGCCGCGTGGAGGGTGTCAGTCAGTTCCTGACGACCGGCGCGGTGACGCTCGGCGCCTTCGCCGGTGGTTATGTGATCGCGGCCCTCGGGACCCGGCCCACCGCGGTTCTGGTGACCGCCGCATTCATCGTGATCGGGATCGCGGTGCCCGCACTGGTACGCGAACCTCGCCCGCCTCGGAAGCCGGGCCCCGCCAAGGAGACCGGGCAGAACGCCCACGCGACCGACGAAAGGGTGCCCGTCGCCAGCGCCGCGGTACCCGTGGGCGGGGACGCATAACCTTCCCTCGCGGATACTTCGGCGTGCTGCGCACGCCGGCTGTGCGCACTGTGCAGGGTGACACATTCGCGGCGTCCTATTCCGGCCGCTTCCCCGGTGACGATTCGGCATCCGCTTCCCGCGCCCGTGCGGAGTAGGCTTTCCTGCGTCGAACTCGACTGGCATTCTTTCGGTCATCTTTCGGTCGGAGGCGGAGCGTTTGATCACGTCGCTGAATGTCGAGGATCAGCATCGGCTCGTCGAGGCGATCCTGCGCATCGACGCGATGAGCGTCCAGCGGGAGCGCGCGCTCCATCTGTCGGCGCTGGAGCGCGACCTCGGACACCGGCTGGACTATGTCGGCCACGACAAGGAAATGCTCGATGTGTGGGCGCTTGTCGGGGCCCTTCTCGATCATCCGGGAGCGGCGCAGGCGCTTGTGCGGATCCTGCAGACGTTCTATCCGAACCGGCGGTCGGTCCGGGCGCTCGACGAACTCGTCACCGAACTGCTCCCCGAACCATGGCTCGGCCGGGACGAACGGCGTGCGCTTCACGAACTGATCACGTGGCTTGAACGGGTGGATCCCGGTTCGACCCACCTGGGCAGGTTCCCGATGCTCTACCGGCGGGCGGTCGGTCCGGCCCGGCCGACGCTCGACCGCGAGTTCCGCAGCCTGCACGACGTCGTCGCCCTGCTGGAGGAGATGCCCGCGGGCGCCGACGGTACGCCTCCGCTGCTGCGGTTCGTCAACGACCTGGCCGAGGACGCGGGCTATCCGACGGCGCCCGCGTTCCGCGACTGGGTGCAGCGCCAGGTCGTGGCGCAGGGACTGGACGGCGCGCTCTTCGAGGGGCGCCGTGCCGCGCTGGCCGCGCGGAGCGAGCCCGAACCGTCCGCCAACCACCTGATCATCGAATGCATGCCCGACGCGCTCGAGGCGGACCGCTACCTGGTGACGGCGTGGATGCAGGTGGGCCGCGAACCCGGCAGCACGCTGGAGTGCAGCGACGAGGCGCTGCCGCTCGGCCGTATCCCCGAACTGCTGGAACGGCTGCTCACCTCGGAGAGCTCGGTGGTCGGCCGCCCCAGCCCCGACCTCACGATCGAGTTCGTCCTGCCCCGCACGCTGCTGGGCCACCCGTTCGAGCAGGAAATGATCAATATCGGCGGCTTCGAGCACCGCATCGGCATCCGGTATCCGGTGGTCGTGCGCAGCCTGGACCGGATGCGCCTGGCCGCGATCCACCACGACTGGCGGCACAAATGGAAATGGCTGTCCGGCCATTCGGTCGGCGCGCCGGTCTGCACGGTGACCCGTCGCGGCGAATACGGCAAGGAGGAGCTCTTCTCCACCCTGTCGGAGGCGTCCACGGCCGTCCTCGCGCTGGCCTTCCCGCCGTGGGGCGACACGAGCGACGAGACGGACGAGCACTGGGTCGGGCTGCTCGCCGGCATCCCCGTCGTCGCCTGGTGCCGGGACGGGCGTGATCCCGCCCAGTTCGTCAGGGAGGTCAAGGACCTGATGGCGGACGACGTGACCAGCCTCCCGCGCCGGACGATGGAACTGCGCCGGCGCGCACTGTCCGGCAAGCACGAGGGCGCCGGATCCGGACACCTCGGTCTGCATCTGACGCTGGTGTTCGACGATGCCGACCGCATTCCCGAGCCGTACGTGCGGCTCCAACCCCCCGCGTAGGACCGTACTTCCGGAAGGCGTCCATGACGACAGAACACGACCACAGCGACCCGTCGGGCACCTGGCGCATCTACCGGGGGGACAGTCGGCCGCACGACCGGGTGCGGCGGCTGCCGCAGCCCCCGCCGTGGCGCCGGTTCAGCCCGGACGACGGGGCCGGGGGGCGCAGGCAGCGGGACCTGCAGCAGGCGATCTCCTACCGGCCGGACGAGTCGGTCATCGACCGGGTCAATGCGGCCATCCTGCTGCGGCGCCCGTTGCTGGTGACGGGTAAGCCCGGGTCCGGGAAGTCCACCCTCGCCCACAACGTCGCCTACGAGCTCGGGCTCGGGTCGGTCCTGTACTGGCCGATCACGAGCACCACCACGCTCGAGACCGGGCTCTACGACTACGACGCGATCGGCCGGCTGCACGAGACCAGCCTGCGGGGGGCGGGCGACGACGGCCGGCCGCCCGAGCCGCCGGACATCGGCCGCTACATCCGCCTCGGCCCGCTCGGCACCGCGCTCCTGCCCGGTGACGTGCCCCGGGTCCTCCTGATCGACGAGCTGGACAAGAGCAACATCGATCTGCCGAACGACCTGCTCAACGTGTTCGAGGAGGGCAGATTCACCGTCCTGGAGCTGCAGCGGCTCCCCGAGGAGCAGTCGCGGATCCACGTGATGACCGCGGACGGCGGTCCGCGGGTCCCGATCGACCGCGGTGAGGTGCGGTGCGGGAACTTTCCCATCGTCATCATCACCAGCAACGGGGAGCGCGAGTTCCCGCCCGCGTTCCTGCGCCGGTGCGTCCGGCTGGTGATCGAGCCGCCCGGCCGGGAACGGCTCGCCGAGATCATCGAGGCCCATCTCGGCGTGGACGCCAGGGCGGCCAGCGACCGGCTCATCGAGGACTTCCTGGCCCGCCGCGCCGACGGCGCGCTCGCCACCGACCAGCTCCTCAACGCCGTCTACCTCGCCACCTCCGGGAGCAGGCCGCCCGAGACCAAGCTGGAGGAGATCCTCAACACCGTGCTCCGCCCGATCGAGCGGCCCGGCGCGGGATGATCGACCGGCTTGTCGAGGCCTTCGGAGCGCTCGACCCGCACCCCTCGGCCACCGAGCTGGCGGACGCGCTGTGGCTCGCCGACTGGTTCCGGACCCACGAGGACACCGCCCACCAGGCGGTGGACGGCCCCGGGGGGCCGGCCCGAGGCGAGTCGCTCGGCCCGGCCGCTCCGCCGGCCGGGCCGGCCGATCCGCCCGCGACGCCCGCCCGCGGGACCCCGCCTCCGCGGACCGCGGAGGCGGGGCTCTATCTGGCCGAGCAGGATGTGCCCGCCACCGCGATCCCGGTCCGCATGCCCGTTGTTCCGGCGCTGTCGGGCGCGCTTCCCCTGTCCCGGGCTCTGCGTCCGCTGCGCGCGACCGTCCCGTCGCTGACCCGCAGGCTTCTCGACGAGTCGGCGACCGCGCAGCGCATCGCGGAGACCGGGGTGTGCGAACCCGTCATGGTCCCGGCGCATGAGCGCCGGCACGATCTCGCCCTGATCGCGGACGTCGGCCCCTCGATGGTCGTCTGGCGGCAGACCGTCGAGGAGTTGCGGCTGCTGCTGCAACACCTCGGCGCGTTCCGCGACCTGACGACCTGGTACCTGGACTCCGGTGCGCACCGGCTGTCGCTGCGCACCGGCTCGGCCTTCGGGGTCGGGGCCGAGCGCGATCCCGACGAGCTGGTCGACCCGACGCACCGGCGCCTCATCCTGGTCGTCAGCGACTGCATCGGCGCGGCGTGGCGGGACGGGAGGGCCGCCTCGCTGCTCGACCGCTGGGGCCGCGCCGGGACCGTCGCCATCGCCCAGCCGCTGCCCCAGCGCCTGTGGTGGCGGACCGGGGCGGCCATCGAGCCGGTGCGCTTCGGCGCGTCCGGGCCGGGAGTGGTCAACGAGCAGCTGACCGTGGTGCGGCCGGCGCCGCAGCTGCCCGGCGATCGTCCCGAGGGGGAGGGCATCCCGATCCCGGTGGTCGAGCTCAGCGAGCGGTGGCTGCGGTCCTGGGCGGAGATGGTCGCCCGCGGCGGCCAGGACATCATGGGCGCCGCGCTGTTCACCGGGCGGCCCGCGGCGCACCCGCCGGCAATCGAGACCGGCCCCGGCGACGTGTCGCCGGAGATGCGGGTCAAGCAGTTCCGGGCCTCCTCGTCCCCCGCGGCCTTCAAGCTCGCCACCTACCTCGCGGCCGCCCCTTTGCGGCTGCCCATCATGCGCCTGGTGCAGCGGGCGATGCTTCCGACCTCCACGTCGGCCGACCTGGCCGAGGTCTTCCTCAGCGGCATGCTGCGGATGGTCGGCCGCCCGGCCGACGGCGGCGAGGAGGAGATCGTCTACGAGTTCCACGACGGGGTCCGGGAGATCCTGCTCCAGGGCCTGCGCCGGCGCGAGGTCCACCAGGTGCTGCGCGCGGTGTGGAGTGTCGTCCGTGACCGCATCGGCTCGTCCCTGGACTTTCCGGCGCTGCTCGCCGCGGTGAGCCGGGGCGAGGCGCAGCTTCCGCCCGACCTGCCGTTCGCGCAGGTGGCGGTCCAGGCGCTGGCGGGTCTCGGCGGGCCGTACCGCGAGATGGCGAGGCGGCTGACGAGCGAGGCCGCCGCCGATCCGGACGAGGACGGCGTCGATGCCACGCTGACGACCTCCGTGACGACGACGGGCCCGCCCGCGGGCCCGGAACCGGTGCCGGTGCCGCGCAGCGCGCTGCCGCCCCGCAACCAGGACTTCATCGGGCGCGACCGCCTGCTCGCGGCGGTCCGGGCGGCGCTGCGCGAGGGCATGGCCGCGCTCCTCCCGTCGGGCATGGGGGGAGAGGGCAAGTCCAACCTGGCCGTGGAGTACGCCTACCGCCATGCCGACGACTACGACCTGGTGTGGTGGATTCCGGCCGAGCAGACGACCTCGGCCCGTGCTTCGCTGGCGTCGCTGGCCCGTCGGCTCGGCATGCCGATGAGCGACGACATCAAGGAGACCGTCGACGGCGTCCTGCGTGCGCTGCGCACCGTGCGGCCCTACGCGCGGTGGCTGCTCATCTACGACAACGCGCAGGATCCCGAGCAGATCGTCCCGCTGACCCCGCTGGCGGTGGGCGGGCCCGGCGCGGGCCTCCGGCCCGGCCAGCACGTGCTGGTGACGTCGCGCGACCGCGGCTGGGAACGGCACGCCTCCGTCGTGGATGTCGACGTCTTCGAACGGCAGGAGAGCATCGCGCTGCTCCGGCGCCTGGCGCCGCGGCTGTCGGTGGCCGAGGCCGATCTGCTCTCCGAGCGGGTGGGGGACCTCCCCCTGGCCGTCCACCAGGCCGCGGCGTGGCAGGCGGTGACCGGCGGCACCGTGGAGGACTACCTGCGGCTGTTCGAGCTGCGGCTGGGCGACGCCGCGACGGCGGACCCGGCCGGCGAGGACCTTCCGGGGACGCTGGCGGCGTGCGTGAGCATGAACCTCGACCTGCTCCAGGAGCAGGATCCGGTCGCCTGGGGACTCCTGGAGCTGTGGGCCGTCTTCGACCCCGAACCGGTGTCCTGCCGGCTGCTGGCAGCGGGCCGCGAGGCCGCGCTGCCCGGCGATCTGGCTGCGCTGCTGGCCGGTGAGGCGCGGCTCCGCGCGGCCATGGAGACCATCGCCCGCTTCTCCCTCGCCAGGTTCGACGAGGAGTCGGCCACGCTCCAGGTCCACCGGCTCGTCCGGACCATCCTCAACGACCGGCTCGGTGACGACGGCCGGCGCCGCGTCCAGGGGCTCGTCCACGGGATCCTCGCCGCGGCGACCCCGGACGAGGAGCCGGAGGTGGAGTCGACCTGGGAACGCCGCTCCGAGATCACGCCGCACGTCGTCCCGTCGGGTGTCTTCGACGCGGACGGCCTGGACATCCGGCTCGTGGGCATCGACCAGGCGAAGTTCCTGTACCAGTCGGGCGAGTACGAGGGCAGCCGGCACCTCGCCGAGATCGCCATAGACCGGTGGATGCGGCGGTACGGGCCCGACGACGACGCGGTCCTGGACATCTCCCGCGTCCTGGCGAACGCCCTGCGCGGCCTGGGCGACAACCGGGCGGCCGCCGCACTGAGCGAGGACAACCTCACGCGGACGCGCAGGAAGTTCGGTATCGACCACATGCAGACCCTCTTCGCCGCCACGGGATTCGGCGCCGACCTGCGTTTCCTCGGCGACTTCCGCCGGGCCTACCAGATCGACCTCGACGCCTGGCTGCGCATGCGCCAGCTCCATACGGACGCGGATCCCAAGACGCAGGTCGCCGCCGGCAACCTCGCGCTCGACCGGCGGATTCTCGGCGAGTTCCAGGCCGCCTACGACATCGACCTGGAGGTGTGGCGCAGGCAGGCGGAGCCCGGCCAGCCCTACCGGCAGCGTTTTCGCACGACCCACAACCTCGCGCGGGACCTGCACGCGCTGGGACGGTATGGAAGCGCCTACGAGATGCAGGCCGAGAGCCTGGGCAACCTGCGACCGGTCCTCGGCCCCGGGCACGCGATGGTCCTCCAGGCGAAGATGAGCCACGCGGGCACGCTGCGCAAACTCGGCCGGTTCCAGGAGGCGCACCGCCTGGCGGCCGAGACCTTCACCGCCTACGTCCGCCGGTTCGGTGAGAGGCATCCGAACACGCTGGCCAGCAAGGTCTGCCTCGCGCTCACCACCAACGCCGCTGGCAGGCCCGCCGAGGCGCTGCCGCTCATCGACGAGGCGCTGGCCGCCTACCGGCAGGAGATGGGGGAGGAGCACCCCTTCGTCCTCGTCTGCGCCATCGACCGGGCGGTCGTCCTGCGGCGGCTGGCGGAGGCGTACGAGGCGCAGGAGACCGACCAGGCGGCGCTGTCGAAGCTCGAAGCCGGAGTGCTCGGTCCCGACCACTACTACGCGTTGTGCGCCAAGGCGGGACTGGCCAACGACTACTACCTGCTCGGTGAGATGGAGGCCGCGGTACGGTTGCTGTCCGAGGCGCGGGAGAAGCTGGCCGGCTCGCTCGGCGAGCGGCACCCCTACGCGCTGGCCGTCACGCTCAACCTGGAGCGCGCCCGGGCCGCGATGGGCGGCGACCGGGAGCGCGGCATCGAATCGGTACTGGACTCGCTGCGGCTCGTGCTCGGTCGCGACCATCCGGAGGTCCAAGCCGCCCGGCGCGGCGAACCGCTGGAGTGCGACATCGAGCCCACCGCCCTGTGAGGCCGCGGCCTCGCGGGGCGGTCCGGCGGGTCAGCGGCCCGCGGCGGGCTGGGCGAGGGCGAGGTCGTGCTGGACCGTCCGGCCGATGTGGCCGATCAGCTTCATCAGGTCCGGGCAGTACACCGACGGGTTGAGGTAGCCGTGGCCTTCGCGGTACCGGTGCGCGTAGGCGCCGCCGCCGCAGATGTCGCGCACCGCGCAGGTCGCGCAGGTCGGCGACAGCGCCGCGAGGCCGATCTGGCGCGCGACCACGCCCGGATGCCACATGGCGTCGTCGAAACGGTGGTCGAAGACGGTGAGTCCGGTCTCGGGCGCGCCGTCGTACGAGCTCTTCAGCGTGTCGACCTGCTGGAGCGTTCCGTCGGTGTCGACCACGAGCATGGCGACCGGGGACAGCCCGATGTTCTCGCTCCGGCTCTGCCCGCCGAGCAGCAGATTGATGATCTCCTCGAACAGCCGGACGCCGGTCTCCTTGCGCGGTGCCCGGTACCAGCGGTCGAAGAC
>NZ_SMKH01000173.1 GCF_004348515.1 Actinomadura sp. KC345 | reverse complement strand
AGGTACAGGTGCTCGCGCTCGGCGGCGTCCAGCCGCAGCGCACGGCCGATCGCGTCGAGGACGTCCCCGGACACCGTGATGTCGCGGCCCTGCTCCAGCCACGTGTACCAGGACACGCCGACTCCGGCGAGCACGGCGACCTCTTCCCGGCGCAGGCCCGGTGTCCGGCGCCGGCCGCCGCCGGGCATGCCGACGTCGGCCGGTGTGAGCCGCGCGCGGCGGGTGCGCAGGAAGCCGCGGAGCTCGTCGCGGCGGCGGTCGGCGGCGGGAGTGGGGCTTGCCATAGCGCCACGATAGCCACCGCGGCCGGGTGGGCGCCGGTCGCGTTCCCGCCTCCGGCGGTGTGAGGGGCGGCGGTCGGTCAGTCCTCCAGGAGGCGGCGACCGATGATCATCTTCTGGATGTCGGCGGTGCCCTCGCCGATCAGCAGCATCGGGGCCTCGCGGTAGAGGCGCTCGATCTCGTACTCGGTGGAGTAGGCGTAGCCGCCGTGGATGCGGGAACGCGCCCTCGACCACCTCTTTGCAGTACTCGCCGGCGAGGTACTTCGCCATGCCCGCCTCCAGGTCGTTGCGGTCGCCCGAGTCCTTGCGCCGGGCGGCCATCACCACCATCTGGTGCGCGGCCTCGACCTTCGTGGCCATCTCCGCGAGGCGGAACAGGACGGCCTGGTGCTCGGCGATGGGCCTGCCGAACGTCTCGCGCTGCCGCGCGTAGTCCGCCGCCAGCTCGTAGGCGCGCTTGGCGACTCCGCACGCCCGCGCGGCCACGTTCACGCGGCCGACCTCGACGCCGTCCATCATCTGGTAGAAGCCGCGGCCGGGCGTCCCGCCGAGGATCCGGGCGGACGGGACGCGGTAGGCGTCGAAGAGCAGCTCGGTGGTGTCGATGCCCTTGTAGCCCATCTTCCCGATCTTGCCGGGGACGGTCAGGCCGGGCGCGACCTCCCCGAAGCCGGGGGCCTTGTCGATGAGGAACGTCGTCATGCCGCGGTGGCCCGTGTCCGGGTCGGTCTTGACGAGGGTGGCGACGAGGTTGGCCGAGGCGCCGTTCGTCAGCCACATCTTCCGGCCGTCGATCACGTGGTGGTCGCCGTCCGGTACGGCACGGGTCGTGATGGCCGAGACGTCGGACCCGCAGCCGGGCTCCGACATCGAGAACGCGCCGCGGATCTCGCCGGTCGCCATCTTCGGCAGGTAGTGCGCCTTCTGCTCGGCCGTGCCGTGGTGGGTGATCATCCAGGCGACGATGAAGTGGGTGTTGATGACGCCGGACACGCTCATCCAGCCCCGCGCCAGCTCCTCGACCGCCAGCGCGTAGGTCAGCAGCGACTCCCCCAGCCCGCCGTACTCCTCGTCGATCATGAGGCCGAAGAGTCCGAGCTCCTTCATGCCGTCCACGATCGCCTGCGGGTACTCGTCGGCGCGCTCCAGCTCGGACGCGACCGGGAGGATCTCCTTCTCGGTGAACGCGCGCACGGTGGCGATGATCTCGCGCTGCTCGTCCGACAGCCCGTGGGTCTGCTGCAGCCTGCTCACGTAGTGTCACCCTTCTGGAGATTTTTTATACGATCGCCACCGGCGCGGTCGTCCCAGAAGCCCTGCGCCTCCAGGTGCACGACCAGGAGCGTGCCCGCGTGCCGGATGTGGGCGCGCATCGCCTGCCGCGCGGCGCCCGCGTCCCCGGCCCGGAGCCCGGCGAGGACGAGGTGGTGGTCGTCCACCGACGCCTGGCTCCAGCCCTGGATGGTGGAGTAGAAGCGGCGCGGCGCGTAGCGCACCACCAGCCGCAGCAGCCAGGCGGTCTTGGGCGAGTCGGCGCACAGGTTGACCACCCGGTGGAACTGGTGGTTGGCGCGCTCGATCGCCTCGGAGTCCCTGGCCTCGGACGCCTGCTCCAGCAGCGCCTGGGTCCGGGTGAGCGACTCCAGCTCGGCCTCGGTGATCCTCTCGGCCGCGCGGGCGGCCAGCTCGCCGGCGAAGTACGCCTGCGCCTCGAACAGGTCCTGGACGTCCTGCCTGGTCAGCGGGGCGGGCATGAACCCGCGCCGCGGCTCCAGGGTGACGAACCCCTCGCCGCGCAGCGACAGCAGCGCCTCCCGGACGGGGGTGACGCTGATCCCGAGGTCGTCGGCGATGCGCTCCAGGCGGAGGAACTCTCCGTGCCCGACCTGGCCCGACATGATGAGCTCGCGCACGTAGGCGGCCACCTCGTCGCTGAGCTGGCGGCGCCTGCCCAGTGCCTGCTCCGGTGCCACTGTCATCGTCTCCCCGTGCGTCCGCGTCGGTCGTCCGCCGTGATCGTCCCATCATGTTGACATCCCGGGCTCGTAAATCAAATATATGAAATATGCTCCGGGCGGACCAGGGGCGGGAGGAGGCCGGCAGCCGTGTTCACGCTCAGCGACGAGGAGCGCTCCATCGTCGAGGTCGTCGCGGACTTCGTCGACAAGGAGGTCCGCCCGGTCGCCCGGGACCTGGAGCATGCCGGGACGTACCCCGTCCACCTCATCGACCGCATGAAGGAACTCGGCGTCTACGGGCTCGCGGTGCCCGAGCCCTACGGCGACGTCAGCGCGTCCAAGGCGTGCTACGCGCTGGTCACCGAGGAGCTGGCGCGCGGGTGGATGACGCTCGCCGGGGCGTTCGGCGGCCACACGGTCGTCTCGCACCTGCTCGCCGTGTTCGGCACCGAGGAGCAGAAGGCCCGCTACCTCCCCCGCATGGCGACCGGGGAGCTGCGCGCCACGATGGCGCTCACCGAGCCGTCCGGCGGCTCGGACCTGCAGGCGATGGGCACGACCGCGCGGCGGGACGGCGACCGGTACGTCGTCGACGGCGCCAAGATGTGGATCACCAACGCGCGCATGTCGGGCCTGATCGCGCTGATGTGCAAGACCGACCCGGACGCCTCGCCGCGCCACCGGGGCATCAGCGTCCTGCTCGCCGAGAAGGGGCCGGGGCTGGCCGTTTCGCGCGACCTGCCCAAACTCGGCTACAAGGGCGTCGAGAGCTGCGAGCTGTCGTTCGACGGCTACGAGGCACCGCTCGGCGCCGTCCTCGGCGGCGAGGAGGGGCACGGCTTCGCCCAGATGATGAAGGGCCTGGAGGTGGGCCGCATCCAGGTCGCGGCGCGGGCGCTCGGCGTGGGGCGCGCCGCCCTGGAGGACTCCCTGCGCTACGCCCAGGAGCGGGAGGCGTTCGGCAAGCCGATCTGGCGGCACCAGTCGATCGGCAACTACCTCGCCGACATGGCCACCCAGCTGCGCGCCGCCCGGCTGCTCACCCTCGACGCCGCCGCGCGCCTCGACTCCGGCGAGCGCTGCGACATGGAGGCGGGCATGGCCAAGCTCTACGCGTCCGAGGCGGCCATGCAGATCGCGCTGAACGCGGTCCGCATCCACGGCGCGGCGGGCTACTCGACCGAGTTCGACATCGAGCGCTACTTCCGCGACGCCCCGCTCATGATCGTCGGCGAGGGGACGAACGAGATCCAGCGCAACGTGATCGTCAAGCAGCTCGTGGAGCGGAACCGGATCTAGGGGCCGGTCCCGCTCAGGGCCGGGCGGCCGGGTCGTCGCCGGCGCGGATCCAGTCGAAGGTGCGTTCCACGGCGCGCTTCCAGTTGTCGTACTCGGCGTCGCGCCGGCGGGGCTCCATCGCCGGGACCCACCGGGCCGCGCGGTGCCAGTTGCGCCGCAGCCCTTCGAGGCCGGCCCAGTAGCCGACCGCGAGCCCGGCGGCGTAGGCGGCGCCGAGCGACACCGTCTCGACCACCATCGGCCGCGCCACCGGCACGTTCAGCACGTCGGCGACCATCTGCATGACGAGGTTGTCGGACGTCATGCCGCCGTCGGCCTTCAGCTCCCGCAGCGACAGCCCGGAGTCGGCGTTCATCGCGTCGACGACCTCGCGGGTCTGCCAGCCGGTCGCCTCCAGCACGGCCCGCGCCAGGTGCCCCTTGGTGATGTAGGAGGTCAGGCCGACGATGATGCCGCGGGCCTCGCTGCGCCAGTGCGGCGCGAACAGCCCGGAGAACGCCGGGACGATGTAGCAGCCGCCGTTGTCGTCGACCGAGCGGGCCAGCGTCTCGATCTCCGGTGCGGTGGTGATCAGGCCCAGCCCGTCCCGGAACCACTGCACGAGCGCGCCGGTGATCGCGATCGAGCCTTCGAGCGCGTACACGGCGGGCTCGTCGCCGATCTTGTAGCCGACGGTGGTGAGCAGCCCGTTGTCCGACCTGACCGGCGTGGTGCCGGTGTTCATCAGCAGGAACGCGCCCGTCCCGTACGTGCACTTGGTCTCGCCCGGGGAGAAGCACGTCTGCCCGAACAGGGCGGCCTGCTGGTCGCCGAGGGCCGCGCCGACGGTGACGCCGGGGAACACGCGGCGGGCCGTCCCGTAGGTCTCGGTGGACGACCTGATCTCCGGCAGCATCGCCTTCGGGACGCCGAAGAAGTCGAGCAGCCCGTCGTCCCAGCTCAGCGTGTGCAGGTCCATCAGCAGCGTGCGGCTGGCGTTGGTCACGTCGGTGACGTGGACACCGCCGTCCACGCCGCCGCTGAGGTTCCAGACCAGCCAGCTCTCCATCGTGCCGAACAGCACCTCGCCGCGCTCGGCGCGCTCGCGCAGGCCGGGCGTGTGGTCGAGCATCCAGCGGATCCGCGGCGCGGAGAAGTAGGTGGCCAGCGGCAGCCCGCTGCGCTCGGTGACGGCCGCGGCGCCGGGGGCGCGGGCCAGCTCGTCCACGAGCGCGCCGGTCCGCATGTCCTGCCAGACGATGGCGCGGCCGATCGGCACGCCGGTCAGCCGGTCCCACAGGACCGTCGTCTCGCGCTGGTTCGCGATCCCCACGGCGGCGATCTGGTCCGTGGACGCGCCCGCCTGCGCGAGCGCCTCGGGCGCGATGCGCTCGAGGTTGCGCCAGATCTCCATGGGGTCGTGCTCGACCCAGCCGGGCTTCGGGAAATGCTGGCGGTGCTCGCGCTGGGCGACCGACACCAGGCGTCCGCCGTGGTCGAACAGGATGCACCGGGTCGAGGTCGTGCCCTGGTCGATCGACATCACGAAGCGTTCCGTCACGGCCGGCCCCCTCCCCCGGGACGCGCGCCCGCCCGGACCGGCGCCGCCGGCCGGGCGTCACCAGCGCGAGCCGCCGAGGTCCCGGGAGACCGCGCGGGCCGCGTCGCGCACGAACGCGACGAGCCTCGGCTCGGGGACGCGGCGGGCGTCGCAGATCCGCTCGACCGCGCCGGAGATCCCGATCGCGCCGACGACCAGGCCGCCGTGCCCGCGGATCGGCGCGGCGATGCCCGCCTCGCCGATGGACAGCTCCTCGCTCTCGGCGGCCCAGCCGTTCTCCCGGACCCGGGTGGCCGCCCGCGCGAGCTCCTTCGGGTCGGTGATGGTGCGCCGGCAGTACGACTCCAGGACGGTGTCGCGGATCGACGCCGCGGCGTTGGCGTCGTGGGCGATGAGCGCCTTGCCGAGCGCGGTGGCGTGCAGCGGGAGCAGCGAGCCGACGTCCATGGCCTGGAGCGTGTCGTCCGGGCGGAACACGTGGTGGACGACCAGGACCCGGCCGTCCAGCAGCGTCCCGATGCGGACGGCCTCGCCGCTGCGGGACGCGAGGGCGTCGGCCCAGTTGATGGCCCGCGACCGCAGCTCGTTGACGTCCAGGTAGCTGGTCCCGAGGTGCAGCAGGGCGGCGCCGAGCTGGTACTTGCCGGTGCCGCCGTCCTGCTCGACGAACCCGACGCGCTCCAGCGTGCGCAGGATGCCGTGCGCGGTGCCCCGGGCGAGCCCCAGGGACGAGGCCACCTCGCCGACGCCCAGCCGGCCCGAGCTCGCGGCGAGCAGGCGCAGGATCGCGGCGGCCCGCTCGATCGACTGCACAGGTCCGGGCATGGGTCCGATGCTAGTTCGCGCGGCAGAGTGCCGACAATGTCGGCAGCCGCCGCGATCACCGTCCTCTGCGCCCCGAACTGCCCGGATTCTGTGATCTGGTGCACAGGGTGGAGGGTAACCGCCGCCAGGCAAGGAGGAAAGTGTTCGACATTGTCGGCACCGTCCCATTGTGGGGCGTTCCGGGGCGGCTTAGCGTCCTGCCCAGCCTCGACGGGGGCCAGCGTCCACCCCGGCATCATCAGGAGCGCTCATGGCGGAACGACCAAGAATCCCCACGCTCGCCGGCGAACTCGCGGCCGAGTTCGCCGGCACCATGATCCTCATCCTCTTCGGCGTCGGCGTCGTCGCCCAGGTCGCCGGCGCCGAGATCGGCGACCACGACAGCATCGCCTGGGCCTGGGGGCTCGGCGTCACGCTCGGCGTCTACGTCGCGGCGCGCATCAGCGGCGCGCACATCAACCCGGCCGTCACGTTCGCACTCGCGGTCTTCAGGGAGTTCTCCTGGCGCAAGGTCGCGCCCTACCTCGCCGCGCAGACCGCGGGGGCGTTCGTCGCGGCGCTGATCGTCCGGTGGAACTACAGCGAGATCCTGGCCAAGGTCGACCCCGGCCACACCATCAAGACGCAGGGCGTCTTCTCCACCCTGCCGGGCAACGGGACCCTCCCGGTCGGGACCTGGGGCGCGTTCCGCGACCAGATCATCGGCACCGCCATCCTGCTCTTCCTGATCAAGGCGCTCACCGACATGCGCAACGCGCCGCCGCTGGCCAACCTCGCCCCGTTCATGATCGGTCTCATCGTGGTGGCGATCGGGATGGCGTTCGGCAGCGCCGCCGGCTACGCGATCAACCCGGCCCGCGACTTCGGCCCCCGGCTCGCCTCGTTCCTGACCGGCTACGGCGGCGCGTGGCGCGACCAGTACGGCGACCTGTACTTCTGGGTCCCGATCATCGCGCCCCTCATCGGAGCCGTGCTCGGCGTCGCCCTCTACAAGCTCCTGATCGGCCGGTTCCTGCCCGCCGAGGACGAGAGCGCGCGGCCGGCCGCGAAGCCCGAACCGGAGTACAAGGCGGCGTGACCCGTCCCGTCCCACGCCTCCCGTCCACTCCAGGAGAGACCGAACCCCCAGGAGAGACCAAGCATGGCTGACTTCGTCGGAGCGCTCGACCAGGGCACCACGAGCACCCGCTTCATGATCTTCGACCACGGCGGCAACGAGATCGCCCGCCACCAGCTCGAGCACCAGCAGATCCTGCCGCGGGCCGGGTGGGTCGAGCACGACCCCACCGAGATCTGGGAACGCACCCGGGCCGTCCTCCAGTCGGCGCTCACCAAGGCCGATCTCGGCCACACCGATCTGGCCGCGCTCGGCGTCACCAACCAGCGCGAGACGACCGTGGTGTGGAACCGGCGGACCGGCCGGCCGTACTACAACGCGATCGTCTGGCAGGACACCCGCACCGACCGGATCGCCGCGGCCCTGGAGCGGGAGGGCAAGGGCGACGTCATCCGGCGCAAGGCCGGCCTGCCCCCGGCCACGTACTTCTCCGGCGGCAAGATCCAGTGGATCCTGGAGAACGTCGACGGGGTCCGGGAGGCCGCCGAGAACGGCGACGCCGTCTTCGGCACCACCGACAGCTGGGTGCTGTGGAACCTGACGGGCGGGACGGACGGCGGCGTGCACGTCACCGACCCGACCAACGCCAGCCGCACCATGCTGATGGACCTGGAGACCCTCGACTGGGACGACGAACTGCTGTCGCTCTTCGGGATCCCCCGGCGGATGCTCGCGGAGATCAAGCCGTCCTCCGCGCCCGGCGCCTACGGGACGACCCGCGCGGACGGCCCGCTGGGCGGCGAGGTGCCGCTGACCGCCGCGCTCGGCGACCAGCAGGCGGCGACGGTCGGGCAGGTGTGCTTCGCGCCCGGGGAGGCCAAGAACACCTACGGCACCGGCAACTTCCTCCTGCTCAACACCGGCAACGAACTCGTCCGCTCGTCGCAGGGACTCCTGACGACGGTCTGCTACCAGTTCGGCCAGGAGAAGCCGGTGTACGCGCTGGAGGGGTCGATCGCGGTGACGGGGTCGGCGGTGCAGTGGCTGCGCGACCAGCTCGGCATCATCTCCGGCGCGTCGCAGAGCGAGTCGCTGGCGCGGCAGGTCGACGACAACGGCGGGGTCTACTTCGTGCCCGCGTTCTCCGGGCTGTTCGCGCCCTACTGGCGCTCGGACGCCCGCGGCGCGATCGTCGGGCTGTCGCGGTTCAACACCAACGCCCACCTGGCCCGCGCCACCCTGGAATCGATCTGCTACCAGTCCCGCGACGTGGTCGAGGCGATGCGCGAGGACTCCGGCGTCTCGCTGGACGTGCTCAAGGTCGACGGCGGCGTCACCGAGAACGAGCTGTGCATGCAGCTGCAGGCCGACGTCCTGGGCGTCCCGGTCTCGCGGCCCGTGGTCGCCGAGACCACCGCGCTGGGCGCCGCCTACGCCGCCGGCCTGGCCGTCGGATTCTGGCACACCACCCACGAACTGCGCCAGAACTGGAACGAGGACCGCCGCTGGGAACCCACCTGGACCGACGAGCAGCGCCGGACCGGCTACGCCGGCTGGAAGAAGGCCGTCAGCCGCACTCTGGACTGGGTGGAGCTGGACTGACGGCCCGTTGGCCGAATCGCGGCGAGCCGTCGTCCTCCCGGCCTCCAGGACGACGGCTCGCCGCAACCCGGCGGCAGGACACTTTGACCGACCTCTCCTCGGGAGCGTGAAGTGACATCCGTAGCCCTCGGACAGCAGTACCGCGAGGACGCCTTGCGCGACCTCGCCGAGACCGAGTTCGACGTCCTGGTCGTCGGCGGCGGCATCGTCGGCGCCGGCGCGGCCCTCGACGCGACCTCGCGCGGCCTCTCCGTCGCCCTGGTGGAGGCCCGGGACTGGGCGGCCGGGACGTCCAGCCGGTCCAGCAAGCTGATCCACGGCGGGCTGCGCTATCTCGAACAGCGCGACTTCGGCCTCGTCCGGGAGGCCCTGAGGGAGCGCGGCCTGCTCCTGCACCGGCTCGCCCCGCACCTGGTGCGCCCCGTCCAGTTCCTCTACCCGCTGCGCAACCGGGTGTGGGAGCGGGCGTACGTGAGCGCGGGCGTCACCCTCTACGACACGATGGGCGGCGCCCGCGCGCTCCCCCGGCACCGGCAGCTGACGCGGCGCGGCGCCCTGCGGGAGGCCCCGGCCCTGCGGTCGGACGCGCTGGTCGGCGCGATCCAGTACTACGACGCGCAGGTCGACGACGCCCGCTACACGATGATGGTCGCCCGGACCGCCGCGCAGTACGGCGCGAAGGTCGCCACCCGCGCGGAGATGACCGGTTTCCTGCGGGAGGGCGAGCGGGTGACCGGCGCCCGCGTCCTCGACCTGGAGGGCGGACGGGAGATCGCCGTCCGGGCCCGGCGGGTGGTGTGCGCGACCGGGGTGTGGACGGACGGCGCGCAGGCGATGACCGGGACGCGGGCCGTGTTCGGCGTGCAGGCGTCCAAAGGCGTCCACCTGGTGGTGCCGCGCGACCGGATCCAGATGGACACCGGTCTGATCACGCGGACGCCCAGAAGCGTGCTGTTCATCATCCCGTGGGGACGGCACTGGCTCGTCGGCACCACCGACACCCCGCACGAGGACGGGCCGGAGGATCCGATCGCCGAGCACACCGACATCGGTTACCTCCTCGACCAGGTCAACGCCGTGCTGCGGACCCCGCTGACGCACGACGACGTCGAGGGCGTCTACGCGGGCCTGCGCCCGCTGCTGTCGGGCGAGCCCGACGACACCGCCCGCCTGTCGCGCGAGCACGCCGTCGCCGAGCCGGTTCCGGGCATGATCGTGGTCACCGGCGGCAAGTTCACCACCTACCGGGTCATGGCGCGGGACGCCGTCGACGCGGTCGCCGAGAGCCTCGACGACGCCGTCCCCGAGTCGGTCACCGGGCGGCTGCCGATCATCGGCGCGGTCGGCTTCGAGGTGCTGTGGAACGAGCGCCGCCGCCTGGCCGCCGAGTCCGGTTTGCACGTCGCGCGGGTCGAGCACCTGCTGCGCCGGTACGGGTCGTGCGCCCTCGAGGTCCTCGCCCTGGTCGCGGACGACCCGCCGCTCGGCACCGCCATCCCCGGCGCGGAGGACTACCTGTCCGCCGAGGCCGTCTACGCGGTGACGCACGAGGGCGCCCTGCACCTTGAGGACGTCCTGTCGCGGCGCCTGCGCGTCTCGATCGAGGAACGGGACGGCGGCGTCGCCGCGGCCTCCCACGTCGCCGGGCTCCTGGCGCCCCTGCTCGGCTGGGGCGGCGAGGAGGCGGCCGACGAGGTCAAGCGCTACGTCCTGCGGATCAGCGCCGAGCGCCGCGGCGGCCCGGCCGTCGAGGAGGCGCCGGTACCCGCCGCCTAGGTCGGCCGTCGGGCCGCCGTCCCCGGCACACTGGGCTCCGGGCGGACCGCGTGAATCGAGGTGAACGGTCCAGCGTCTTCTCGACATGTCCTGGGACGCATGAAACCGGACCTGCATCCGTTCGACCGCGGCCGGGCGCGCGAGACCGTGGGGCGCCTGCGCCCCGCCGCGGACGTGCCGGCTCCGCCGGACACGCGCCCCGGCCTCACCTGGGTGAGGGAGGTCGTCGCGCCGTGGTACCGCGCCATGGACGAGCCTCTGACCGAGGAGTACGGTCCGTGGGCGATCGGGTGGCACTGGATCCGGCTGAGCGGAGGCCCCGTCAGCGCCTGGGGCACCCCGGCGGAATCCATCACGACGCCGGTCGAGACCCTCGACCGCGTCGCTTCGGCCCTGGTCGAGTGGCGCGGCTTCCTTGAGACGCTGGCCGAGATCTTCGACGGGTTCTCCGTGCACGGCGGGCGGCCCGGGGACGGCGGGCCGATGTGGGATCGCGCCGCCGTCCGCCTCATCACGCTCACCACGGAGCGCACCGAGGCCAACGAGATGTGGTACGAGACCTACGCAGCGGTCCTGGGCTGGTTCCTCTCCCATGCCGGCGTCCCCGAGGGCGAGGCCGCGTCGCTGATCGGGGACGCGATCGGCGGGCGGTTCAGCAGCTGGGTCGCGCCTGAGGACACGGTCGTGGAGGAGGTCGGCGGCCGGCTCGCCGCCGGACTCGGCCGGCGCGATGGCTGAAGACGCGCTCGGCGCGTGGCTCCGGGTACGCGGGACCGTGCCGTGGGCGGAGCTGGGTTCCGCGGAGGCCCCGGTGGCCGGGCGGCGGGACGGCGCGGAGCACCACATCCGACCGTCGACCAGGCCCGGCCCCCTGCCCGCGACGGCCGCCCTCCGCCATGCCCTCGTCCTGGAGCCTGCGGGCCACGTAGAGGCTGTCGTCGATCTCCAGGCCGCCCCTGACACCGTCGCGCATGTTGAGCTTGGCGGTGATCGCGATGCGGTCGCCGACCTCGTCGCGGACGGCGCGGGCGATGCCGAGCGCGACCTTCGCGCGGTTCTCCACCGGGCCGCCGTAGGCGTCCTCGCGCTTGTTGAGGCGGGGGCTGAGGAACGAGCTGGCCAGGTAGTTGTGCCCGAAGTGGATCTCGACGGCGTCGAAGCCCGACTCGATCGCGAGGCGCGCGGCCTCGGCGTGCGCCCGGGTGATCCGCTCGATGTCCGCGGCGGTGGCCACCTTGGTGAAGCGCATGCCGAGCGGGTTGAAGAACCGCCCGGCCGAGATCGCGGGCAGCCCTGTCGAGCTCGCGTCGGCGACGGGCCCGGCGTGGCCGATCTGCGCCGCCGCGGCGGCGCCCTCGGCGTGGACGGCGTCGGTGAGCCGCCGCAGGCCGGGGACGGCGTCGGGCCGCATCCAGATCTGGTCCCGCTCGGTGCGTCCCTCCGGGGCGACGGCGCAGTACGCGACGGTCGTCATGGCCACTCCCCCGGCGGCGGGCCGCCGGTGGTACTCGATCAGCTCGTCGCTCACCACCGCGCCGGGCGTCATCCCCTCGAACGTCGCGGCCTTGATCACGCGGTTGCGCAGGGTGAGCGGCCCGAGCCTGGCCGGTTCGAACACGTCCATGGGATGCACTCCGGGGGTCGGGGCCCGCGGCGGGCGCCGCGGGCCCGGCGTGTCAGAGGCGTTCGATGATGGTGACGTTGGCCTGGCCGCCGCCTTCGCACATGGTCTGGAGGCCGTAGCGGCCGCCGGTGCGCTCCAGTTCGTGCAGGAGGGTCGTCATCAGGCGGGCGCCGGTGGCGCCGAGCGGGTGGCCGAGGGCGATGGCGCCGCCGTTGGGGTTGGTCGCGGCCGGGTCGGCGCCGGTCTCCTTCAGCCAGGCGAGGACGACGGACGCGAACGCCTCGTTGATCTCGACGGCGTCGAGGTCGCCGATCGTCATCCCGGTCTTCTTCAGCGCGAACGCGGTCGCGGGGATGGGCGCGGACAGCATGCGGATCGGGTCCTCGCCGCGCGCGGAGATGTGGTGGATGCGGGCGCGCGGGGTGAGCCCGTGGTCCTTGACCGCCTGCTCGGAGGCGATGAGGAGCGCGGCGGCGCCGTCGGAGATCTGGGACGACACGGCCGCGGTGAGGCGCCCGCCGTCCACGAGGGTCTTCAGGCCCGCCATCTTCTCCAGCGTGGTGTCGCGGCGCGGCCCCTCGTCGGTGGCGACGTCCTCATAGGGGGCGATCTCGCGCTCGAAGCGGCCCTCGTCGATGGCGCGGAGGGCCCGCTGGTGCGACTCGTAGGCGAACGCCTCCATGTCCTCGCGGGAGATGTCCCAGTCGCGGGCGATCATCTCGGCGCCGTTGAACTGCGTCACCTCGGCGTCGCCGTAGCGGCGCGTCCAGCCCTTGGAGCCGGCGAAGGGGCCCTCGGTGAAGCCGAGCTGCGCGGCGGCGGTCATCGCGGACCCGATCGGGATCTGCGACATGTTCTGCACTCCGCCCGCCACGACCAGGTCCGACGTCCCCGACAGGACGGCCTGCGCGGCGAAGTGGACGGCCTGCTGCGACGAGCCGCACTGCCGGTCGACGGTGACGCCGGGGACCTCCTCGGGCAGCCCGGCGGCGAGCCAGCAGGTGCGGGCGATGTCGCCGGCCTGCGGCCCGAGCGTGTCGACGCAGCCGAACACGACGTCCTCGACGGCGGCGGGGTCGGCCTTCGTCCGGTCCATCAACGCCGTCAGCACGTGCGCGCCGAGGTCGGCGGGATGCGCGGAGGCCAGTCCGCCGCCGCGCCGCCCGACCGGGGCGCGGACCGCGTCGACGATGTATGCCTCGGCCATGGCTCTCTCCTTAGGTACGGCCTAGCTCGCCTGGACCCCTTCGAGGAACATGGCGAGGTACTGCTTGGCGATGTCGTCGGCGGACAGCCGCCCGCCGGGCTGGTACCAGTTCGCGGCGACCCAGACGGTGTCGCGGACGAACCGGTAGACGAGGCTCGGGTCGAGGTCGCCGCGGAACGCGCCCTCGCGCATGCCGCGCTCCAGGAGCGACAGCCACATCTCCTCGAACCGGCGCCGCGACTCGTGCAGGTAGTGGAACCGCTCGCTCGTCGCGAGGTGCTTGGACTCGTTCTGGTAGAGGACGACGGCGGGCCGGTGCCGGTCGATCGAGCGGAACGACTCGACGACGATGCCCTCCAGGGTTTCGCGTGCGCTGAGCCCGGCCCCCAGGACGCGGTCGTAGGCGATCCACATGTCGTCCAGGAAGGTCGAGAGGATCTCGTCGGCCATCGCCTCCTTGGAGTCGAAGTGGTAGTAGAGGCTGCCGCCGAGGATCCCCGCGGCGTCGGCCACCTTCCTGACGGTGGTGGCGGAGTAGCCCTGGGAGGCGAACACCTCGGCGGCCGTGGCGAGCAGTTCGGCCCGCCGTTCCGCGCGGGCGGCGGCGGTGCCCTCGGCGTCGCGCCTTCGTGGACTCATGCGCTGTTCCCCTGGATACCGGTCTTCTTACGCGTGCTGGGAGGAGACGGAGACGACCTCGCCCGTCATGTACGAGGAGTAGTCGCTGGCCAGGAAGACGATGACGTTGGCCACCTCCCATGGTTCCGCATAGCGGCCGAACGCCTCGCGGCGCGTCAGCTCGTCCAGCAGGTCCTCCGAGGTCACCTTCACCAGGTGGGGGTGCATCGCGAGGGAGGGCGAGACGGCGTTGACCCGGACGCCGAAGTCCGCGGCCTCCAGCGCGGAGCAGCGGGTGAGCGCCATGACGCCGGCCTTGGCGGCGGCGTAGTGGGACTGCCCCTTCTGCGCCCGCCAGCCGATCACCGACGCGTTGTTGACGACCACGCCCGAGCCCTGCTCCCGCATGATCCGCAGGGCGGCGCGGGTGCAGCGCATCGTGCCGTTGAGCGTGATGCCGATGACGCGGTCCCACTGCTCGTCGGCCATGTCGACCAGGTCGGCCGTCCCGCCGAGGCCGGCGTTGTTGACGGCGACGTCGATGCGCCCGAAGCGCTCGGCGGCGAGGCCGTAGAGGGCCTGGACCTGCTCCTCGGACGTCACGTCGCAGGGCAGCGAGGCGACCCGGTCGGCGCCGAACTCCTTCTCCAGTTCCCGCGCGGAGGCGGTCAGCCGCCGCTCGTGGGTGTCGGAGATCAGGACGCGGGCGCCCTCCTCCAGGCAGCGGCGGGCGGTGGCGCCGCCGATCCCGGCCCCGGCCGCCGCGGTGATCACGACGGCGCGGTCCTTGAGGAGACCGTGTCCGGGGACGTAGGGCGGGGTCATCCGCGTGCCTCTCTGCTCGGGGCCGGCTCACGGGGGAGTCCGAGCACCCGCTCGGCGATGATGTTGCGCTGAATCTCGTTCGACCCCGCGTAGATCGTGTCGGAGCGGGAGAACAGGAAGAGCCGCTGCCAGTCGTTCAGATCATAGGGTTCGCCGCCGGCGACGAGACCGGCCGCGCCGAGGACGTCCATGGCCAGTTCGCCCAGCTCGCGGTGCCAGGTGCCCCAGACGAGCTTGGAGATCGACGACTCGGGTCCCGGCGCCCCGGCGGTGACGCCCGCCATCGTCCGGACCGCGTTCAGCCGCATGATCTCCAGCCCCGCGTAGGACCTCGTCAGCCGGTCGCGCAGCAGCGGGTCGTCGATGGCGCCGGTGCGGCGGGCCAGTTCGGCGACGCCCTCGAACTCGCGCCGGAACCCGACCTGCTGGCCGAGCGTCGCGACGCCGCGCTCGAAGCCCAGCGTGGCCATCGCGATCTTCCAGCCCTCGCCGGGCCCGCCGACGATGTTGCCCACGTCCGTGCGGGCGCCGTCGAAGAAGACCTCGTTGAACTCCGAGGTCCCGGTGAGCTGGACGATCGGCCGGATGTCCACGCCGTCCTGCCTCATCGGGACGAGCAGGTACGAGAGCCCTCTGTGCCGGGACGATCCCGGCTCGGTGCGGCAGACGACGAAGCACCAGTCCGATTCGAGGGCCAGCGACGTCCAGACCTTCTGGCCGTCGATCCGCCAGCGGCCGCCCTCCAGCTCCGCGCGGGTCTGCACGTTGGCGAGGTCGGACCCGGCGTTCGGCTCGGAGTAGCCCTGGCACCACAGCTCCTCGACCGCGACGATCGGCGGGAGGAAGCGGGCGCGCTGCTCGTCGGTGCCGAACGCGACGATCGTGGGGCCGAGCAGGTTCTCGCCGATGTGGTTGACCCGCGCGGGTCCGTCGGCGAGCGCGTACTCCTCGTTGAAGATCACCTGCTGCTCGACGGTGGCGCCGCGCCCGCCGTGCTCCTCGGGCCAGCCCACGCACGTCCAGCCGGCGGCGGCCATGTGCCGTTCCCAGGCCAGCCGCTCCTCGAACGCCTCGTGCTCGCGGCCGGGGCCGCCGAGCCCGCGGGCGTGCGCGAACTCGCCCGACAGGTTGGCCTCGAGCCAGTCGCGGACCTCGGCGCGGAACGCCCGGTCCGCCGGGGACTCGTTCTGCTTCACGCCGCGCACTCTACCAAACAGTTGTTAGAAAGAATCGCCCCCCAGCGCGGGCGCGGCCGCGCGCTCCGCCACCGGTCCGGAGGCGTGCGACGGCGCCCGCACGGGCCGCCTGCCCACGGC
>NZ_SMKH01000172.1 GCF_004348515.1 Actinomadura sp. KC345 | reverse complement strand
GGGACGACGGCTGCCCGTTCTGCGAGATCCCGGGCATGTCCGACGAGGAGGGCCTCGTCGTGTCCCGCGGCGAGTCGGTGTTCACGGTGCTGAACCTCTACCCCTACAACTCGGGGCACCTGATGGTCGTCCCGTACCGGCACGTCGCCGACTACGCCGACCTGGACGAGCCGGAGTACCTGGAGCTCGCGGCGTTCACCCAGCGTTCCCTCACGGCCCTGCGCAAGTGCAGCGGCGCGCAGGGCTTCAACGTCGGCATGAACCTCGGCCTCGTCGCGGGCGCGGGGATCGCGGCGCACCTGCACCAGCACGTCGTCCCGCGCTGGGGCGGCGACACCAACTTCATGCCGGTCGTCGGGCGCACCAAGGTGCTGCCGCAGCTGCTGCGCGACACGCGGCAGATGCTGGCCGACGCATGGCCGGCGGTCTGAGGGTCCCGCCCGGCGGGGACGGGCGGGACCTCCGGCACGCGCGCCGTGAGCGCCCCGCCGGGTCCTAGGCGTCCTTGGACTCGGCGGCGACCTTGTCGGACAGGTGCGGCGGGAGCGGCTCGTAGCGCAGGAACGTGCGGCTGAACGTGCCCGTGCCCTGCGACATCGACCGCAGGTCGATCGCGTAGCGGATGATCTCCAGCTGGGGCACCTCCGCCTTGATCATGGTGCGGCCGCCGGGCACCGCCTGGGAGCCCTGCACCCGGCCCCGCCGGGACGTCAGATCGGACATGATCGCGCCCACGTACTCGTCGGCGATCAGGACCTCCACCTCGTCCACCGGCTCCAGCAGCAGGATCGGCACCGACGCCGCGGCGTCCTTGAGCGCGAGCGCGCCGGCCGCCTGGAACGCCATGTCGGACGAGTCGACCGAATGGGCCTTGCCGTCGTGCAGGGTGACCTTGATGTCGACCAGCGGATACCCGGCGGACACACCGCGTCCCATCTGCTGCCGGACGCCCTTCTCCACCGACGGGATGAACTGCCGCGGCACCACCCCGCCGACGATCTTGTCGACGAACTCGAAGCCCTCACCGGACGGCAGCGGCTCCACGTCGACGTGGCAGATGCCGTACTGGCCGTGGCCGCCGCTCTGCTTGACGTGCCGGCCGAGGCCCTTGGCGGTCCCGCCGAACGTCTCCCGCAGCGGGACCCGCAGGTCGATCCGCTCGACCTCGACGCCGTAGCGGGTCCTGAGACGGTCGATCAGCACGTCGGCGTGGGCCTCGCCCATGCACCACAGCACCAGCTGCCGCGTCTCGGAGTTGTTCTCCAGCCGCAGCGTCGGGTCCTCGGCGACGAGGCGGCCGAGCGCCTGGCTGAGCTTGTCCTCGTCGGCCTTGGACTTCGCGCGGATCGCGACCGGCAGCAGCGGGTCGGGCATCGACCAGGGCGCCATCACGACCGGCGAGCCGGGATCGGACAGGGTGTCGCCGCTCTCCGCGCGGGTGAGCTTCGCCACCGCGCAGATGTCGCCCGCCATGCAGGACGACGCGGTGCGCTGCGTCTTGCCGAGCGGCGAGGTGAGCGCGCCCACCCGCTCGTCGACGTCGTGGTCCTCGTGCCCGCGGTCCTGCATGCCGTGCCCCGAGACGTGCACGGTCGTGTCCGGCCGCAGCGTCCCGGAGAAGACCCGGACCAGGGAGATCCGCCCGACGTAGGGGTCGGACGTGGTCTTGATCACTTCGGCGACCAGCGGCCCCTCGGGGTCGCAGGACAGCTCCCTCGGCGGCCCGCCCTTGACGGGGGCCACGGGCGGAATGCCGCGTTCGAGGGGCGACGGGAACGCCTGGGTGATGACCTCCAGGAGCTCCTGCATGCCGACGACCGGGCCCGGATGGTCGCCGTGCGGGACCGACGTCGCGAGGACGGGGAAGAAGCTGCCACGCGCGACCGCGGTCTCCAGGTCCTCGATGAGCGCCTTGACGTCGAGGTCCTCACCGGACAGGTACCTGTCCATGAGGGACTCGTCCTCGCTCTCCTGGATGATGCCCTCGATCAGCGACGCGCGCTGCTCGGCGATCTGGTCCAGGTACCGCGGGTCGGGGTCGCACTCGGTCCGCCGCCCGGTGGAGTAGTCGAGGCAGCGCTGCGACAGCAGCCCGATCAGGCCCTTCAGCCCGTCCCCCCCGCCGGCCGGGAAGTACAGCGGCGCGACGCCCTCGCCGAAGACGTCCTGGCAGGCCATGACCACGTCGTCGTAGTCGCCGCGCTGCTGGTCGACCTTGGTGATGACGATCGCGCGCGGCATCCCCACCGCCGCGCACTCCTCCCAGATCATCCTGGTCAGGCCGTCGATGCCGTCCACCGCCGAGATCACGAACAGCGCCGCGTCGGCGCCGCGCAGCCCGGCCCGCAGGTCGCCGACGAAGTCGGCGTACCCCGGCGTGTCGATGAGGTTGATCTTCATGCCGCCGTAGGAGAACGGGGCGAGGGCGAGGTTCACCGAGCGCTGCTGGCGCACCTCCACCTCGTCGAAGTCGCTGACGGTCGTGCCGTCCTCGACCCGTCCCGCTCGCTGCAGCGTGCCCGTGGCGGCGAGCAGCGCCTCCACGAGCGTCGTCTTCCCGGTTCCGGAATGGCCGACCAGCGCGACGTTCCGTACCTTGTCGCACCCGCCGGCCTCCGGTGCCCTGCCGGGGGCACCCGGGTGGCCTCCCTTGTCCGCCATGACTCCTCCTCGGACGGGTCTCGCGTGCAGGCCCGCGTGCGTTCGCGGCCCGGCCCCCAGGGGCCCGGCCTTGACGTCCGAGTGCGGCGTCCGATCCTCGTCCAACGTGCGTGACCGACGTCACACCCGTACCACCACCTTTTCCCGGGACGGGCGGGATCACAAGGGGTGAAGGGCAATCAACCGTGATCTGTCCGTGGTGCGTGCCGCGCAAACCCGCCCTGACCACCCTGTGCGCCCCTTGGTAGGACACGTCCGCACTACGATGGGCGCGCCGCGGCGGCCCGCCGGGGGCCTCTCCCCGAGACACGAGAACGGACGGCGATGCTCAACAGAATCAGGCCCGCGCTGGGGCGCGTCCTCACCCCCGTCGGACACGCGGTCGCGCGGACCAGGGTCTCGCCCAACGCCATCACCGTCATCGGGACGCTGGGCGTCGCCGCCGGCGCGCTCGTGCTGTTCCCGCGCGGCGAGTACTTCTGGGGGACGATGGTCATCACCGCGTTCGTCCTGTTCGACATGCTGGACGGCGCGGTCGCCCGCGTCACCGGGAAGATCTCGAAGTTCGGCGCGTTCCTGGACTCCACGATGGACCGGGTCGCCGACGCCGCGATCTTCGCCGGGCTGATGATCGGGCTGTACCGGGACGGGCAGGAGTTCCTCGCCGGGGCCGCCCTGTACTGCCTGGTCGCCGGGGCCGTGGTGTCGTACGCCAAGGCCCGGGCCGAAGGGCTCGGCTACACCTGCGACGTGGGCATCGCCGAGCGCGCGGAACGCCTGATCGTCGCCCTCGTCGCCGCCGGGTTCCACGGGCTCGGCGTCCCCTTCATCCTCGCCGCCGCGCTGTGGCTCCTCGCGGCGCTCAGCACGATCACGGTCGGGCAGCGGTTCGCCGCCGTCCACGCCCAGGCGAAGGACGGCGCCGAGCCCGCGCCCGAGCCCGCGCCGGAGCCGCGTCCATGAGCGACCCCCGCGCGCCGGACGGCGGCGCGGACCGCGCGTCACTGCGCGACGAGGTGACCGACGCCGCGTACGCCGCGGGCTGGACGGTCGTCCGCAAGATGCCCGAGGCCGCGGCCCGGCTCGCGTTCACCGCGCTCGCCGACCGCACCTGGCACCGCCACGGCGCCGGCGTCCGGCAGCTGGAGAGGAACCTGTGCCGCGTCCTCGGCAAGGACGCCGTCGACGACGAGGTCCGCGTCCTCAGCAAGAAGGTCATGCGCTCCTACTTCCGCTACTGGCTGGAGGTGTTCCGGCTCCCCGAGTACAGCCGGGCGCGGATCCTCGGCCGGATGCGGGTGACCGGCGAGAAGAAGATCTTCACCAACCTCGACGCCGGGCGCGGCGTCATCCTCGCCCTGCCCCACATGGGCAACTACGAGCACGCCGGCGCGTGGCTGGTGCACTGCGGGTACCCGTTCACCACGGTCGCCGAGCGGCTCAAGCCCGAGTCGGTGTTCGACCGGTTCGTGGAGTTCCGGGAAGGGCTCGGCATGGAGGTGCTCGCTCACAAGGGCGCCTCCGCGTACGGCCGGATGGCCCAGCGGCTCCGCGCCGGCCGGCCGGTGTGCCTCGTCGTCGACCGCGACCTGACCGAGAGCGGGATCGACGTGGAGTTCTTCGGCGCCACCGCCAGGATGCCGGCCGTGTCGGCCGCGCTCGCCGTCCAGACCGGCGCCGCCCTCATTCCCGTGACACTCTGGTACGAGGGCGAGTACTGGGCGGCGCGCGTCCACGACGAGATCCAGGTCCCGGGCGAGGGCGGCAGACAGGAGAAGATCCAGGCCATGACCCAGGAGCTGGCGCGCGTCTTCGAGGCGGGGATCGCCGCGCACCCGGAGGACTGGCACATGCTGCAGAAGGTCTGGGTGGACGACCCGCCGGGCGACCGGGCGGGCGGCGGCCGATGAAGACCGGCATCGTCTGCCCCTACACGTGGGACGTCCCGGGCGGCGTCCAGCAGCACATCGGCGACCTCGCCGAGGCGCTCATCGCGCTCGGCCACGAGGTGTCGGTGATCACACCCGCGGACGACGACGCGGAGCTGCCGCCCTACGTCGTGTCCGCCGGGCGCGCCGTCCCCGTCCCCTACAACGGCTCGGTGGCCCGGCTGGCGTTCGGGTTCCTGTCGGCGGGCCGCGTCCGGCGCTGGATCAACGAGGGCGGCTTCGACGTCCTGCACGTCCACGAGCCCGCCGCGCCGTCGCTCGGGCTGCTGGCCTGCTGGTCCGCCGACGGCCCGATCGTCGGCACCTTCCACGCCTCACACGTCAAGTCGCGGGCGATGTCGGTCACCGCGCCGATCCTGCAGAGCGCGCTGGAGAAGATCACCGGCAGGATCGCGGTGTCCGAGGCCGCCCGCACCACCCTCGTCGAGCACCTCGGCGGCGACGCCGTGCTGATCCCGAACGGCGTCGCGACCGAGCGGTACGCGATGGCCGCCCCGCTGCCCGGCTGGCCCGGCCGCGGCGAGGTCCCGCGCCGCCCCGGCGACGGGGAGGCCCTCGGGTTCCTCGGCCGGATGGACGAGCCCCGCAAGGGCCTGGACGTCCTGCTGCGCGCGTTCGAGATCCTCGCCCGGAAGCGGGCCGGCCTTCGGCTGCTGCTGGCGGGTCCCGGCGACGCCGACGACGTGGTGTCGCGGGTCTCGCCGGAGCTGCGCGACCGGGTCGTCGTCCTCGGCCTGGTCAGCGAGCAGGACAAGGTCCGCGCCTACCACTCCGTGGACGTGTTCGTCGCCCCCAACCTCGGCGGGGAGAGCTTCGGGATCGTGCTCGCCGAGGCCATGTCGGCGGGCGCGCCGATCCTGGCCAGCGACATCGAGGCGTTCGACCGGGTGCTGCGCGGCGGGCGCGCCGGGGCGCTGTTCCCCACGGGCGACCACGAGGCCCTCGCCGCGGCGGCCGGCGAGCTGCTCGACGACCCCGCCAGGCGCAAGCAGCTGTCGGCGGAGGCCCGTGCCGCCGTCCGCGACTACGACTGGTCGTCCGTGGCCCGCGACGTGGTCCGGGTCTACGAGACCGTCGCCTTCGGCGCCGCCGGCGTCGTCGAGTCCGGCCTCGGCGCCTAGCCCGTGTCGAGTCTGTAGGGGAACCCCGATGTACGACTGGATCATCGACGTCCTGTTCTGGATCGCCGTCGTGTTCCTGGCCGGCGTGTACGTGTCGTGGCGCGCCACCAGGCTCGACCGGCTGCACGTCCGCGTCGAGACCGCCCGCGCCGCGCTGGACGCCGCGCTCGTGCGGCGGGCCGCGGCGACGCTGGAGCTGGCCGCCTCCCGCCTCCTCGACCCGGCCACCAGCCTGGTGCTGGCCACTGCCGCCCACGAGGCCCGCACCGCCGACGCCGACAACCGCGAGTTCGCCGAGAGCGACCTGTCGCGGGCGCTGCGCGCGGTCGTCGACCAGCCCGAGTTCGTCGGCAGCCTCACCGCCAAGGGGGCGGGGGAAGGGGTGCTGGACGAGCTGTCCGCGGCCGCCGCGAAGGTCGCCTACGCCCGCCGGTTCTACAACGACGCCGTCTCCCAGGCCAGGATCGCCCGCCGCAAGCTGCTCATCCGCGTCCTGCCGCTCGCCGGCCGCGCGCCCCTCCCGGACTTCTTCGAGATCGACGACGACCCGCCGGGAATCTGAGGGGCGGGCGTCCGGACCGCGGGCCGGATTGATCACTTCGGGGCCGTCCGGCCGTACCGATGGGAGGGCGGGCGCATCCGGTCGCGTTCGCTACCCTCTGGCAGACCGTACAAGGGAGGGTTCATCGTGCGATCCGCCTGGGACGCCCCCGTCCGGGCCCGTTCGGCAGCCGCTCTCGGGGCCCTCGTCCTCGGCGCCGCCCTGTCGGCCTGCTCGGACCCGGGCGGCCCGGAGACGGCTCCGCCGCCGCGCAGTACGGCCGGGCCCACGCCGAGCGAGACGCCCGCGCCCAGGACGCATCCGTTCACGGGCGAGAGGAAGGGCATCGGCAACCCCGTCCTCGCCGTCAAGGTCGAGAACACCCGGCCCGCGCTCCCGCAGAGCGGGGTGAAGGACGCCGACATCGTCTACGTCGAGCAGGTCGAGGGCGGCGAGACCCGGCTGATGGCGGTCTACTCCTCGCAGCTGCCGGAGCGCGTCGGGCCCGTCCGCAGCGCCCGCATCTCCGACCTGCACATCCTCCCGCAGTTCGGCAAGCCGGCGTTCGCGTTCTCGGGCGTCCAGAGCAAGATGAAGAAGTACGTCCGCAAGGCGCCGGTGTACGACATCTCACAGGAGAACGCCGGAGGCGCGTACTTCCGGTCCGGGTCCAAGCCGATCCCGTACAACCTCTACGCCGACCCCGAGGAACTGCTCAAGAAGGCGCCGAAGGCCGGCGAGGCGCGCGACATCGGCTTCCGCTTCGGGGACGCCCCGCCCGGCGGCGAGCCGACCAGGTCCTTCACGGCGCGCTGGCCGTCCGCCAGCATGGGATTCACCTGGTCGAAGAAGCAGAGGCGGTGGCTCGCCAGCTTCGGCGGCCGGCCCGACCGCGCCGCCGAGGGCGGGCGCCTGGGGGGCGAGACGGTCGTCATCCAGTACGCCAAGACGACCCGGTCGAAGTTCCACGACTTCCTCGGCAACTACACGCCGCTGATCAAGACCACCGGCAGCGGGCGGGCCCGCGTCCTGCGCGACGGCAGGTCCTACGACGCCACGTGGTCGCGGCCGTCGGAGAAGGAGGGGACCACCTTCACCACCGCCGACGGCGCGCCGATGACGTTCGCCCCCGGGCAGGTCTGGATGGTCCTCGTCAACGACGGCAGGCCCCGCACGCCCTAGCGGCGGCCCTTGACGCCGTGTCAACCACCACACTGTAAGCCGTGGCCGCTCCGCGTTGACACTGTGGCGGGTCGAGAGGTCCCACGAGCAGGCAATACCATGGAAAGGACTTGTCGTCCTGCCACGTAAGGAAAACCCGTGTCCACTTCCAGTCCCGCCCCTGACGACGCCGCGCCCGAGACCGGGACCGCCCGGGTCAAGCGCGGCATGGCGGAGATGCTCAAGGGCGGCGTGATCATGGACGTCGTCACGCCCGAGCAGGCGAAGATCGCCGAAGACGCGGGCGCGGTCGCCGTCATGGCCCTGGAGCGGGTGCCCGCCGACATCCGCGCCGAGGGCGGCATCTCCCGGATGAGCGACCCCGACATGGTCGACGGGATCATCGGCTCGGTCTCCATCCCGGTCATGGCCAAGGCGCGCATCGGCCACTTCGTCGAGGCGCGGGTGCTGCAGTCCCTCGGCGTCGACTACGTCGACGAGTCCGAGGTGCTCACCCCGGCCGACTACGACAACCACATCGACAAGTGGGCGTTCACCGTCCCGTTCGTCTGCGGCGCGACCAACCTCGGCGAGGCGCTGCGCCGCATCACCGAGGGCGCGGCCATGATCCGCTCCAAGGGCGAGGCCGGCACCGGCGACGTCTCCAACGCCACCACGCACATGCGCCAGATCCGGCAGCAGATCCGCAGGCTCCAGACCCTTCCCGAGGACGAGCTGTACGTCGCCGCCAAGGAGCTCCAGGCCCCCTACGAGCTGGTCAAGGAGGTCGCCGCCGCCGGGAAGCTGCCCGTCGTGCTGTTCACCGCGGGCGGCATCGCGACTCCCGCCGACGCCGCGATGATGATGCAGCTCGGCGCCGAGGGGGTCTTCGTCGGCTCCGGGATCTTCAAGTCCGGCAACCCGGCCCAGCGCGCCGAGGCCATCGTCAAGGCCACCACCTTCCACGACGACCCCGGCGTCATCGCCAAGGTGTCCCGCGGCCTCGGCGAGGCCATGGTCGGCATCAACGCCGCGGTCCTCGGCGAGGACCAGAAGTTCGCCGGCCGCGGCTGGTGACACGGGGGCGCGGGCGGCGGGGACGGCCGGGCCCCTTCCCCGCCCGGCGCCGTCCCCACTCCACAGCGCGCCCTTACAGGGTTTACGCTGGCGGACGCGGCCGGTGAGGACGCCCCGACGCTCGGTGCGGGGCCCTTGGGCGGTGCCCGGCCGCGGGAGGGGAGAGCATGGCTTGGTCGGTCGCGCTGGCGTGCGCGAGCGCGGGTGAACCCGCCGAGGTGTTCCGGCCGGGCCTGGTGCCCGATCCGGACGCCGCCGCGGCGATCGCGCGCGGCCTCTACCCGGCGGACACCCTGACCGAGACCGGTGACACGGTCCTGGACTTCGCGCTCTGGCCGTACGAGGACGAGCTGTTCGTCGGGGCGTTCGAACGGGCGCTGCTGCTGTGCGACCGGCGGCTGTTCTGCCTCGACGACGACGCGCGCCGGATCGCAGACACCGCCGCGGCCTCGCTGCCGGGCTCGCGCTGCGGCGTCCTCGTCCTGCACACCGTCATCCGCGGCTGCTGGTTCCGCTGGTACGAGTCCGGCGAGCTGCTCCGGGACGTGTTCGTCACGGCCGAGGACGGCGTCGTCGTCGACCAGGGCGGGCGGCTCCCCGCCGAGGCGCCGTTCTGGCGGGCCATCGACGCCGGGGCCCAGGACGTCCCGCTGCCGTTCGACCCGGAGGAGTTCGGCCTCGCGCTCGCCGAGGCGCACATGTTCGGCCGCGGCATCGCCGACCGCGGCAAGGACGGCTTCCTGCCGCTGGAGCTGCCGCTCCGCCGCTTCAAGCACGCCTGACGCGCGATCCCGGAAGCCTGCGAGGCCGAGGGGCGTTGTACGTCGAGGACGCCGTGGCCGGCGTCTAGGCTTGAACGACCCCCCGCACCCCGGAAGGTTTCGACGTGACCGCTGTGCCGACGATCGGCGTCCTCGCCCTGCAGGGCGACGTGCGCGAGCATGCACGCGCTTTGGAGGCGGCCGGGGCGCGCACCCTGGACGTGCGCCGCCCCGAGGAGCTGGAGCGGGTGGACGGCCTCGTCCTGCCGGGCGGCGAGTCCACCACCATGTGGCGGCTGGCGCGCGCGTTCGAGCTGCTGGAGCCGCTGCGCAAGCGGATCGAGGCCGGCCTGCCCGCCTACGGCTCCTGCGCCGGGATGATCATGCTGGCGGACCGGATCAGGGACGGCGCCGCGGGCCAGGAGACGATCGGCGGGATCGACATGACCGTGCGGCGCAACGCCTTCGGACGGCAGGTCGACTCGTTCGAGGCGGACGTCCCCCTGACCGGGATGGGGGACGCGCCGTACCACGCCGTTTTCATCCGCGCGCCGTGGGTGGAGTCCGTCGGCGGCGGCGTCGAGATCCTCGGACACGCCGAGAGCGGCCCGAACGTCGGTAGGATCGTCGCCGTCCGCCAGGGACGCCTCATGGCGACCGCGTTCCATCCGGAGTTGACAGGCGATTTCCGCGTGCACCACTACTTCGCCGATCTGGTGCGCCGGACGACAGAGGAGGAGTGACAGATGTCCGGCCATTCCAAGTGGGCGACGACCAAGCACAAGAAGGCGGCCCTCGACGCCAAGCGGGGCAAGCTCTTCGCCAAGCTGATCAAGAACATCGAGGTCGCGGCCCGCACCGGCGGCGGTGACCCGGAGGCCAACCCGACCCTCTACGACGCCATCTACAAGGCGAAGAAGAACTCCGTCCCCAACGACAACATCGAGCGCGCGCGCAAGCGCGGCGCCGGTGAGGAGGCCGGGGGCGCCGACTGGCAGAACATCACCTACGAGGGCTACGCCCCCGGAGGCGTCGCCGTCCTCATCGAGTGCCTGACCGACAACCGCAACCGCGCCGCGTCCGAGGTCCGCGTCGCGCTCACCCGCAACGGCGGCTCGCTCGCCGACCCGGGCTCGGTCTCCTACATGTTCAACCGCAAGGGCGTCGTGATCGTCCCCAAGGCGGGCACCAGCGAGGACGACGTGATGCTCGCCGTCCTGGAGGCCGGGGCCGAGGAGGTCAACGACCTCGACGAGGAGAACTTCGAGGTCGTCAGCGAGGCGGGCGACCTGGTCGCGGTCCGCACCGCCCTGGTGGACGCCGGGATCGACTACGAGTCGGCCGAGAGCAAGTTCCTCCCGAGCGTCACCGTCCCCTTGGAAGAGGACAACGCCAAGAAGGTCTTCCGCCTCCTGGACGCCCTCGAAGACTCCGACGACGTCCAGGACGTCTACGCGAACTTCGACGTCCCCGACGAGGTCCTGGCCGCCCTGGACTGAGGCGCCGGCGGTACCGCGTTCCCGCATGGCATACGGTCTGGATCATGGAGATCCGGGCTCTCGGGTGGGACGAGAGGTACGCCGTCCGCGACAGCACGGCACGCGCCTTCGGGCCGGTGCTCGACGAGGCGTGGGAGCGGCGCAGCGAGGCCGCCCGGCCGACCTGGGAGGCCGGGCGGTGGTTCGCCGGGTTCGACGGCGACCGGATCGTCGCCACGGGCGTCCTGCACGACATGACGCAGTGGTGGCACGGGCGTCCGGTCTCGATGGCCGGCGTCAGCGCGATCACCGTCGCGCCCGAGGACCGCGGCCGGGGGCTCGGCCGCCGGCTGATGACCGATCTGCTGCGGCGGTGCGCCGGGTTCGGGCATCCGCTCGCGATGCTGTATCCCGCCACGACGCGGATCTACCGGTCGCTCGGCTGGGAGCACGCGGGCGCCCAGCACCACATCGAGATACCGGCCGAGGCGCTGCGCACGGTCGCCGCCGAGCGGGTGCCCGTCCGCCGCGCCGGGCGGGAGGACGCCGGGGAGGCCGCCGCCGTCATCGGCCGCGCGCACGAGCGGGCACGCGACAGCGGCCCCGTCGGATGGCCGGAGGCGAGGTGGCGCGGCATGCTCGGGCACCGCGACGAGTACGTCTACCTCGCCGAGGACGGGTTCCTCTCCTACCACTGGTCGGGAGGCAACACCGGGCTTGAGGTCACCCGGCTCGTCGCGTCGTCCGAGCGGACCCTCCGGGCGCTGTGGGCCATCGTCGGATCCGGCTCGTCGACCGCCGAGACCGTCCGCGCCTGCGTTTCCCCCATGGACCCGGTGCTCTGGCTGCCGCACGAGCGCCGCCTGTACGAGACCGTCCACCGGACCCAGTGGATGCTGCGGGTGGTCGACGCGCCCGCGGCGATCCGAGCGCGCGGCTACCCGGCCGGGGTGACCGCCGGGGTTCCGCTGCTGATCGACGACCCGCAGTGCCCGGGGAACTCGGGCCACTGGCGGCTGGAGATCGAGGACGGTGAGGGGCGGCTGGAACGGTCGCCGGAGACCGCCGGCGCCGTGCGGCTCGGGCCGCGCGGCCTGTCGGCCCTGTACGCGGGCGTCCCCGTGACCACGCTGCGCCTCGCCGGCCTGGTCGAGGGCGGGGACGCGGAAGCGCTGTCACCCGCGTTCGCGGCCACGCCGTTCTCCCTCGACTTCTTCTAGCCGGACTTCTTCTCGGAACACGCCCGCCGCATCCCTCCACGAAGACGACGCCGGATTGATAGCGTTGGCGGCCGAACAGGTGATCGAAGGAGCGGCCTTGCGGGTGATGGGGGTGGACCCCGGGCTCACCCGATGCGGGGTGGGGGTCGTCGAGGGCGCCCCGGGCAAACGGCTCCACCTGGTGCACGTGTCCGTCGTGCGGACGGCCCCCGACGAGGACGCCGCCCTGCGCCTGCTGGGCATCGAGGCGGGCATCGAGGCGCTGATGGAGGAGTTCCGTCCCGACGCCGTCGCCGTCGAGCGCGTGTTCTCCCAGCACAACGTCCGCACCGTGATGGGCACCGCGCAGGCCGCCGGGGTCGCGATGCTGGCGGCGGCCCGCCGCGGCCTCCCGGTGGCGCTGCACACCCCGAGCGAGGCGAAGGCCGCCGTCACCGGGAACGGGCGCGCCGACAAGGCCCAGGTGACCCGGATGGTGACCCGGCTGCTGTCCCTGGACGCGGCCCCCAGGCCCGCTGACGCGGCCGACGCGCTCGCGCTGGCCATCTGCCACGTGTGGCGCGGGGGAGCGCAGCAGCGGCTCGCTCACGCGCAGCGGTCGCGGATCGAGGAGGCGGCCAGGGCCGAACGCGAGCGGCTCGCCGCCCGGACCAGAGGAGGAGACGTCCAGTGATCGCCTTCGTCAGCGGCCGGGTGGCCGCCGCCGGGCCCGACGGCGCGGTGATCGACGTGCACGGCGTCGGCCTGTCCGTGCAGTGCACCCCCGCCACCCTGGCCGGGCTGCGGGTCGGCGACGAGGCGAAGGTGCCCACCTCCCTCGTCGTCCGGGAGGATTCCCTCACACTGTTCGGGTTCGCCGACGACGACGAGCGCACGGTCTTCGAGCTGCTGCAGACGGCGAGCGGCGTCGGGCCCCGCCTCGCGCTGGCGATGCTCGCCGTCCACACGCCGAACGCGCTGCGGCACGCCGTGGCCGCCGAGGACGTGACGGCCCTCACCAAGGTCCCCGGCATCGGCAAGAAGGGCGCCCAGCGCATCGTCCTGGAGCTCAGGGACCGCCTCGGTGGCCCGGTCGGGGCCGGCGCCGGCGACCTCCGCGCGCCCGCCCGCGCCGAGCCGTGGCGCGAACAGGTCCAGATGGGCCTGATCAACCTCGGCTGGTCCGCCAAGGACGCCGACGCGGCCGTGGACGCCGTCGCCGCCGACCTCGACGGGGGCGAGGCGCCGCCCGTCGCCGCTCTCCTGAAGTCCGCGCTGAGGAAGCTGAGCAAGTGAGCGAACCCGAACGGCTCGTGTCGCCGGACGCGGACGGGGCCGAGGAGCAGCGGATCGAGGCCGCGCTGCGGCCCGGAAAGCTGGACGACTTCGTCGGGCAGGAGCGGGTGCGCGAGCAGCTCTCGCTGGTGCTCCAGAGCGCGCTGCGGCGCGGCCGGACGCCCGATCACGTGCTGCTGTCGGGCGGGCCGGGGCTCGGCAAGACCACCCTGGCCATGATCATCGCGGCGGAGCTGGGGCAGCCGCTGCGGATCTCGTCCGGGCCGGCGATCGAACGGGCCGGCGACCTCGCGGCCGTGCTGTCGACGCTCGCCGAGGGCGAGGTGCTGTTCCTCGACGAGATCCACCGGCTGGCGCGGCCCGCCGAGGAGATGCTCTACATGGCGATGGAGGACTTCCGGGTCGACGTCGTCGTCGGGAAGGGGCCGGGTGCGACCGCGATCCCCCTGGACGTCGCGCCCTTCACCCTGGTCGGCGCCACCACCCGGGCGGGGATGCTGCCGGGCCCGCTGCGCGACAGGTTCGGGTTCGTCGCGCACATGGACTTCTACGAGCCGGCCGAGCTGGAGGTCATCGTCCGGCGGTCGGCGGCCCTCCTGGACGTGGAGATCGGCGACGAGGCGGCCGCCGAGGTGGCCGGCCGCTCCCGGGGCACGCCCCGCATCGCCAACCGGCTGCTGCGCCGCGTCCGCGACTACGCCGAGGTGCGCGCCGACGGGACCATCACCCAGGAATCAGCGCGGGCGGCCCTCGCGTTGTACGAGGTGGACGAACGGGGCCTCGACCGGCTGGACCGTGCCGTCCTGGAGTCGCTGATGCGCAAGTTCGGCGGCGGCCCCGTGGGGCTGTCGACGCTGGCCGTGTCGGTGGGGGAGGAGCCCGAGACCGTGGAGGTCGTCGCCGAGCCGTTCCTCGTCCGGCAGGGCCTGCTGGCGAGGACGCCGCGGGGGCGGATCGCCACGGCCGCCGCGTGGGCGCACCTGGGCCTCGCCCAGCCGCCCACGGCGCCGATGGCGGGGACGCTGTTCGACGTCGGCGAGGACGGCGGGCCCGAATCGTGATCATCCCATAACGGGTTGGGAACTTCCGGGCGTCGCCGGTCGTCACGTCGTTGCCGGGGTCTGCCGTACTCTCTAGACTCCGGGACTTGATTCACCGCTCCAGCCGGCGGTCCCGTTGCATTTCACCGGTCCGGTCACCAGGCTGGGCTTAACCACATCGGAAGGATGCCCCAGTAATGGGTGGCGACATGATCATTGCGGCTGAGTCCGGCGGCAGCGGGGCCTTCAACCTGCTTCTCCTTCTCGCCATTCCCCTGGTCTTCTACTTCCTGCTCATCCGGCCGCAGAGCAAGCGCCGCAAGGAGCAGTTGCAGATGCAGAGCGCCATCGAGCCCGGTGCGCGCGTTCTGACGACCAGCGGCATGCGCGCGACCGTCGTGGAGGTCGACGACGACGGCCTTCTCCTTGAGATCGCGGACGGCGTCGAGGTCCACTTCGTCAAGCAGGCCGTCATGCAGGTCCTCAAGGACGACGAGCCCGAGGACCTCGACGACGACGATGACGACGAGGACGAGGACGGCGACCGCGTCGACCTCTCCAAGGACGACGACGCCGGCGACACGGACGAGGCGGCGGACGAGGCGGCGGACGAGGACGGCAAGGCGGACGAGACCGCCGAGGCCGAGGAGCCCGAGTCCACGCCCAAGAAGACGAAGGTCAAGGCCGCGGACAAGTCCGACGGCTGACCTTTCGGCCCTGTCGGGCCCGTTCCCCGGCCGGGCGCAGGTCCGGGCGGTGAGCGCGGGGGAGACGGGAACGGCGACGGCGCGAGCCGGTCGCCGTCTTCGTCTGCCGCGCGGCAGGTCGGGCAGGGCAGCGGTACCGGCGGCGACCGACGCGGCGGCAGGCATGCAGGAGGAGAGCACATCGTGGACCTCGTCAAGCTGATCCAGGAGCGGATCCGCGACGTGGACGACTACCCCAAGCCCGGGGTGGTCTTCAAGGACATCACCCCCCTGCTGGCCGACCACGTCGCCTTCGCCGGCGTGGTGGACGCGATCGTCAACCACTACGGCCGCGGCACCATCGACAAGATCGTCGGAATCGAGGCCCGCGGGTTCATCCTCGCCGCGCCGGTCGCCTACCACTTCGGCTCGGGGTTCGTCCCCGTGCGCAAAAAGGGGAAGCTGCCGTCGCGGACGCACGAGGAGACCTATGATCTCGAATACGGGACCGAGACGATCGAGATCCACCTCGACGCGCTCGATCCCGGCGACCGCGTGCTGATCGTCGACGACGTCCTCGCCACCGGCGGGACGGCCAGGGCGGCCGCCGAACTCGTCCGCCGCGGCGGAGCGGAGGTCGTCGGCCTGTCGGTGCTCCTCGAACTGTCGTTCCTCCACGGACGCGACAAGCTGGGGAATCTGGACGTCCATTCGCTGGTTACCGTCTAGTGCCGAATAGGCGCCGGATACACTGGCGGCATCAGGGTCCGGTGGGGACGGGCGAAGCCGCGGGGTGCCGCGGACATGCGCCCGATGGACTAGGGAGGCTGGGTGCCCGGTGAGGTGGTATCGACCGGCGCGGTGAACGACGCCGCCACGGCCGCCGAGGCCCGCCCGGCGCGGGACACCGCGCGGGAGCGGTCCGTCCAGGCGGCCCAGGCGCCCGCCGACCAGGCCCCCGACCAGGCCCCTGA
>NZ_SMKH01000171.1 GCF_004348515.1 Actinomadura sp. KC345 | reverse complement strand
GCCGGTGCCCCTCACCGCCCCCGCTACCGGACAAGGTCTGGATCAACCCGCCACCCCAACCCCAGACCGACAACAAGCCACAAACCACCCACGTGGCCTGACGTCTCATCCGGTTTGACAGGTTCCGCTCGGTCGCCAACGCCAGACGCTGCTGCCGCTCGTTCAAATGAGGCAGCAATACCGCAAACCGCACCGCCAGCTGCTCGCGGACCTCGCCCGGGATCGCCATAGCACCCCATCAAACCGGAACACGAGACACACCGCATTATTTCCTTACAACTCCACCGAACTTGTATGAGCCGTTTGGCATGGCATGGCCAATTCGACGGGTCGCTTATTGCTTGAGTCGCCATCCGAGCAGCGGGGATCGGCAGTGCGGGCCCAATTACTCCCATTTGGTGCAGTGCCGCACCCAGCGCAAGGCGGCGTCTGCGGCCCGTGCTTGGTAGCCGCGAAGGTGGGGAACGCCGGGTGGGGCCGGAAGGCGGCTGACGCGGGCCCAATAGCCCGCGAACGCCACCGCGTAGCTGGTGACCATCTCCTGGTCGGCGCCTGCCGTGTTCAGCGCGTCGGTGACCAGGGCCTCGGCCGCTTGCGGTGTGTGCCCGGCGAGCACGAGGTGCGGGATGAGGTCGGTGATGTCGAGCCAGGCGGCGCCGCGTATGGTTTGTGCCCAATCCACCAGCAGCACGCGCTCTGGCGTGACGAGCATGTTTGAAGCGCTAATATCGCCATGGAGGAGAGTGTCGCCCTTAGCGGCCGCCAGCCATTCTGTCTCGGTCCGCGCCAGCTTGGTCAGATGACGGCGCGCCCACCCGTCCAGGTCCGCCGGTGGGGCGGCCGCCAGCTCCGCCCAACCGTGGACGAAGGCGGCCAGTTCATCTTCGGCGGCGGGCACCTGCGCCGGGCACGGGGTCAGGGCCGCCGCCAGCCCGGCGACCATGGACACGACCCGAGGTACATCCGCCGATCCCGGCGACGGATTCGCATGACAGCCTGCGGCGTCGTCAAAGACCAGAACGACCCACCCGGCGAACTCCTGCGACCACCACAGGGCCGGGGCGGGCACCGATCCCGGCAGGGCGGCGGCTACGCGGGCCTCGGCCCGATACTGGTCGGCCAGCACATGATCGGCGCGGATGCCCTTCACGAAGGCACGCCGTCCATCGGCCAGAAGCACCCGGGCGGCCAAGCCAGGGGTGAACCCACCGCCTTGAACTTGGGTGTGGCGGATGGGACCGAGCCGGACGTTCAGGCCGTCGCGCAGGGTGGCGGGGAGCTGGGCCCAGGACGGCCGAACCGCGGTGCCGGTCATCGGTCGTTCACTATCGCCGAACCTCGCCCCATAGGTGTCGGCAACCTCGTCCAGGGATTCTTGGTCACGCCTGCCCGTCCCGGAGTCCGAGTAGGAAGCTGTGGCCACAAGCAGGTGCCACCTAGCGAGCGAAGATGCCAAGTACCGTGAAAAGTCTCAACCAGGTCGAACCACGGCGCCGCAAGGCACGCCCACGGCCAGTCGACGACCACGACCCGGTCGTCGGTCAGCAGGAGGTTGTCGGCGCGGAGGTCGGCGTGGGCGAGCGTCGTGCCGGTGGACGCGGCCTCCCAGGCGCCTTCCAGGGCGGCCAGCCGGGCGAGGTTCCGGCGGGCCCAGGGGTCGAGGCCGCCGAGATCCTCCCCGGCGGCCAGGACCGCCAGCCCCGGAAGGCTTCGCCGAAGCGTTCGGCGGCGGTGGGGGCGTCGATGGGCGCCGGGGTCATGGCGGACGCGAGATCGCCGAGCGCGGCCAGGACGCGGTCCAGTTCGGCGGCGTCCCAGGGTTCGCGGGGGGGCCGGCCGTCGACATCGTCGAACACGAGGGTGACCCAGCCGTGCCGGTCGAAGGAGCCGAGCAGCCGGGGCACGGGCGCGGACGGAGGCAGGACGGAGGCGATCCGGGCCTCCGCGCGATGGAGGCGGGGAGTGTCGGGGTTGGGTTCGGGACCGGCGGATTTGACGAACGCGCTGCGCCCGCCCTCCAGGCGCAGGCGCGCGGCGACGCCCGGGGAGAACCCGCCCGGCCGGGTCTCCGCGTCGACGACCCGGGCGCCGAGCAGGGCCTCTACGTCGGCCCGGACGTGCTCAGGTGTTCGTTCCCAGGGAAGGCGCTCGTTCGGTGCGTCCATGCACGCATTCTCGCGGCCCCGGTCAGGTGACGGGAATGATTTCCGCGCCGGTGAGCCGGCCGTCGCGGATGTCGAGGACGCCGAGCGTGCCGTGGGGCTGGCGGCGCCGGTCGGTGGGCGATCCGGGGTTGAAGATGCGGACGCCGTCACCGGTCTCGTCCAGGGGAATGTGCGAATGCCCGAAGACGACGAGGTCGGCGGCGGGGAACCAGCGGCGCATCCGCGCCGTCCGGCCGCGGGCCTGGCCGCTGTCGTGGACCATGGCGACCGCGAGGCCGCCGAGGTCGAGTTCGAGGCGTTCCGGTGCGCCCCAATCGGCGACGTCCGGGCCGTCGTTGTTGCCGAGGACGGCGTGGACGGGCGCGTACCCGGCGAGTTCGTCGAGGACGGAGGCGGTGCACACGTCGCCGGCGTGCAGGATCACGTCGGCGTCCCGCAGGTGCTCGGCCACCCGCGGCGGGCAGGACTTCCACCGCCGGGGCGCGTGGGTGTCGGAGATCGCGACCGCTCTCACGTGTCCCATTGTCCCGCACGGGGACGCGGCGGGACGGGCGGGGCGCGCCCGGCGGGCCCCGGGCGGGGCGCTCCGCGGCGTCCTCGGCCGGGCGTGCCGAGCCGGTGGGCCGGGCCGAGGGGCGGCGGGCGGCTCTCCTCGGAGGTCTCGGTCGTCGCGTCCATGGAACGATCATGCCGCGCGGGCCGGGCCGCCGTCCGCCGGGAGACCGGCCGTCCAGGACGGGTACCGCGGGCGCCAGTCGAGGCGGAGCCGGGCGCGGGTGTTGTCGGCGCCGCGCAGGCCGTTCATGTACGCGACGCCCCAGCCGCCGACGGCGAGCCGGGCGAGGGCGGCGGGGACGCGCTTGGGTGCGGGCGCGCCGAGCGTCCGCGCGAACGCGGGCAGGAACTCGGCCATGGTGACGGGGGTGTCGTCCACGACGTTCAGGACACCGGCCAGATCCTTGTCGAGCGCGGCCAGCAGGGCGGTGGCGGCGTCGTCGGAATGGGTGAACGACAGCGTCGAGTTCCCGGCGCCGACCACGGGGATCTTCCCCGCGCGGATGCGGTTCGCGAACGCGCCGTCCTTCGCGAACGCGGTGCCCGGCCCGTACAGGTGGCCGAACCGCAGGACCAGGCCGCCGGCCCCGGCGGTCAGCCGTTCGAGTTCGACGAGGGCGGCGAGGACCGGCGCGAACTGCTTGGGCGTGCGGTCGGTCCACAGGGGCGCGTCCTCGCCGGCCAGGCCGTCGCCCGGCTGGTAGGCGTAGGCGAGGCCCTCGGCGAGGATCCGGCCGGCGCCCGCCTTCTCCGCCGCTGCGTACAGGTTGCGGGTGCCTTCGGTGCGGAGCCGGTTGGTGGCCGCGAAGTCGCGGGCCAGGCGCCGCGGGTCGGGTGCGGCGGGGATCGCGGTGAGGAGGTTGACGACGGCGTCCGGCGCGGCCTCCGCCACGGCGCGGGTCACCGCGCCGCGGTCGAGCGCGTCGGCGGTGACCAGCCGGCCGCCGTCCGCGCCGCGGGTCCGGGCCAGCCCGGTCACCTCGTGCCCGACGGCCTCCAGCAGCGGGACGAGCCGGCGTCCGATGGCCCCGGTGGAGCCCGCGACGAGAACGCGCATGGTGACCTCCCTGATCCGTCCCGGCCGGTCGCCGGGAAACGACGGTTTCGGCATCAGGACGGGACAGGGCCGCCGGGCGTGACGTCCCCGGGCGTGTTTCAGGTCACATGCCGCCGCCGCGGGACGGGTGATTTTGCCACGGCGGGTCTCGGACACCGGTGGGAAACAACTGTAAGCGCGCTGTCATTACCGAGTGCTGACCAGCGGAGTTACGCTCGAACTCCTCGCGTTCGCCCAGAAGGATTCCGGCCGTACGCCCCCGGTCGTTCCGACACGGCGACCCAGCACCGCGAGGGAACGGGGGCGGCCGGGCCCCGAGGAGGATGGCCACTCCCTTGCACCTGCCCCGGGGCCCGGCCGTCTCGCCCGTTCTCCGGCGGTTACGAGGTCAGGTACAGCTTGCGGTCGAAGACGCCGGAGCCCGGCGTGCTCTCACCCCGGGCGATCGCTGAGCCGCTGCCGGTGCCGTTCTCCGGGCACAGGCCGCTGCTCCCCGGTTGCCGGACGAGCGTGATGTCGTCCGAGGCGCCCTGGGCGTCGTCATGGTCCGGGAGCGGGCGGTTCGGGTTGTCGCGGTTGTAGACGTCGAACACCAGTCCGGGAGTGTCGCCGGAGCGGAAGCCGTAGTAGCACCTGACCGTGAATCCGAGGATCTGCCCCTCGATCATGAACTCCAGGTCGCCGTTGATCGAGAGGGTGCCGTCGCGACCGCCCTCGACCGGGTCGTAGGCGACAGCGCCGCTCTTGTCGGGCAAGTCGCCCAGGTCGAGGTCGGTCGGGGGCGAGCTGAGCCCGTTCGAGGTCTCGCAGGCGCCGATCGACGCCGCGGTCAGCTCCCCGGGGCCGGTGGACGCGACCGTGCCCTGGAGCGTCGCGCTCTCGCAGGATCCCGTCACCTCCGAGCCCAGGAAGTCGACGGAGAAGTCGAGCGTCCCCACCGTGGCGACCTGCCAGTTGCCGGAGTACGGCGCTCCGGTGGCGGTCTCCTCGCGGATGGTGGTGGTCGCGGCGGACGCGGTGCCCGCGGTCAGGGCCAGCGCGGCGGAAACGGCCAACACCGGCGTGGCGAGTCTGCTGGGAGCTTTCACGGGGTCTCCTCCTCGGAAGGGGCTTCTCCTTCCGCGTGCGGCACACCCGCACGCGGCCCCCTTCGCGCGGCGAGCAGAGCGTTCATGACCGCGCGGAATACACCCTGTTTGTACCCGAGTGTTCCGGAGAAACAAAGACCCGATCAGAAATGAGTTCACGTTTTATACGACACCGATAAAACGGCTCGGCAGATCACTAACACGAACATGGAAGTACGCTGTGAAATCGGCCGAGCGCGCTCGGAGAATAACGCAGGAAATGGCGGGTCCTCCCCGCCGGTCAGGGGGCGGTGGACCGGCCCGTGAGGAAGGCGGACACCTGGGGGGCGACGCGGTCCGCCCAGGCCCCGATGACCTGCTCGGCGTCCGCGAGCTGCGACTCGAGCATCGCCAGGCCCGGGGTCGGGACGCTCGCGCCCAGTTCGACGAGGAGCGGCCGCAGGTGCGTCTCCACGGCGAGGGAGTGCCTGGCGTCGCCCATGACCAGGAGGGGCAGGGCGGCCGTGGACGCCAGCGACCCGGCGCCGAAGCGGTCCAGGAACACCTTCAGCACGCCGGTGTAGGTGGCCTTGTACGTCGGGCTCGCCACGACCAGGACGTCCGCGGAGCCGACGGTGTCCAGCGCGTGCTGGACGTCGGGCGGCGGGACGGCGCTCAGCAGGTCGGGCGCCAGCGCGGACAGGTCGACGATCTCGGTCTCGCCGGTGACGCCGACCCGCTCGCCGACCGCCTCGGCGGCCTGGAGCGCCACGCCGAGCGTGCGCGACTTCGGCCGCGGGTTCCCCACCAGCGCGACGGTGCTCACGCGCCCGCTCCCCCCGTCGTCGGCAGGCCCGCGGCCCGCCACGCCTGGAAACCGCCCACGACGTCGGTGGCGCGGGAGAGGCCGAGGTCGTGCAGGGACGCGGCCGCGAGGCTGGAGGTGTATCCCTCCGAGCAGAGCACGATGACGCGCAGGTCGTGGCCGGTCGCCTCGGGCAGCCGGGCCCCGGACGCCGGGTCCAGGCGCCATTCCAGCACGTTGCGTTCCACGATCAGCGCGCCGGGCACCTCGCCCTCGGCGGCCCGTTGGGCCGCGGGGCGGATGTCGACGAGCAGGGCGCCGTCCCGCGTCTCGGCGTGGGCCTGGCCTGGTTCGAGTCGGACGAGCCGGCCGCGCGCCTCGCCGAGGATGTCATCGATGGTACGAGCCATGGCATCCAGCATGGCAGCCGGTTCCCTATAGCGCCAATCGGAAATATCTGGATCAGTCGGCGCCGGCGAGCTGCGCCTCGGCCGAGGCGAGGATCTCCTGGATCCGCAGGCCGTGCGCGGCGTCCAGAGGGTTCCCGGCCTCTCCCCGGACCGCCGAGGCGAACTCCGCGACCATGGTCGCGAACGCGTCGTCGCCGAGCTGCGACCAGTCGAGCCGGGCGTGTCCCTTCCGCCCGTAGACCTCGATGTGCGCGGGCGGCAGCTCCCCCGTCCCGGCCATGGAGACCGACGCCTGGCTGACCGCGCCGCCCTCGTGGTCCAGGGTCAGCCCCAGCCAGCCGAGCGGGTCCCCGTGGGCGCGCACGCCCACGACCTGGCCGAGCGAGGCGTCCAGCAGGTCGACGATGTGCGGGCCGAGGTCGAGCAGCGCGCCCCTCTCCAGCCGCCAGGGCGTGGCGAAGGGCCCGCCGCTCAGCGTCGAGGAGACGAACGAGCCGTAGCCGCCGAACGGGTCCAGGCCGCGCACCCGGCCGAGGAAGTCGCGGGCGGCGCGCGAGTACCGCAGGGTGAAGACCATCTGGGAGACGACGCCCGCCTCGGCGATGGCGCCGGCCAGCCGGCGGGCGCCGTCGAGGTCCATGGCGAGGGGCTTCTCCAGCAGGACGGCCTTGCCCGCGCGGGCGGCCTTCACCGCGAGGTCCGCCTGGACGTCCGGCGGGACGGAGAACGCCACGGCGTCGCAGGCGTCGAACAGCTCCTCGATCCGTCCGAACGAGGGCACGCCGTGCCTGCCGGCCAACTCTGCGGACGCCTCCGCGCGCCGGGCCCACACGCCGGCGAGCCGCGTGGACGGCCCCGCCGCGAGGGCGGGCGCGTGCACGATCCCGGCCCAGTGCCCCGCCCCGGCCAGCCCCACCGCCACAGAATCACTCATGGGGCAAACCTAGACGATCTACCTGTACCGGGCGGCTCGTCAGCCGAGCTGGACGCCGAAGAAGAGGGCGGCCAGGGCACCCACGAGGCCGAGGGCGCCCCAGGTGGCCAGGCCGGCCTTCGATTTCGCCCGGGTGTGCAGGAACGCGGCCACGCCCGACAGGAGGACGAAGACGAGCTTCACCTCCAGGGTGCGCTGAGCGGCGTCGCCCATGTCGCCGGCGGTGATGTTCCAGACGCCGGTGAGGGCGAGGACGGCGAACGCGGGCCAGGCGAGCAGGTTGTAGCGGCGGGCGGCGGCCTTGGTGACGCCCTCGAAGCCGCGCAGGGCCGGGACGAGGGCGCCGAGCGTGATCTGCCCGCCGACCCAGATCGTCGCGGCGAGCACGTGAAGGAAGAGCCGCAGATCGGCGGTGGTGACCTCGAGCACGGGATGCCTCCCTGGGCGGACCGGGGCGTCGGGGACGGTTCACCGGGACGCTATCGCCCGCTCCGGCCGGGTCGCGCACCACCCTGACCCCTCAGGGGACGCGTTCCCAGCCGCGGCGCGGCCGGTGCATTCCCAGCTGCTCGTCACGGCTGCGGTACACGATGTAGGGGCGCGTCAGGTACCCGACCGGGGCGGTGAGCATGTGCACCAGCCGCGTGAAGGGCCAGATGCAGAACAGCGCCAGGGCGCTGAGCGCGTGCAGCTGGAACAGGAGCGGCACGCCGGTCATCAGTTCCGGGTCCGGCCGCAGGTAGAAGACCGACCGGAACCACGGGGACACCGTCTCCCGGTAGTTGTAGCCGCCGCCCACGATGTTGGCGGCCACCGTCGCCGCGAGCCCGAGCAGGACGGTCACCACGAGCACCGCGTACATCATCTTGTCGTTGCGGGTCGTCGCGGCGAACACGGGGCCGACCGTCCGGCGCCGGTAGATCAGGATCGTGAGGCCGGCGAGGGTGCAGAACCCGGCGATGGTGCCGAGGACGACGGCGATGACGTGGTACACGTGCTCGGTGACGCCGACGGCCTCCGTCCAGCGGTCGGGGATCAGCAGGCCGCCGACGTGGCCGAGCGCCACGACGAGGATCCCGAAGTGGAACAGCGGGCTGCCGACGCGCAGCAGGCGCCGCTCGTACAGCTGGGACGAGCGGGTCGTCCAGCCGAACTTGTCGTAGCGGTACCGCCAGATGTGCCCGAGGACGAACACCGCGATCGTGACGTAGGGCAGGGCGACCCACAGGAGTACGCCGCCGACGCCCGGCCCGCCGCCGTCCGGGGCGGCGAGGACCGCCGGGTGACTGGTCATGAACGGGCCTCCAGGACCGGATCGGGCAGGAAGACGGGACCGGAGGCCGCTGCGCCGCTCCCGTAGGGGTCGAGGCCGACCTCCTCCTCGGGCGGGCCCTCGGCGATGAGGCGGGCGACGGCCTCCTCGGTGCGGCCGGTCAGCGGCGGCAGCGTCGCCGAGACCGCCTCCAGGACGGCCGCCCACGGCGACCCGCACTCGGTGAGCGCGAGGCGCAGCAGCTCCAGGCCGGCGCGGTGCTCCAGCAGCAGCCGCCGCCCTTGCGCGAGGTCCCCCGTCGCGGCGAACTCCAGCACCACGGCCAGATGGTCGGGCAGTTCCCCGTCGTCCAGGACGAGCCCCGCCGCCTCGTAGGCCTGCTTGAAGCGCAGCAGGGCCATCCCCCGCTTACGGGTGTCGCCGTAGGCGTAGTACGACAGGTAGAGGCAGCACCGCTTGCGGTGGTCGAACGTGGCGACGTAGTCCGACTCCAGGTCCCTCAGAGGGGTCGCGTCCAGGTGGTCCAGGAAGCGGCCCAGCGGTGCGGCCGCGGACGCGGGCAGTCCCTCGACGGCCCGGCGGAGCAGCGGGCGCCGTTCCAGCAGCTCGGCGTCCGGGTAGCCGAGCAGCAGGGACGCGACCTGCCAGGCCGCGGCCAGCTCGGCGTCGCCGAGCCCGGCCTTCTTCGACGATCCGATCCTCACGGTTTCGGCTCCGTTCCGGCGTCGCCGGAGTCGGCGGGCGGGTTCGCGCCGCCCGGTCCCGGTTCCCGGCCTCCGTCCCTGCGTTCGGGGAACAGCCCGGACGGGGCGCCCTTGCCGTCCCAGTTGAGCAGGTTGACGCGCTTGTTCTTGTTCTCCGGGTCCACCGAGCTGTCGGCGGTCTGGCGCTGCTGGAGCATGTGGAAGTTCTCCACGGCGACCGGGTTCGGGCCGCCGGAGCCCTCGCCGAACGGGCCCGAGCCGCCGCCCAGGCCGGAGCCGCCCATGCCGGGCCCGCCCTCGTAGTTCAGGCTGCAGTCGGTGGCCAGCTCTTCCAGCCCGTGCGCCTGCTCGGCGTGCGCGGCCGGGATCACGTACCGCTCGTCGTACTTGGCGAGCGCCAGCAGCCGGTACATGTCGTACATCGCCTCGCCCGTCATCCCGACGCTCCCGGGGATGGCGTCGTCGGCGTCGCGGCCGAGGTTGAGGTCGCGCATGTAGGACCGCATCGCGGCCAGCCTGCGCAGGACGGCGTCCACCGGCGCGGTGTCCCCGGCGGTGAACAGCTCCGCGAGGTACTCGACGGGGATGCGCAGCGCGTCGATCGCGGCGAACAGGTTCCCGGGGTCCTCGGCGTCGTGGCCGGTGTCGCGGACGACGTCCACGACCGGCGACAGCGGCGGGATGTACCAGACCATCGGCATCGTCCGGTACTCCGGATGCAGCGGCAGCGCCACCTTGTAGGTGTTGATCAGCGCGTGGATCGGGGACCGCTGGGCGGCCTCGATCCAGTCGGCGGGGACGCCGTCCCGCTCGGCGGCGGCGATGACCCCCGGGTCGTCCGGGTCGAGGAAAACCTCGCGCTGCGCCTCGTAGAGGTCGGTGTCGTCGGGGGCGGACGCGGCCTCCAGCACCTTTTCGGCGTCGTAGAGGACCAGGCCGATGTAGCGGAGCCTCCCCACGCACGTCTCCGAGCAGACGGTGGGGATGCCGACCTCGATGCGCGGGAAGCAGAACGTGCACTTCTCGGCCTTGCCGGTCCGGTGGTTGAAGTACATCTTCTTGTACGGGCAGCCGGACACGCACATCCGCCAGCCGCGGCACCGGTCCTGGTCGACCAGGACGATGCCGTCCTCGGTCCGCTTGTAGATGGCCCCTGACGGGCAGGACGCCGCGCAGCTCGGGTTGAGGCAGTGCTCGCAGATCCGCGGCAGGTAGAACATGAAGGTCTGGTCGAACTCCATCTTCACCTTGTCGGAGATCTCCTTGAGCAGGACGTCCTCGTCCCCGTGCTCGATCGACCCGCCGAGGTCGTCGTCCCAGTTCGCCGACCACGTGATCTGCATGTCCTCGCCCGACAGCAGCGACTTGGGCCGCGCGACCGGGGTGTGCTCCTGGAGGGGCGCGCTGGTGAGGTTCTCGTAGTCGTAGGTCCAGGGCTCGTAGTAGTCGTGGATGTCGGGGAGCTTGGGGTTCGCGAAGATCGTCAGCAGCTTGCGGAGCCGGCCGCCGCCCTTGAGCGCCAGGCGCCCGCGCTTGTTCAACGTCCAGCCGCCCTTCCAGCGCTCCTGGTCCTCGTACCGGCGGGGGTAGCCCTGCCCGGGACGGGTCTCGACGTTGTTGAACCACACGTACTCGACGCCGCTGCGGTTGGTCCACGCCTGCTTGCAGGTGACCGAGCAGGTGTGGCAGCCGATGCACTTGTCGAGGTTCATCACCATCGACATCTGCGCCATCACGCGCATCTAGTAGGTCACCTCCTGGGAGCGGCGGCGGATCACGGTCACCTCGTCGCGCTGGTTGCCGGTCGGGCCGAGGTAGTTGAACGCGAACGACAGCTGCGCGTACCCGCCGATGAGATGGCTCGGCTTGATCAGCAGCCGGGTCAGCGAGTTGTGGATGCCGCCGCGGCGGCCGGAGGTCTCCGAGCGCGGGACGTCGATCAGCCGGTCCTGCGCGTGGTACATGTACACCGTCCCCTCCGGCATGCGGTGGGAGACGATCGCGCGGGCGACGACGACGCCGTTGCGGTTGACGGCCTCGATCCAGTCGTTGTCCCGGACGCCGATCTTCGCCGCGTCCGCGCCGCTCATCCAGATCGACGGGCCGCCGCGCGACAGCGACAGCATGAACAGGTTGTCCTGGTACTCGGAGTGGATCGACCACTTGTTGTGCGGGGTGAGGTACCGGACGGCCAGCCCCAGCTCGCCGGTCTCCCCGATCTCGGGCTCGCCGAACAGCGCGGTCATGTCGAGCGGCGGCCGGAACGTGGGCAGCTGCTCGCCGAGCTCCTCCATCCAGTCGTGGTCGAGGTAGAAGTGCTGCCGCCCGGTGAGGGTGTGCCAGGGCTTGAGGCGCTCGACGTTGATGGTGAACGGCGAGTAGCGCCGTCCGCCGCTCTCCGACCCGGACCATTCCGGCGAGGTGATGACCGGGACGGGCCGGGCCTGGGTGTCGGCGAAGGTGATCCGCGTGCCCTCGTGCTCGGCGGCCAGGTCGGCCAGCCGGGTGCCGGTGCGCCTCTCCAAGGCCCGGAAGCCCTGGGTGGCCAGGTGGCCGTTCGTCGTCCCCGACAGCGTGAGGATCATCTCGCAGGCGTGGACGTCGCGCTTCAGCGACGGCCGCCCGTCGGCCGGGCCGCCCCGCACGGCGCCGTTCTTGTGCTTCAGGTACTCGACCTCGCGTTCCAGGTCGAACGTGACGCCCTTGGTGGTCGCGCCGAGCCGCTCGGCGAGCGGGCCGAGCGCCGTCATCTTCGCGGCGACCGCGGGGTAGTCGCGCTCCACCGCGACGAGCTTCGGCATCGTGACGCCGGGGACGGGCTCGCACTCGCCCTTCGCCCAGTCGGCGACGCGGCCGTGCGGCGTGGCCATCTCGTCGGGCGTGTCGTGCAGCAGCGGCACGGCGACGAGGTCCGTGCGGACGCCGAGGTGCCGCTCGGCGAGCCGGCTGAACGCGGCCGCGATGTCCTGGAACGCCCGCCAGTCGCTGCGGGTCTGCCACGGCGGGGAGATCGCCGGGTTGAACGAGTGCACGAACGGGTGCATGTCGGTGGTGTTGAGGTCGTGCTTCTCGTACCAGGTCGCCGCGGGCAGCACGACGTCGGAGTAGATCGTGGTGCTGGTCATCCGGAAGTCCAGCGACAGCAGGAGGTCGAGTTTGCCGGCCGGGGCGTCCTCGTGCCAGACGACGTCCTTGGGCCGGTTCTCGGGCCGCGTCTCCTCGGCCCGGACGGCGTTGCCGGTGCCGAGCAGGTGCTTGAGGAAGTACTCGTTGCCCTTGGCGGACGAGCCGAGCAGGTTGGCCCGCCAGACCGACAGGACGCGGGGGAAGTTCTCCGGGGCGTCGGGGTCCTGGCAGGCGAACCCGAGCCGCCCGGCCTTCAGCTCGTCCACGACGTGGTCGCCGGGCCGCCTGCCGGCAGCCTCCGCCTCGTCGGCCAGGTCCAGGGGGTTGCGGTCGAACGTCGGGTAGGACGGCATCCAGCCGAGCCGAGCCGCCTGCGCGATGGCGTCGGCGGTGGAGCGGCCGGTGAGCTGCCCGGCGCCGTCCCCCGTCCGGGCCGCCGCGAGGGTGTCGGCGCCGAACCGGTCGTAGCGGAACTGGTCGGTGTGCAGGTACCAGTACGCGGTGCCGATCATCTGGCGCGCCGGGCGGGACCAGTCCAGCGCGCCCGCGAGCTGCGCCCATCCCGTCACCGGGCGGCACTTCTCCTGGCCCACGTAGTGCGCCCAGCCGCCGCCGTTCACGCCCTGGCAGCCGGTCAGCGTGGTCAGCGCCAGGAACGCCCGGTAGATCGTGTCGGAGTGGAACCAGTGGTTGGTCCCCGCGCCCATGACGATCATCGAGCGGCCGCGGGACTCCTCGGCGTTGGCGGCGAACTCCCGTCCGATGCGCTCCGCGGCCCGCGCCGGGACGCCCGTGATGGCCTCCTGCCACGCGGGCGTGCACGGCTCGGACGCGTCGTCGTACCCGGACGGCCACGAGCCGGGCAGACCGTCGCGCTTCACGCCGTACTGGGCGAGGAGCAGGTCGTAGACGGTCGTGACCAGGTGGCCGCCGACGTTCCGGACGGGCACCCCGCGCCGGAGCGTCCGCGGCGAGCCGTCGGGGGCGTCGAAACGGGCCAGCTCGACCTCCACCGCGTCGCCGCCGCCCTCGGCGGACAGCAGCGGGTCGGCGTCGCCGAGGTCGAGGTTCCACCGGCCCTCGCCCGACTCGCCGTACCGGAACCCCAGGGACCCGTTGGGGACGAGGGGGCGGCCGGTGGCGGCGTCCAGGATCACGGTCTTGAACGCGGCGTGCTCGGAGCCCGCCTCGGCGCCCGGCAGGTCGGCGGCGGTGAGGAACTTGGACGGCACGTGCGCGTCGCCGCGCTTCTCCACGCGCACCAGGAACGGCAGGTCGCTGTAGCGCTTGACGTAGTCGGTGAAGTACGGGACCCGGCGGTCGACGAAGAACTCCTTGAGGGTGACGTGGCCCATGGCCATCGCCAGGGCGCCGTCCGTGCCGGGCTGGGCGGCGAGCCACTCGTCGGCGAACTTGACGTTGTCGGCGTAGTCCGGCGAGACCGCCACGACCTTCTGGCCCCGGTACCGGGCCTCGGTCATCCAATGCGCGTCGGGGGTGCGCGTCACCGACAGGTTGGAGCCCCACATGATGAGGTACCCGGCGTCCCACCAGTCCCCCGACTCGGGGACGTCGGTCTGGTCGCCGAACACCTGCGGGGACGCGACGGGGAGGTCGGCGTACCAGTCGTAGAACGACAGCATCGTCCCGCCGATCAGGGACATGAACCGCGAGCCCGACGCGTGCGACACCATCGACATCGCCGGGATCGGGGAGAAGCCGGCGACGCGGTCCGGCCCGTACTCGGCGATCGTGTGGACGTGGGCGGCGGCGATCATCTCGGTCGCCTCGTCCCACGTGGCCCGCACCAGGCCGCCGCGCCCGCGCGCCGCCTTGTAGGCGCGGGCCCTGTCCGGGTCGGAGACGATCTCGCGCCACGCGTCCACCGGGTCGCCCGTCCGGGCCCTGGCCTCCCGGTACATCTCCAGCAGGACGCCGCGCACGTACGGGTAGCGCACGCGCGTCGGCGAGTAGGTGTACCAGGAGAACGACGCGCCGCGCGGGCAGCCGCGCGGCTCGTACTCAGGCCGGTCGGGCCCGACCGACGGGTAGTCGGTCTGCTGCGCCTCCCAGGTGATGATGCCGTCCTTGACGTACACCTTCCACGAGCACGACCCGGTGCAGTTCACCCCGTGCGTGGAGCGCACCACCTTGTCGTGCGACCAGCGGTCGCGGTAGAACGCGTCGGCCTCCCGGCCGCCCGCCTTCGTCATCGTCCGCAGGTCCGGGGACACCCGCGCACGGGTGAAGAACCGGCGCGTACCGACCAGCGCGTCCTCCAGCGGCCCGTCCAACCCCGGCCGGCCCTTGGTCGAAGCCACCCTGACATCCCTTTCGTCGGCGGAGCCTTCCGTTTCAGGTCTACTGACGGGGCGGCACGGCGCGGCGGACGGCCGTGGCGGTGAACACCGCCGCCGACGCCGCCACGATCGCGAGCAGCAGCAGGCCGATCCGGTAGGACCCGAGGCTGCCCCAGAGGGCCCCCATCACCAGCGGAGGGACGAACCCGCCGAGGCCGCCCGCGGCGCCGACCACGCCGGTGACCGCGCCGACCTTGTCCGCCGGGGCGAGCCGCCCGACCAGCGCGAACGTCGCGCCGCTGCCCGCGCCGAGCGCCGCCGCCATGGTCAGGAACGCGATCGTCCCGAGCGGCGTCAGCGCCGGGGCGAACGACTGGACCGCCGCGCCCGCGGTCGTGGCGGCCAGGGACGCGGTCATCACCGTGACCGCGCCGATCCGGTCCGACAGCCAGCCTCCGAGGGGGCGCATGACCACGGCCAGCAGCACGAACCCGCCCATCCGGGTCGCCGCGTCCGCCTGCGAGAGGCCGTACTCCGCCTTCAGGTAGGTGGGCAGGTACACCGAGAACGCCACGTAACCGCCGAACGCCACCGCGTACAGGGCCGACATCCGCCAGGTGACGCCGAGCCGGACCGTGGCCGCCAGCCGCCTGGCCAGCGACTCCGAGGGCGCCGTGCGTCCCGGCGCCTCCCGCAGGACGAACCACGCCGCCACCGCGTAGACCGCGAGCAGCGCGGCCATCACCTCGAAGGCGAACTCGATCCCGAAGGCGTCGACCTCCCTGACCGTCGTCAGCGCGGCGATGGCCGTGCCGCCCATCCCGGCGCCGAAGACTCCGAGCGCCAGCCCGCGCCGCTCCGGCGGGAACCACGCGCTGACGAACGGCACGCCCACCGCGAACACCGTGCCGCCGACGCCGAGGAAGAACCCGCCCGCCAGCAGGGCCCCGAGCGACGAATGCCCGAGGAGCCCCAGATAGAGCACGGGAAGGATCGTGATGACCGACAGCGCCGGGAACATCACCCGTCCGCCGAACCGGTCGGTGAGCGCCCCCACCGGGATCCGCCCGAGCGACCCGACCACCACCGGCACCGCGACCAGCAGCGCCTGCTCGAATGACGACAGCCCGAGCGACTCCTGGAACCGGGGGGCGAGCGGGCTGAGCAGCGCCCACGCCCAGAAGTTCACCGCGAACCCGAGCGTCGCCATCGCCAGCATGACCGCCGGCCGCCCGCCGCCCGCCGCGCGCCCCGGTACCGACGGCCCCGGTCCGGCGTCCTGCCGCGCCTCCCGCACGTCCCCGCACCACTTCCGTTCAAAGCAGCCGAATCGCCGTGGACCTTCCCAGCCGCCGACCGGATAACCATGATCGACGCCTGCCGGGTCCTCTCCGGCGCGCCCGCCTCACCCCGACGGGGACCTTCGACTCGACGGAGGCCCCCGGGCCCGGACGCCGCCCCGGGCGAGCCCGCGGTACTAGCGTTGGACCCAGGAGTTCGGCGTGGATCCGCCGGTGGGGCGGCGGGCCGGGATGGAGGTCGGGTGCGCGTGAGCCGGAGCGGGGACGAGCTTGCCGGGGCGCTGCGGCGGGCCGGGG
>NZ_SMKH01000170.1 GCF_004348515.1 Actinomadura sp. KC345 | reverse complement strand
GGAACGACCTGGACGACCCGGTGGCCGCCCCGGACGACCACCGGGCCGAGCCCGCCCGCTACACGCTGAGCGCCCTCACCGACGACGTCGACGAACTGATCGACACGCTGGCGAAGCTACGGCGGCGAAGCGGAATGACCTCGCGTCCGCCAATTGACAAATGAAACTGTCAATTTTACGCTGGGCGCGTGAGTGAAGCCGTTCCGGAGCCCCCGTCGCAGTCGGTGCCGCCTGGTCTGTCGCCGCTGCGACGCACCTTGCTGGAGCACCTGGCGGAGCCCGCCTCGGCCAGCGACCTCGCGCGGCGCCTCGACATGCCGCGGCAGAAGGTCAACTACCACCTGCGGGTGCTGGAGCGGCTCGGCCTCGTCGAGCAGGTCGACGAGCGGCAGCGGCGCGGCTTCGTGGAGCGCCGCGTCCGCGCGGTCGGCACCGACCGGTTCTCCAGCGCCTACCTGCTCACGGCCGCCTCGCGGCTGGCCGATGACGTGGCCGTCCTCCGCGAGCGGGCCGCCGCCGCGGGCAAGCCGATCCTCACCTTCACCGCCGAGGTCGACATCGACTTCGCCTCGCCCTCGCACATGCACGAGTTCACCGAGCGGCTGGCGGACGCGGTCCGGCGGCTGGCCGCCGACTACCACCGGCCCGACGAGGCCCGCGTGCGGCGGCACCGGGTGGTGATCGGAGCGCATCCCGTGATCACCAAGACGCCCGAGCAGGCGGCCGCCGAGGCCGCCGCGCAGCCACGCAGCCACGGAGGACGCGATGACGCGTGAGCACCACCACGAGATCGAGATAGACGCCACCGCCGACCAGGTATGGCGGGCGGTCACCGACGGCGACGAACTCACCCGCTGGTACGCCGACCAGGCCGAGGTCACGCCCGGGGAGGGCGGTACGGTCACGGTCGGCTGGGAGGGCACGCCGGAGGGCGTCAGCCGCATCGACCGCTGGGAGCCCGGCCGCCGCCTGCGGCTGGTCGACCAGCCCTCCGACGACTTCCCGCCGCTCGACGAACCCACCGTCCAGGAGTGGACGATCGAGGCCCGGGGCGGCAAGACCGTCCTGCGCCTGGTGCACTCGGGCTTCCCCGCCACCGACGACTGGGACGACATCTACGACAGCACCGACCACGGCTGGGACGTCTTCCTGCTCATCCTGCGCCACTATCTGGAACGCCATCGGGGGCAGCCGCGCCGCTCCGCGGTCGCCACCGGCCCCGCGACCGCCTGGGACGCCATCCTGTCCACCCACGGTGTCACCGGCGACCGCTTCACCACGACACTGCCCACGGGCGAAGCCCTCTCCGGCGAGGTTCTGCTGCACCGCCCTGACAAGGTCCTGCTCGCCACGGTCGACCAACTCGACGACGGCCTGGTGTTCGTGGTCCTGGAGATGGGCGTCCTCTGGGCCAGCCTCGCCGCCTACGGCCCCGCACGAAAGCGCCTCGACGGCCTCGACGGCCACTGGCGCTCATGGATGCTCGACGAAAGGACACCGGAGCGATGACCGAGCTGGGCATCGTCGGACTCGACCTCACCGTCCCCGACGCCGCACGTCTGCGCGACTTCTACGCCGCCGTCGTCGGCTGGGGCGTCTCGGGCCTGAAGACGGGCGAGAACTACGACGACAACGACGACTACTTCATGACCGGCGCGGACGGCGTCCCCGTCGCGGGAGTCTGCCAGCGCCAGGGCGAGAACGCCGACCTGCCGCCCCAGTGGCTCGTCTACATCGCCGTCGACGACCTGGACGCCCGGGTCGCCAAGTGCAAGGAACTCGGCGGCACCGTGGTCACGGCCACCAAGGGGGACGGCCCCGGCTCCTACTGCGTCATCAAGGACCCGTCCGGCGCCGTCCTGGCCCTCATGCAGAACCCGGAGCCCTAAGCGGCTTGACGGAACCACCCCCGGAGCAGGCAGGCCGTGGCCACGTCCGGGGCCGGAGATGGCCGTGTCCGAATGGCCTTCAGAGGCTAGCGTTGGAGTCACCGGCCTGACGGTGGCGGCGTAGCGGGCACCCGCGGGCCATCGGCGCGGCGGCGGGGGTGAGGGCGATGCGTGCGGCACTGCGCCGGATCGGTCGGGACATCAGGCAGTTGCGCAACATCGACGCCTACGTGGTCTCCGCGCTGGCGCTGGTCTTCGCGGTGCTCACCGTCGTCGGCGACCTCGTGTCCGAGCAGGTCCGCTGGGCGGCCGTGCTGGCGGGCCTGGGACTGCTGGTCTACCGGATCACGCTGCCCGCGCCCGTCGAGAGCATGCCGGAATCCCTCCTGGGTGATCGGGGCGCGCTCGACGCGCTGAACATCAACGCGCGGCTCCGGGAGGCGCGTACGGTCTGGCTGTACGCGCCGTCCGGGGTCAACTTCCTGCTCCCCGAGCGCTGCGAGCTGATGCGGACGGGGGCGCTCGCCCGTCCGGGCGGCTCCGTCCGGGTCGTCGTGCTGGACCCCGGCGCGGGTGCCGCGCTCGACCTGGCCGCCCGCCAGCTCGACGACTCGGTCGACTTCCTGGTCCAGCATCTGCGGCCGTCCCTGGAGGCGACGCTGGACCGGCTGCGGGCGATGGAGAGCTGGGACGTCCACGGGAACTTCGAGCACCGCCTGCTCGACTACAACCCCGGCTTCAGCCTCCTGATCATCGATCCCGAGTCGAAGAACTGCGTGGTGGTGGCCGAGATCCACGGGCACCACGGGGAGTCGACGGCCTCGCGCATGCACGTCCGGCTGACCCGTCCGGCCGGGGAGCGCTGGATAGCGCACTGGATCGGCCAGTTCGAGCACATCTGGGCGGCGGCGCGTCCCCCGTCCGCGCCCTAGGGGCCGGCGGGGGACAGGCGGCGTTCCAGGTCGGCCGCGGTGTCGGCCTCATACGGGTAGAGCTCCTGCCCGCCGACCTGGCGGCGGAGTTCGAGTAGCCTCCTGGCCTGGCCGAACTCGCCCTGGAGCATCGTCGTGCGGCCGCCGCGCAGGTAGGTCCGCGCGCTGCGCGGGTCGGCGTCGATCGCGGCCTGCAGCTCCGAGGCCGCCTCCGGATGCCGGCCGAGCTGTGCCAGCGCCAGCGCGCGGGCGGAGCGCAGGTCGGGCAGCCTGTCGGGATCGGGAGACTGGGCCAGCGCGCGTTCGAGATCGGTGATGGCCCGCTGCGGCTGCTGCAGCTCCGCCATCAGCTGGCCGCGCGCCCCCAGCGCCGACACGTCGCCCGGCGACTCGGCGAGGATCCGCTCGTACACGTCGGTCGCCGCCCTGAGCTGGCCGAGCCTCCACAGGACGTTGGCCAGCCCCTCCAGCGCGGCCTGGTCGGACGGGGCGCGCCGCACCGCCGCCTCGTAGAGCTCCAGCGAACGGTCGGGACGGCCCTTGGCCAGCAGGACATCGCCCCATCCCGTCGTGGTGCGGACGACGGCGGGCTCGTCCCTGAGCACCTCGAACAACTCGATGGCCCGGGTGTGGTGCAGGTCGGAGGCCGCCTCCTCACCGAGCATGGCGGCGGCCTGGCCCAGCAGGAACTCGGCCTCGGCCTGGTCGCGCCGGTCACCCGCGTGCACGGCCTCGTCGGCGGCGCGCCGCGACCACGCCATGCTGTCGCGGAACTCCCCGGCGACCATGGCGCGCTGGGCGGCGCGCAGGTACATCGAGGCGTCCTGCTCCGGTTCCCACTCGGTGCCCCGGTTGTCCTGCTGGATCGCGGCGATGAGCCGGTCGTGCTGCAGCTCGTACCAGCGTGCGCGCAGCCGGTGCTCGACGCGCAGCAGATGGAGGTCGCGCAGGGCTCGGGCGATCTCGATGCGCATGCCGCCGACCTCGCCCGCGCCCTCGTAGGCCGTCCCGCGCGTGTTGAGCTCGGTGATGAAGGTGCGCTCGATCCAGCTGCGCAGCTCCCGCTCACTCACGTCGAACCTGCGGGCCACGTCGGCGACCGCGCCGGCGTAGAAGGCGCTGAGCGTCTGGTCGACGTCACCGTACTCGCGGACATGGGCGACGGTGATGACCCGCACGTCCTCGGGCAGCGCGTCCCACAGCGCCGAGCAGACGATCTGCAGCTGGACGGGCTCGATGTGCTCGTCCAGGAAGGGCTCGGGCTGGTCCGGGCCCAGGGCGTGGACGGTGCGCATCTCGTCGACGAGCTTCTCGGCGCAGCCCGGCGCGAACGAGCGGTCGGTGCTGCGCAGCGGCTCGACGACGGCGCGCAGTGCCTGCGCCGGGGCCAGCGCCCGCATCCCCATGCGGCGCCGCGGCGGTGGGGACAGACGGCTCTCGTACGGCAGCAGCGAGGCCAGCGCGTCCTCGCGCATCGACACCAGGACGCGCAGCTGGGGGGTCGCGGTCAGCGCGGCGGACAGGTCGGCGATGAAGGCGTCGCGGTGGCGCCACAGCTGGGGGGAGGCCGTGAACAGCTCCTCGAACTGGTCGATGGCCGCCAGGATGGTCATCGGCTCGCCGAACTCGTCCAGGAGCGGGGACCGGCCGCCGAAGAACTCCGCCAGCGTCGTGCTCCGTAGCCGCTCGGCCCCGGACCGGGGGCTCCACATCGACAGCAGCGCGAAGGTGAACGGGTTGTCGCCATGCCCGGACACGGGCGCGGAGATCGGCGCCGGGGCCAGCCGGCCGACCGGCAGCAGGTCGACCTCGCCCGGCAGCCCGGGGATGACCCCGGCGTTCAGCAGCGAGGACTTGCCCACCCCCGACTGGCCGAACAGCACGGTCAGCCGGTTGGCCAGCCAGAGCGAGCGCAGGTCCGCCGCCTCGCGTTCGCGGCCGAAGAAGACGTCGTCCTCGGTGCGGGTGAAGGCCCGCAGGCCGGGATAGGGATGGTCGCGGTGCTCTCGGTCGTGGTTCGGTCCTGTGGTGGTGGCGTTCATGGCATACCGCCGGCGCGCTGGTCGAGCTCACGGAAGAAGTCGGCCGCCGAGCCCCAGTAGACACTGATATTGAGGCCGTTGAAATAGCGGGTCAGATAGTTCTCCGCGCGCCGCCGCTGGTCATCGGTGGCGCCGGCCTGGAGGGGGAGCATCTGGACGCTGACGTGGCGGCGGTGCATCGTGCGGGGCAGAGCCTTGACGATGCCCTGAAGGATGACCTGGAACGTCCAGTCGCGGAGGCTGTAGCCGACGAACAGCAGCGGCATCCGGGCCAGCGACTCGGCCACCGGCGGGGGAAGGAAGCTGGGAGAGGGGCTGGCCGACATGTGGACGGGCTGGTTGCGCTCCTCGCCGAGGGCGACCAGGAACTCGATGTAGTCGTCCTCGGTCAGGACCAGGGATTCGGGTGCGTTCGCGTGGCCGTGCAGGTGGTAGACGATCGGGTGGGCGGCCGGCGGTTCTCCCTCCGGGGGCTGGAAGTCCTCGGGGTGGAACGGAGCCGAGGGATACCAGGGGCACAACACCTGCCGGGGCTTCTTCCCCGCGTGTTGCAGCGCCCGCACCATGAAGTCGTCGTAGTTGGTGGTGAGGTAGATCGGAATGGGAAACCGGGCGAGGGCCGTATGCGGCTCGGAGGGGTCGGAGAAGTCCGGCGGAGCCGCCCCGCGAATGTCCTGGTCGAGAAATTTCTCCTTGACATAGATCGGATCGCCCTCGTGGACCGTGACATAGCGCATCACCTGCGCCAGGTCGCCACGGTCGACGAACGGGTAGTCGTATTCATCGGCCCATTGCTCGCTCAACTGGGAGCCCATTTTGAGACTCCCGTAACACGCGCCTGCGCCGAGGAAGGGAGCGCACCGTCCGGCCTTGAGTTGCGCGATGAGACGCTCCCATTCAGTGTCTTCCATTGCGTGCCCCGCCCTGGACGAACTGCCGACGGATGTCCGCATGACGCTCCCCTGTCAGATCATCGAGTCATGCCTGGCGGCGGCTTTCGGCGGGGAGTCGGCCTCCTCCAGCACGCGCCGCAGGCACGTCCCCAGGACCGTGCCGTCCAGCCGGTCGAGGTCCGCCAGGGTCAGGGCGTCGACATCGAACGGTTCCACCGGAACCTCGGCCGCGCTTTCCTCACTCATCCGTCGCTTTTCCTTCCATGGGACGTCCGCAGGGGGTGGCGCGGGCCATCGCGCGGGTCTTCCTCGCCGAGGCAGGTGGAGGGCCCGGCGGAGCGGCCGGGACCACGCTTTCGATCACAGGGGCGAACCTCGCCGGCTTGTCGAGCTGGCTGCGGTACAGGGTCTGCCGGCCGATGACCGCGCGGGACGCCAGCATGGCCACCGCCACCGGCCCGACCAGCCCGGGGCTGCGCGTGGCCTCGAGGACCAGCAGCGTCACCCCGACCGGGGCGTGGATGGTGGGCCCGAGCAGCGCCGCCGCGCCGATGACCGCGAACACCTCGGGGCCGAGGGACGTCGCGCCGCCGGCGTAGCAGACGCGCCAGAAGGCGGCCCCCGCCACCGCACCGATGAACAGTCCCGGGCCGAAAAGCCCGCCGGAACCGCCGGTCCCGATCGACAGCGCGGTGGCGAGGATCTTGACCAGGGGAAGCAGCAGGACCAGCCAGAGGGACGTCCCGAGCACCGCCTCGGCGCTGAAGGACTGCTGGATGACCCCGTAGCCGGGCCCCAGGACCGCCGGTGCCGCGAGTCCGATCCCGCCGACGGCCAGCCCGCCGGCGATGGGCGGCGCCCAGGGAGGCACTCCCCGCTCGCGCCGCACCCAGCGTTCGGTCAGGTGGTGCATCCCGTAGAAGGTGCTGATGTAGACGCGTCCCAGCAGCCCGCACAGCACCCCCAGGGCTACGAACAGCAGCAGCTCAACGGGATCCGTTCCGCCTGTGATCCACTGCTCGCCCAGCAGAGGGCCGAAGCCCAGGAACGCTCCGCACACGGCGAAGGCCACCGCCGAGGAGGCGAGTGCGGGCAGCAGCACCGGCCAGGCGACGCCCTTGCGGTAGAGCAGTTCGGCGCCCAGCACGGCACCGCCGAGCGGGGCGCGGAAGATCGCTCCGATCCCGGCGCCCAGGCCGGTCATCACCACCGTGCGGGCGTCCCGTTCCGGGAGGCCGGCGCGGCGTGCGACCACCGATCCCACACCGCCGCCGATCTGCGCGATCGGGCCCTCCGTGCCGCCCGATCCGCCCGATCCGAGGGTGAGGGACGAGGTGAGCGCCTTCACCAGCGGGACCCGGGCGCGCATCCGGGACGGATCGTGGTGGGCGGCGTCGATGGCGGCGTCGGTGCCGTGTCCGCCGGTCTCGGGCGCGGCCTTGAGGACGACGAGGGCGGCGAGCGCGGCGCCCCCTCCGGTCACCAGGGGCAGCAGCCACGGACGCTCCATCCCGGAGGCTCCCTGCGGCTGCCCTCCGGTGGAGGTGGCGGCGGGCTCGAACCCCACCAGGACTCCGAGGAATCCGGACGTGCTCCAGGCCAGCAGCAACTGGAAGCCGAGCGCCGAGACTCCGGCCAGGACCCCGACCACCGTGGTGACGAGTGCCCACCGGACGATCGCGCGTCCCCGGCCACCGCGTTTCCGGCCGGTACGCCTCCGGCGACCCGTGAACACTATTCTCGGTCCTCCTCATGGCCAGGCGGGGTCGCGTTCTGGCCGATCCCGCCACTCCGGATATCCGGAGTGGCGGGTTTATAGGGTAACCATCCTCTCGGGCCTCCGGCCATCCTCAACCGTTCACCCAGGTTAAATTCAGATCACGATGAACGGGTATCGTCTGACCAGCGGCCCCTTCGTCCGTAAAGGGCACGCAGAGTGTCGTGGATTCACCTGGTTCTTGCCGGGATGAGGTGATTTGCGGACACGCGCTAAGGAGGCATCGGGCGGACCGTATCCGCAATCAACGGCCGTTTTCATGATCGGTAAAATTGCGCGCTCGCGATGTCTTTCACTTTGGTTAGACTCGGTATTCCGATCCAGCGAGACCGTTCCCGGAGGTCACGTGTCGTCTCCAGCCCCGCCCGCATCGTCCGGCGGACCGAAGGTCTGGGGCGGGGTCCCCATGCGCAACGTCCACTTCACCGGCCGCGAGGACGTTCTCGCCCGGCTGCGCCAGGATCTGGCCACGGACAAGGGCGCTCTGGTCCTGTGCGCCCTGAAGGGGCTCGGCGGCATCGGCAAGACCCAGACGGCCACGGAGTACGCCCACCGGTACATGGACGACTACGACGTCGTCTGGTGGATCCCCGGCGGCGGCAAGGATCCCCTGACGGTCCGGTCCTCGCTCACCTCGCTCGCCACCCGGCTCGGCGTCACCGACACGGGCGGCGACCTCGCCAGCAGCACGGCCGTCCCCGAACTGCTGGAGGCGCTCCGGCGCGGCGAGCCCTACCGCCGCTGGCTGCTCATCTACGACAACGTCGACGAGCCCGACGCCATCGCCCCCCTGCTGCCCAGCGGGCCGGGGCACGTGCTGATCACCTCTCGCGACGACCGGTGGCGCCACGGCGTCCACACCATGGACATCGACGTCTTCGAGCGCGCCGAGAGCACGGCCTTCCTGTGCCGGCGGATCGACGGGATGACCGAGGCCGACGCCGACCGCGTCGCCGAGGAGGTCGGCGACCTCCCGCTCGCGCTGGAGCAGGCCGCGGCGCTGATGTCGGAGGCGGGACTGTCCGCCGACGACTTCATCCGGCAGTTGCCGCAGCACCTCGGCGAGGACTTCCGTCCGGTCGGCTACCCGATGTCGGTGGACACCGTGTGGAGCATGTCCGTGGCGCGCCTCCAGGCGCAGAGCCCTGATGCCGTGGAGCTGCTGAGCCGGTGCGCGCACCTGGGGCCGACGCCCATCCCGCTCGCCCTGTTCACCGAGGGGCGGCAGGTCCTCGACGGGCCGTTCGGCCAGATCCTCGACGACCCGGCCCGGTTCCAGCGGGCGCTGCGCAGCCTGGGCCGCTTCTCGCTGGCCCGGGTCGAGACGGTGCACCGGACGATGACGATCCACCGCCTCGTCCAGCGCACCCAGCGCGAGGCCGCCGACCCCGAGACGGCCGCGCGGCACCGCCGCGACGTCCACCTGCTGCTCAGCGCGCGGGTCCCGAGCGACCCCGACAACATCGACAACTGGCCGATCTTCTCCCGGCTGCTCGGCCATGTCGTCGGATCCGGCGCGCCGGACAGCGACGTCCCGCTGGTACGCCAGATGTGCGTGAACGTCGCCTACTACCTCGTCCGGCGCGGGGACTACGACGGCGCCCGCCGGTTCGTCACCGACGCGCTCGACCGCTGGACCGGAGGCCGCGGCGACGACGACGCCCCGCCGGCGGGCGCCGGCCAGGACGAGGCGGCCCGGTGGCAGCTCGTCCTGGTGATGCAGCGCATCCTCGCCCTGACCTCGCGACTGCTGGGCGATGTGGCCACCGCCTACGAACTCAACCGGCGGACGCTGGAGCGGATGCGGCTGACGCCGGCGCCCGACGACGAGCAGACCCTCTACACCATGAACGCCCATGCCGCCGACCTGCGCTGGCGGGGGGAGTTCGCGGAGGCCATGGCGCTGGACGAGGAGTCCTACCGGCTGCACCGGTCCGTCTTCGGCCCGCTGGAGCCGCCGACCCTCATGTCGGCCAACAACATGGCCGTCGACCTGCGGCTCACCGGCGACTACGATCGCGCGCTGGCACTCGACGAGGAGACCAGCGCCAAGCGCCTGAACGTCCACGGGCGCTCCGACAACCCCTGGGTGCTCAACTCCCGCAACAACGTCAACCGCGACCTGCGCGAGTGCGGCCGGTACGCGGAGTCGCTCGACGCCCAGCGGCGGGTCTGTGCCGACTACCGCACGGTCCTCCCGCTCGACAGCCACTACGTGCTGCGGGCCGACAAGAACCTCTCCGTGTCGATGCGCAAGGCCGGGCTGTACGAGGAGTCGCTCGCCCTCGCCGAAGAGCTGCGAGCGCGCTACCACGAACGTTACGGCCTCGAACACCCCGACACGATGGCGGCGTCCTGCAACCTCATCAACGAGTGGCGGCTGGCGGGCCGGATCGACGAGGCGCTGGAGATCGGCGAGGAGACGCTCGGCCTGTACCGCCGCGTCCTCGGCGAGAGGCATCCCTTCGTCTTCGGCTGCGCCATCAACGTGGCGGTCGTCCTGCGGCTGAGCGGCCGGCCCGAGGAGGCCGCCGCGATGAACGAGACCACCCGCCGCGAACTGGGCGCCCTGGTCGGCGCCGACCATCCGCATCCGCTGCTCGCGACCGTCAACCTGGCCAGCGACCGGGCCGCGCTCGGCGACGCGGGGCAGGCCGTCGCGCTCGGCGAGGCCGCGATGCCCCTGCTGGCCGGACGCCGGGGGGCCGACCACCCCGACACCCTGGCCTGCGCGGCCAACCTGGGCGCCGACCTCGACGCGTCCGGGTCCCCCGAGCGCGGCGCCGAACTGCTCGTCGACGCGGTCCGGCGGCTGCGGGACACGCTGGGTACCGAGCATCCGCTGGCCGTGGGCGCGGGCCAGGGCGACCGCATCGACTGCGACTTCGAACCGCAGCCGCTGTGACCGCGCGAGGGTGAGACCGCCCGAGGCCGGCGCCGATCCTGGATGGTCGCGGATGACGAGCAACGCACGGCAGGCGGCCCCGGAATGGCCCGCGGGCCTCGACCTCACCGCCCTGCGCACGGCCGGCTGGCGGCCCACCCCGTTCCGCGAGTTCGTCCTCAAGATCCACGGCCGCTGCGACCTGGCCTGCGACTACTGCTACATGTACGAGATGGCCGACCGGTCCTGGCGGCACCGGCCGCGAACGATGCCGAAGGACGTCCTGGCCGACACCGCCGGACGTATCGCCGAGCACGCCGCCCGGCACGAGCTGTCCACGGTCACGGTGGGCCTGCACGGCGGCGAGCCGCTGCTGGCCGGGACGTCCCGGATCGAGGACGCCGTCCGCACCCTCCGGCGGATCGTGCGGGGGCGGGCGGGCGCGCACGTCGACGTTCGCATGCAGACCAACGGCGTGGGCCTCGGGACGGAGCAGCTCCGGCTCTGCGACGAGCTCGGCATCCGGATCGGGGTCAGCCTGGACGGCGGCCGGACGGCCCATGACCGGCACCGCAGGCGCCGCGACGGCCGCGGCAGCCACACCGAGGTACGCGCGGCGCTCGCCCGGCTCACCTCACCCGCGTTCCGGCACCTGTTCTCCGGGCTGCTGTGCACGATCGACATCCGCAACGATCCCGTGGAGACCTACGAGGCCCTGCTGAGCCACCAGCCGCCGGCGATCGGCCTCCTGCTCCCGCACGGCAACTGGGACGCCCCGCCGCCCGGCCTGCCGGGCGGCGGAGGCGGCCAGGACCGGGACCGCGGGCCCGCCCCCTACGCCGACTGGCTCATCGCGGTGTTCGACCGCTGGTACGGGGCGTCCCCGGCCGAGACGCGGGTCCGGTTGTTCGCCGAGATCATCCATCTGCTGCTGGGCGGCTCGGCCTCCGTCGAGGCCGTCGGGCTGTCCCCGGTCGGCTTCGTCGTCGTCGAGACCGACGGCTCGATCGAGCAGGGCGACGCGCTGAAGTCCGTGTACGAGGGGGCGCCCGCGACGGGGCTGCACGTCTCGCGCGACCCGTTCGACGCGGCGCTGCGGCTGCCCTCGATCGCGGCCCGCCAGATCGGCGCCGCGGCACTGGCCCCCACCTGCCGCCGCTGTCCCGTGCACCGCGTCTGCGGAGGCGGCCTGTACGCGCACCGCCACCAGGCCGGCAGCGGGTTCGCCAACCCCTCGGTCTACTGCCGCGACCTGTTCGCGCTGATCCGGCACATCCGGGATCGGATCACGGCCGATCTGGCGGTTCTTCCCGGCGGCGGCACGCGGTGAGGTCGCCGCACCGATGCCCGGTGTCCGGGGACGACCTTCGCGCGCTGGCGGGCCGCCCCGGGGAGACCGGCGGCCACGCCGCCCGCGCCGTGGCCGCGCTCGTCCGCGCCCAGCGCCGCAAGCAGCTGGTCAGGCTGCGGCTCGTCCGCGACCACGCCCGGCGCCTCGGCGGTCACGAGGGCGCGCTGCGCGCGTACGCGATCCTGGCGGAGCTGCACGGAGGCCATCCGGACGCCGTCGACGAGGTCGCGCTGCACCCGGCCGTCCGGGCGTGGGCGTCCGCCACACTGCGGGCGCTGCGCGGTGGCCCCACCCTGCCCGGCGCGCGACCCGAGGGGCTGGCCTCGCTCGCCGCCGCGGCGATGATCCGTACGGGAACGCCGGGCGAGCTCCACGTTCCCGTCTCCGCAGGCGGCGCCATGATCCCGTCCCTGGGGCGAGCCGCGACCGGGTTCGCCGACACGGCCCTGGTCAGGTTCATCGGCCACGGCGCCTGGCGCATCGGCGATGAGGCGGTCGTCCCCGCCACGCCCCGTACCGACGCGCCCGGCTGGGAGGGGCTGCGCACCCTTCGGGCGAGCGCGCACGGCGCCGCGATCCACCCGGTCCTGGACGACCTGGACCCCTTCCGCATGCCAGGGACGGAGCCCGCCCCGCGTCTCACGCGTCCCGAGGTCCACCGATGGCACGCCACGTTCAAGGCCGCCTGGGGCATCCTGTCCCGCCGCCACCGCGGGTTCGCGGTCGAGCTGGCCGCCCTGGCCCGCGCGCTCACCCCGCTGGCGGGCGGACCACCCGGGCACCAGAGCAGCGCCTCGTCCCCGGAGGCCTTCGGCGGCGTCGCCCTGTCGATGCCCGCCGACGCGCAGACGATGGCGCTCACCCTCGTCCACGAGGTACAGCACGCCAAACTCACGGCGCTCATGGACACCGTCCCCCTGACGCGGCCCGGCGGCGAGCACCGCTACCGGCCCGCATGGCGAAGCGACCCGCGTCCCGCCACGGCGACCCTCCACGGGACCTACGCGCATCTGGCGGTGAGCGAGTTCTGGCGCGCCCAATCGTCCTACGAGACCGGCGAGGCGGCACGACTCGCCCACACTGAGTTCGCCCGCTGGAACACCGCGTCCATGGAGGCAGCCGAAGCCCTCCTGGACGGCGACGACCTGACCCCCGAAGGCCACTGCTTCGTCACCGAGATCCGACGCACGCTGCACCGCCGGCTCGCCTCGAACCACCCCTCCCCGGGCCAGGCCGCGGCCGATCGCCGCCCGGTACCGCCGTGACCGGCCGAAACCGCGTCCCGACCTGCGGTCGCCATGATCCGTCGGCCGGTGGCTGCAAGAGGCCATTGCGGCGGAGGCCGTTGACAGGGCTTCCTTGCCGCGCCGAGCGACGAGCCACTCCCGCCATCCCCGAAGCCCGGGACCGCCGTGGCGGAAAGAGTGCTGGTCATAACCGTCGAGGAAGGTCTCGACGCCGGCAAGACGCGAACCTACGACGTACAAGCCGAGCCGCTCGGCGACGTTGGCGAAGTACTCGCGCTCGCTCATCCGCCCTGGGTTGTTCATCACGCCAGTCTCCCCGACCAGCGGACCGGCCATCCGGTCCCGCCGGCATCGACCTCTCGGCGGGAATGGCCACCCGATGGATGCAGAGCCTTTTTATCCCGCTCCCATGATCGCTGGTGAGCCTGGCGCGGTCTTCGCCGGGGCATCGGGCGTCCCGGTCGGCAATCGGGCATACACCCGGAAGCCACCGTCCTGGAGCGGCTCGGCTTGCAGGGATCCGCCGAGCGCCTCCGCCCGGCGCCGCATGCCGGTGATGCCGTGCCCACCGCGGCTCAGTGCATGGTGGTTCTCCCGGTTCGGTGGGGCGTTGGTGATCTCCACGAGCACCGCGTCCGTCTCACGGACGATGCGGACGCTGGCCGTTGTCGGCCCGGCGTGACGAAGGATGTTGGTCACGGACTCCTGCACGATCCTGTAGGCGGCCTGGTCGACGGCCGGCGGCACCGGGCGGTCGCCCGACGCCTCGATGTGGATGGCGAGGCCGCAGCTCGCCATCTCCTCGATGAGGGCGGCGATCCCGTTCAGTCCCGTGCCCGGTCGGCCGGGCGCGGTCTCGGCCGTGGAGGAGGCGCCTGCGGTGAGCGAGTCGACCAAGGCGTGGACTTCCGCCGCGAGTTCCTTGCTGGTGCTCTTGATCGCGGCGAGCGCCGCGGAGGCCCGGTCGGAACCGTCGGCGGTCCCGGAGAGGGCGAGGGCGGTGGCGGCCTGAACGTAGATGATGGTGATCCCGCTGCCGAGTACGTCATGGAGATCCCTAATGGCCTGATGCCTGCAGTGGTCGTGGGCCGGTCGCGAGCTCATCGGACTCCTTCGTGCGGACGTTGCTGTCCAGCACACTCGCGCACCGGGTCCGGTGGAACATCGGGCATCAGGCGGATGGTGCGTGCCTTGCGTGGTTGAGATGTCCGCCGCCGGGGGCGCCTGATCTCATCCACCCACGCCGTTCGGCATCGGCCATGCGGACGATGATCTGGCACAACGGCCGAAGCCAGACTTGCCCAACAGGTGCTCCAGGCGGACCCGCGCTCCGGGGTCCGCGACGGCGACACCTCGCCGACTCTCGTGGGAGGAACCAAGACCATGACCAGCCCGAGGTCATCCGCCGGCCACGCCGTACGGCCTCGCGGTGGCGCGCTCCGACTCCTGCGCCGCAACCGTGAGTTCCGGGTGCTGTGGACGGCCCGAGCGGTCTCGGTCCTCGGCGACTCCCTCGGTCTGGTGGCCTTGCTCGTCTACCTCCAGGCCGAGACAGGCGCCGCGGTCGCGGTCGCGCTGCTGCTGCTGGCCGGAGACTGTGTCCCGGGACTGTTCGGCCCGATCGCAGGCCTCATCAGTGACAGGTACGCGCTTCGCAGGGTGATGGTCGCCGGCGAGGTGATCCAGGGGGTCTTGGTGCTCGCCATAGCCGCGGCTCTGCCGCCGCTCCCCGTCCTGCTGTTGTTGGTCGCGGTACGGGGGATCGCTGCCACCACCTTCATCTCGGCCTCGCGCAGCGCCCTGCCTCGTATCGTCGACGACGAGGATCTCGAAGCGGCCAACGCCGCCCTGGGCGTCGGTACCTACGGGCTCGAATCCCTCGGCCCGCTGATCGCGGCCGCACTGTTCGCGCTGAGCGGGATCCGCGGCGTCCTGCTCGTCGACGTCGCCACGTTCGCCGTCTCCGCCGCCCTGCTGGCCTGGCTTCCCCGGCTCGGCGGCGCGCACCGGCGAGAAGCCACGACCGGCCGGGGCCCGGCGATCGGGTGGTACCGCGAGGTACTGGCCGGCCTCAGACTCGTGTGGTCGATCCCCACCGTGCGTGCGGTCTCCGCGGGTTTCGTCGGCGTGGTCGCCTTCAGCGGAGTCGACGATGTCGCGTTGGTCTTCTTGGCCCGAGACGAGCTCGGCGGGACCGGCACCGACGCGGCCGTTCTCTATGCCGGGGTGGGCATCGGGCTGCTGCTCGGCTACCTGCTGCTCGCCCGCGCGGGCCGGCGATGGCCGGCGCCGGCGCTGCTGCTCGTCGGGTTCGCGGTGAGCAGCGCCGGCAACCTGGTCACCGGGCTGGCCGGGTCGATCCTGGCCGCCATGCTGCTCCAGACCATGCGCGGGGCCGGCATCGCCGCCTTCGACGTCGGCGTCAACACCCACCTGCAGCGCGTCGTCCCGCCCGGCGTCCTCGGCCAGGCGTTCGGCACGCTCTACGGCGCGGTCGGGCTGGGGGCCGGGCTCTCCTACGCGCTGGGCGGCCTGCTGCTCGCCGCGACCGACGCGCGCATCACCTTCGTCGCCGCGGGAGCGGGCGGTCTGCTCGTCAGCGTCGCCACCGCCGTTGCGGTCCACCGCACCGGAAACCACCGATGACCGACCAGCCCGGCGCCCCAGGGTGATCAGGGACGGAGTCGGGTGCCGTCACTCCCAGACCGGGCGGATCTCGACGCTTCCGCGGCGTGCGTAGGGGTGGCCGGCAGCGATCTCGATGGCGTCGTCGAGGTTCTCGCATTCGATCGCGACCACCCCGCCGACGAGGTCCTTGGTCTCGGCGAAGGGGCCGTCCGAGACGAGCACCTCACCGTCGCGCACGCGAACGGTCGTCGCGTTGGCCGACGGCCGCAGCCGCTCTCCCCACAGCTCCGACCCGCGCACCTTGTCCTCCCATGCCTGGTGGACGGGGTCGGCACCCAGTTCCTCCATGGTGGGCGGGTCGACCTCGTTGTCACAGATCAGCAAGACGTACTTCATGACACCTCCTGTTCTCATTGTCCTGTCTCTTATA